>NZ_JBXWMM010000010.1:0-174389 GCF_059609825.1 Ruegeria sp. YTSB088 | reverse complement strand
GATTTGGATCATGCGGGGCCCTGGGACTTCGGTTTTGCGATACTGGATCTGACGTGATGCCAGTTTTTCTTCAAATGGTCTCAATCTCAGTCATGCGCTGCCATAAAGTCCACGCTCATGCCATCCGTCGCAAAAAGGCTTCAGCCGTCGTGACATGCTTATTTTTGACCTCTGGCGACATGCGCCCAGCCGTACGGCACATCATCGCCCAACGGGGATTGCCAGCAAGTCTATCGGTGTGTTTCAGGATAAAGCGCCAATAAAGCCCGTCCCATATGTCGGACCAAGGCCCTTTGCCCCAATGGCTCATTTTGCGAACATAGTTTGAACCGGAAAAGTACGGTTTGGTGGTGATTAACCCGCCATCGGCATGCTGGCTCATCGCGTAGGCATTTGGTACCATCACCCAATCATAGCTGTCGACGAACATTTCCATGAACCACCGATAGACATGGTCCGGATCAAGCTCACACAGAAACATGAATCCGCCCAGTACCATAAGGCGTTCAATGTGATGGCAATACCCGGTTTTGAGCACCCTTTTGATCGTGTCGTCCAGCGGATCAATACCAGTGGTTCCGTTATAGAAAGAGCGGGGCATGGGGCGGCGATGGCCCCAATGATTTGTTGTGCGCATCGGCACACCAAGGTTCTCATAGGTCGCGCGCATAAACTCGCGCCAGCCAGTGATCTGGCGGATGAACCCTTCTACCGAATTCAAGGGAATGCCCTTGCGATCCGCACGCGCCAAGGTAGCGTCCAAAACTTGTTTCGGCGTTAACAATCCAATGTTCAAAGCAGGCGTGAGAACGCCATGCCATAGCCAGTTTTCGCCCTCAACAATGGCATCTTCATAGTCGCCAAAACGTTCGAACCGCCGCTCCAGAAACTGCGCCAGCCAGTCGGACGCAGCTTTGTGTGACGTTGGATAATACAACGTTTCCAGGCTGCCTAATGCATCTGGAAAGTCAGCAATAACGCTCGCTTTTGCGGCTTCATCAACTGCGTCATGGTCAGGCCAGTCGATCGACGGAAGGTTGCCCAACAACGCCTTGGGTACTTTTTTGCGGTTTTCTTCGTCAAAGCTCCATTGTCCTCCGGTCGGTTGCCCGCTGTCCATCAACACATTCAAGCGGCGGCGTTGGCTTTTGTAGAACTCAGCCATGAGCCAACGTTTTCGACCGGCAAACCAATCCAGATTGTCGGCCCGAGTGTTCAAAAAGCCAGGCGATGGCTGGATATCGAGTGTGATATCGGTTTTGCCAGCCGCGGCCCGTAAACGCCTTTCTGCAATGAAGTCTACTGGATCAGCCATGATTATTTGGCTGACACCGCGATCACACAGACTCTGAAACAGTCGCAGACATGCGCCCGGCTGCCGCTCAAAGGGCCATATCGCGGCATCAATGCCCTTGGCAACCAAGCCATCGCGATAGCGCGCCATAGAGGCGCGGTGCAGCCAAAGCTTTTGCTTGTGCATCGTTGCGGGGTAATAGGCATCGCCAAAGAACAGAGGGTCTTCGAAAAGCACAACAGTATCTGGCCGGGCGGCCAGACCCGGGTGTTGGGCAAACAATTGGTTGGGGAGCAGAAGGGCGGCAGAGGACACGGGCTATGGCCTTTTTGGGGTGGCTAGGTTCATTTCGCCTAAGAACGATGGGATCTTCTTTCGAAGGCCGAAGAATCCGGCCCTTGCATGAGGCCATGTCATAGCGTCGTACGGCCGCATTACCCTGTTCAACGATAGGCCTGCGTCTCTCAATAAAGGTTCCGCACGATCCATCCTTGACCGGGAGGGACCGACAGGCGCATAGGCTGTTGCAATAGTCGTGACACCCGCATTCCGTGCTGCATCGATCAGCGGACCACTCCAGTCGTCAGCTGGTTTCGCGATTTTTCCGTGGTGTTCTAGAGCGCTGCTCATCGCGTCGGTGGCAAAATCCTGTACGACGTGCCCAATCGGGTTTGGGGACCGACCATGCGTCGCCAAAAGTCCAATCGCGGCAGCAGGAGATGTCGGCATTATGCAGTCACCTGACAGATCATCCTCCGTCAACAGTAACAGGTAAGGGCTGTCTGTGGGCATGTGAGGGCTTAAAAGGGGAATGAGCGGGTGATCTACCGGCTCGGTCAGCGGTTCTGCAGATTTGGCCAGGCCTCTCGGTTGAAACCGTCCTTCGGTATATCTGTCAATATTGTCAGCGCGCGCGAGGTAGTTTTTGCCTTTTGTGTGCAATCCGCCAACCCACCGCCAGCTCAGCGTGTTTGACGCGGGATCGCCGTCCAACAAGTGTCGTAAAAAGAAATCCGCGCCAAGCTGCCAAGGTATGCGGAGTGTAAAAATCCAAATTGAAGCAAACCACATGCGCGCATGATTATGAAGGTAGCCAGTCGCAACCAGTTCCCGCGCCCAATGATCGAAACAGTCGATGCCGGTATTGCCGTTTACTGCATCGTTGAAGCGCATCTCCAGGCCCTGATCATTTGCTAGTCGCTTACAAAAACTCAACAAGTCCCGCTGATACAGTGCCCAAACGCTGGGCCTTTGTTCCAGCCAGCCCTTGAAGTAAGTGCGCCAAAACACTTCTTGCACGAACTTTTCGGCCGCGTTGGAATTATGTGACGCTAAGACCCTTGTCAGTACCTCTTTCTCCGTTATCAACCGGTGGCGCAGCCAAGGTGACAAACCCGATACATTGCTGCGTCGCCCGGTCCCAAAATCGTAGTTCCGCGTACTTGTATAATGCCGACCAGTGCGGCCCACGAACTGCTTCAGCCTTTCCAGACCATTGGTGCGTGTGGGCTTGAAACTGATCGACTCTTTCGCTTCCGGAAGTTCTGGAAATTTCTCGGTCATGCGGCAGACCTGCATTTTTTCGAGCAGTATTTCACTTTATCCCAAACGTTTTCCCATTTCTTGCGCCAGGTGAAAGGGCGCCGACAGACCGGGCAGTTTTTTTGGGGTAAATCGGCTTTTTTCCGCATTTTCATCACTGGTCCCCCAAAGGCAGGCCGAGTTGCTTTTGATCTTGAGGCGCCCGCGCGACTTCGCGAGCATTCCGCGTGGTCTTTCGGCTAGCGTGTTTTGTCGCGATGGCTCGTGCTTCGGTGCGAAACTCCGCACTTCGGCGGACGCCCCAAACCCGCTCGCGCGCGGCCTTGGCTGCCGCGAGATGGTCAAAAACACGCTCTGGATATAGCCTTCCAAGAAATTGTTTCGCGTTTTGAGCCCTCCAAGGTTCGTGGATATGCTGATCTGCGACTTGGGACAATTCCGGCACCCATGTCCGAATGAACACTCCTTTTGGATCCTGATCATAGCCCTGCTTAACCGGATTATAGATGCGCACAGTATTGATGCCCGTGGTGCCTGATTGCATCTGAACCTGGTTCCAGTGAATGCCCGGCTCATAGTCGGTAAACATGCGCGCCAAATGCGCACCCGGAGCCCGCCAATCCAGCCAGAGATGATAACTCGCCGTGGCCATCACCATTGCGCGCATCCGAAAGTTGAGCCACCCCGTTGCTTGCAAGGACCGCATGCATGCGTCCAGAAAAGGATATCCCGTTTCGCCTTTGGACCATGCGGCAAGTAGTTCGGCATCTGGGGCATTCGGTCGAAGACCGTTGTAAAGTCGATGCAGATTTTCAAACTCAATCCGGGGTTCATCCTCAAGTTTCTGAATAAAATGGCAATGCCAATGCAATCGACCCGAGAACGAGCGAATTGATTTGCGCCAGTCCTTTGCGTGGGGCGGCAATCTGCGTCTCTGCTTTTCAGTAGCTTGCGCAACCTCGCGCATCGAAAGCGCACCCCAAGCCAGGTAGGGTGATAGCCGCGAACACGCAACGGCTCCCTCCAAGGGGCTGGACATTTCGCGTTGGTATCTTTTGCCACGGTGGGTCAGAAAGCTGTTCAGCCGTTCCAAACCCGCATTTCGTCCACCAGATTGACGACCAACGCACAGATCATCCCGCAAGCCTAGGTCGCGCGCCGTGGGAATATACCCTGGTTCTATGTCGATATGCTCTAACGCAACTGGTGAAGAAACGGGCCGAGCCATAAACCTATCCCAACGCTCCGCCCAGCCGTTGCGAGACTTGAGCCTGCGAAAAACGCCGTGGTTTTGCACTTCGTGCCACAGCACACCGTAATCCCTGCACCATGCAGCGACCTGACGGTCCCGCTGATACGTCCAACTATTTCCTGTTTCCTCGTGTGACCAAAGCACGTCAATTAGACCACGATCTTTCAACTCGGAAAGGACCGACACAATTTGCCCGGTGCGCACAACAAGTGGCTGGCCCAGTTTCCCAAGGTCTTTTCTTAACCCAGCGATTGTCTCTGCAACAAAGTCCCACTGCCGTGTCGACGCGTCGAGTTGCTGCCAAAGTTCCGGTTCAACCACATAGAGCGGCAGAACTGGCCCTACCTCAGACGCTTGCGCTATTGCCGGGTGATCATATACCCGTAAATCCCGTTTGAACCAAACGACCTGCACGATACCTCCGTTTTTCAAGTGTTGTACGTATGGCCACAAAAAATGGATCTTTGTTCCAGTCTCCTCCGCATTTCGCTGGCGACGTGGCTTTTGCAAAGGCACCATTTGCCTTCGACACTTGAAGGTCGGAAGTTGGCGCGAACTCACTGATGAGCGCCTGGCCAGGAGTATGAGACCTAGGCGAAGGTGACGTTGTTTAGTGACGCCGCCGGGCCCTAAAACACCAATCAAACAAATGGGTTAGCACAACTTAATTTTGTTCGAATTTCTGATTTCCAAGTAAACGATAACGAGACAACCTCGACGATCTGTACGTCACCAAGCTCTGTCGGCGGGGATGGCGGCGAGCTCCAGAACATCCACCCCGAAAGAACTGAAATGGGAGAAAGCTATATTCAAGCGGAACCATCTTGTTCGCGCGTCCAAAGCGGTAAGCTAGGCTCATGCAGTTTTTAGCTTCTTCGATCATGCGCTACGGAAATCACTGAACTTGTTTGATTGTCCTAGTCGATCTCCAGTGACGGCAACTTTTCGGTACTCTTCGGCAAACAGCGAGATAACTACAAGCCTCGGGCCTCATTTAAAATATTTGCCTGTGCACCTGCAATTCGGGCGAAGCTACGTTTAAGTTTGACTGGCAGCATCCCAAGTTGCGGCTTCATAACGCATCTGTATGCAGCTGCTGCACCCTCGTTTCTTCGGTTTTTGCGCTAGCTCTTGCAAACGTACAGGCGAAACCCAAGAGGCGAGGTCAAACAAAATGTTCAAAACAGACAACGCTGAGGTTGCGCTCACATCTGATGACGCCGATCAATCCTTTACTACGGTGTACTACGACGGATCTTGCCCGCTTTGCTCCGTTGAGATCGGGCATTATGCTTCTTGCAAGGGCGCTGAGCGCCTGCGGTTTGTCGACGTCTCAAAACCCAGTGCTCGTATTGGTGCAAATCTAACGCGGCAAGAAGCAATGGATCGATTCACTGTGCGTCGACCAGATGGAGAACTTGCATCCGGTGCGCGCGGGTTCACGGAACTCTGGGGTAATTTACCCAAATGGCGTTGGCTGGCACGTGTGGCAGGCTTACCGGGGGTAACGCCTCTTCTAGAGCTTGCATACCGGGTTTTCCTGCCCCTAAGGCCGACGCTTTCGAGGATCGCTTCTTGGTTCGGAGCGAAGCCGGTTGACAGGACGGGTTCGTCGACATGATCAACCTAGACGATGGTCATTTCTAAAGGCTTGATTTGCTCGTTAAAGGAGTTCTCGAATCCGCACTTGGCAACATTCGCGCCGTACTCGCGCTTCGTCTTGGGTTGGTCACGCGTATCAGTGACGCAGGTTTGTTATTTTTCGGCTTGTTGGTTTTGAGTTAATTGTGATCGTTCAGATGACATACTTTTCAAGCAGCGTCTTCAAAGGCAGCGAAGCACTCAATCGAGTGGCCAACATGAACATCCCCCCAATCTTTCGCTGAAGGTAAAGAATGTCCATTGGCATTTGGGGTGGGGCATACCCGGCCGCAGCCAGGGCCATACCTTCTTTGTTCAGGTGGTTGGAGAGCTTTCGGTCAGTAAAATCAAATTCATTCGCGGATAGGATTGCGGCGAAAACACTGCGGATCATTCCCAGGATCTGGTCGTCGAACGGGCCATCACCTTCAACAAGCTTCAATTGGATGGCGGCGTTACGAAGTGCTGCGTCATTTTCAAGTAAGCCTGCACGCAGCAGGTGCACATACCCGTCCATTGCAGATGATTGCAGTGTTCGGGTTGCGCCAAAATCCAAAAGACTAATCTTCCCATTTGACGCGTTGTATCGGTAGTTGGCAAAGTTCGGATCGCTTTGCATGATACCGAACTCGAAAATCTCGCGCAGCGTGAGCTTGACCAAGGCCTCGGAAACTCGATTGCGTTCCTCACTGGTTGCATCTCTCACCGTTTCGATGGAGCGACCTTCCAGAAAGGACATCGTTAGAACTTCTGGCGTGCTCCAATCTGGATAGAACTCTGGGATTTCGAACGCTTCATCGCCCTGCAATAGGTCAGCAAAACAGCGCATGTATTGCCCCTCGCGTTCATAGTCCGTTTCTTCATGTAATTGACTGCGCGCCTCTTGGATATATGGAGCCATATCAAAGCTTTTGGGAAGCAGACCTGACATACGAACCAGAGTGGCAACATTGGCCACATCGCTGTCGATACTGCGCGCGATACCGGGATATTGCACTTTGATCGCCACATCGCGCCCGTCTCTAATAGTTGCACGATGTACTTGCCCAATGCTCGCTGCCGCTATGGGCCTTACATCGAAGGTTTGGAAGGAGTTTCGCCAATCTGAACCCCAGGCTTGGTTCAGGACGTCACGCAATTGTTTCGGCGGCATGAAATGCGCCTGATCTCGCAGACGCGCCATGATTTCTGCCAGTTCAGCCGGTAAGACCTCACCTGCATCCATCGAAATCAACTGACCCACCTTCATCGCGGCCCCTCGCATGCGAGCAAGCCGATCCGCGATCCGTGTCGCGTTACCCGGTGTCATCAACAAACCACGCATATCGGGTCGCGCACCGCGACCGATCTCTCGCAGGGCGCGTACTGCCACGTTCCCCGCAATGCCTGCCGTCATGCTGCTCAAACCGGCAACTCGGACCAAACGGCTTGTAGGAACAGCCAAAGGGGTAGGCGAGGATTTAGGGTCGGGCATCAATTCTCACCAAAACTCGGTTCCAGGAGAGCCTTTGATGCGACCCTTTAAGTTCTCGGTGGCCCAGCCTCCATAGAAGTTCCCGGGTTGCGGGATCACACGGTGCTCACCAACAAAACAAGCGTCCATAAGTCCGGGGTAAAAGGCGAGATAGCCCTTAATCTGTTCAAATCTGGTGGTTGGTGCACCATAACTCCACGCAGCTTTCTTAGCCGCGGCCGCCCCGCTCTGAACGTCCCAGTAACTCGCAACACCCTTCCACTCGCAGTACGATTTACCCAAGGCCTTTGTCAGAACGGCATCAATTGTATGCGGTGGGATGTAGTAAGTTGGGGCGTGGTGAGTTTCGAGAACCAGAAACGCCTGATCGGTTTCCACGATTGTTTCACCGCCGAACTCTACTCTTACGGTACGCGGCACCGCCCGCAGCGCAGGTGGCCGCGGATAGTCTTGAACGTCTTCAGTTGTCAAAGCTGTCATTGCGGACTCGAAATGTGTATTCGGCTGTTCTTTCTGTGAGGTAGCGCGCCGACAGCGTTATTCTAGCGAGATAGCTTTCAACGCATGGCAGGTGAACTTGCACCAAAATTGGGCTTAGTGTCAGCGTGGAACGGGCAGCGTTATTTGACCGACTGTGCAGCCTGAACCGCCGAAATGAGTGTCCTAAATCTACCAGTTCGCCAACAGTTCGCCCATGCGCATAAGGCCAAGGTCGAGATTGGCAATAGCACCTCCTCCGACACCTAGTCGGATGTGGTTCTGCATGCCGTAAGACGAGCCCGGCAAAAGAAATGTCCGATAGGGATCGGCGAGCAAGCGTTTGGCAAAAACATCACCATCAATCCCGTCGAGCCGTGCCAATCCAATCAATCCAGCCTGAGGTTTGACCCAATCCAGGCAGGGCTGATCGGCAACATACCGATCAAGGCGTTCCAGCGTCTTAATCCCTGCTGCCCGCGCAGTTTTCAAAGCTTGATTATATCGGTCAGGCCTCAAGGCGATTTCGGCGATGACTTCGCCGAGAATATTCATAATTTCGCTAGAGTTTTCCCGCAGGATGATGGCATCCCACATCAAATCAGAATCACGGCAAACCATCCACCCAGTGCGTAGTCCTTGGAGCCCCAGTGCCTTGGAAACGCTGCCCGTCGTGATACCCCTAGGATACAAACCGGCTATCGAAGGGGCGCGAGACCCGTCCCACTCCAATCCAGCGTAAACCTCGTCAACAACCAGCCATGCACCTACGCGATCTGCAATTTGGACAAGCCTTTCCAGCTCTGTTTGGGCCATCAGGCGCCCGGTGGGATTATTGGGGTTGGTTACAAAGATCAGTCGAGTGCGTTCTGTTACTGCGGTCTCAACTTTGTCGAGCGGCAATAACCAACCAGCACTCTCTTCTCGGTCGACAACTTTGAGCGTCGCGCCGACTGCCTCTGCCAATACTCCCACTTGTGGCCAGCCCGGGCGTTCCGTTACGACTTCGTCGCCCGGTTGGACCAATTGCATGAATGCAAGATAATTGGCTTCTGCTGCGCCGGCGGTGATCAGGACGTCGTCTGGCTTGCAAACATCAGACAAGCCGGCGCGGTCCAAAACATGTCGTCGTAAAGCAGGCAGGCCCCGAAAACTCTTTTGGTTCCAATCCAACGGCAGCGCTGGATCCAGCGCATCCATGAAGTCACCCAAACGCGGCGACTCGGACAAGGAAAACCCAACGAAAGCTTCTGGATCCGTTTCCGTGGTATCCAGTAGGT
Source organism: Ruegeria sp. YTSB088 (assembly GCF_059609825.1). Taxonomy (NCBI): domain Bacteria; kingdom Pseudomonadati; phylum Pseudomonadota; class Alphaproteobacteria; order Rhodobacterales; family Roseobacteraceae; genus Ruegeria; species Ruegeria sp. YTSB088. Next base: position 165,429 of record NZ_JBXWMM010000010.1, on the reverse strand, counting down.
ACTGAAAGAGTGTGTGTATCTTGACTTTCATGCTCTACTCAAAACCTATGTAGTCAATCAGGGAGATAGTCTGTGCAAGCAGAGGGATTTGTCAAAGGGCGACCGATTGACCTTGCGGTTTTGGACTACGGGCTGTTCAAGGTCCATTCCACTGGCCGCATCATAGGTATCTGCGGGTTTCTGATCCGGACAGATTTGGGAGAATCAATACTCATCGATACTGGGTTTCCTGAAAAATATGCCACCGATACCGACGCCGCGGTCAAAGAAGATCGATTGTATGAGTTCGGCGACGTCTTGAAGTGTGAACCAGACAATCTTCCAAGCGCACAACTGGCAAAACTCGGGCTTATTTCGTCAGACATTACACTACAGATTTGTACGCACACCCATATCGACCATATCGGGGCACTGGGCGACTTTCCAAGCAGTCCAATTCTTATCTCTGCTGCGGAGCGAGCCTTACCCCGCCCGTTGTACTGGGGCGATATGCGGCCTTTGGAGTGGCCCAACCAGGATTATCTCTTAGTTGACGGCGACGTAGAGATTGGGCCGGGTATCTTAGTTTTGGCGGCGCCAGGCCATGCGCCAGGCCAGATCGCCGTGATGGTCCATCTTCCGTCGGGGGCGATTTTATTAACCAGTGATGCGATTTCCCGACCAGCAGAAATCGACGAGAAGTTTGCCGGGTCTTGGGACGAAGATGCAGCGATTGCCAGCGCAGAAAGGTTGATGCGCCTTGCATCCGAGCGAGACGCCTTTGTAATCTATGGGCATTGTCCAAGCCAGTGGCCTGTTCTGAAGAAAGCACCAGAAGTCTACAGCTGATCCCACCCCGTGGACCATTTTCCCGAAAAGTGATGTCGCACCCGAGAGTTATCTGACGTCGCGCCCTTGGTTCAGAATAATCACATTCCCACTGGAAACATCACCGGCCGGCGAAATGAGAAAACCGACCCAAGAGGCGATTTGCTCAGGCAGCATCGCGCGACCATGTGGCATGGCACTGACGGCTTTCTCCAAGACTTCCTCAGTTAAGACATTGAACAAAGGTGTTTCAGTCATGGCAGGTGCCAGCGAATTCACACAGATTTTTTCCTGTGCGTATCGACGGGCGAGGTCTTTCGTAAGGGTATCCATCGCCGCTTTTGACGCCCTGTAATGCGGAGGGTCAAACGCATCGAAATTATAAGCACCGTTCGATGAGATATTTACAATCTTTTTGATGCCTTCGCGTTCCAACATCAATTGGACCGCCTGCTGGCAACAATGGAACGCAGAGTTAAAGTTGATTGCCATCTGCTTTTCGAGTTCCTCGGGCGGAATACTCGGGAAGTCAGACATAAAGCAGGTGCCAGCGTTGTTTACCAAAGCATCCAGACCACCATTCTCTTCCTTAATGCCATCAAACGCATGAGCGATTGCAATAGGATCCGTTAGGTCAAGGCAGATAGGCGTGAAATCCGAACCTAACTCAGTTGTCATTTCACCTAGGCCCTCCTCGTTAAGGTCCAGTCCAACAACTTGGAACCCATCTGCCCACAGTTGGCGACAGATGGCCCGCCCCATCCCTCCCGCGGCGCCAGTCACAACCGCTGTTTTCATAGCAACTCCTCCCACCTTGACATGATTTTCGGATACTTCGATTTAAAGAAGGAAACTCACAACCCTTTCATCCGAAAGCCGCGAAAGTCAATTCTGCTTGAATTAAGTACGCGTCCGTTTTGGGCTCAAGCTAGACTTTGCAAAGTCCGCTTTCTGCGTATTGCTGTAGTTGGGGCATAGCGCAGCATCGGTCAAAGTGGACTCCGAAGTAGACATTCGCGGCACTCGGTGTGAATGACTGCTATGCGGACTATGCAGCCGTTTGCTCAGATTGGCCTAATGTCTGCTCTCTTCAAAAATCGCACGGTATGAGATTGCGTGTCTGTGTCTTGAACAACCGTTACGATTTCAGCCATTGCTGATACTGGAATGGGCGATGTGTCCTGAAACGACCGTACCAAGCCAATTGGTCCTCGAAATTAAGCCAGGCTCTCCTCGGGGATGCCCGGTTGGCGAAAAGAGACTTGTCACAGGCCGAAGAAGTGGTGGCTTTGCAAGCGCCGCCCCTTTGCAATGATGTCTGGCGCGTGCTGTGCCTGGATGAGATCGCTAGGCGATTGCGTCTTCATTGACCACATCAGCGAAGGATTTGAAGAATTTGGCCGCAAGTTTCTTGGCAGTGCTTTGGATCAGCCGGCTGCCCAGTTGAGCCAGCTTTCCGCCGATATCGGCCTTTGCCTGATACCGCAGGATCGTCGTGTCGGACCCGTCGGCTGTGAGCGTGACATCTGCGCCGCCCTTGGCATGCCCAGCGGCACCGCCATTGCCCTGGCCGGTCAGCGAAAAGGCATCCGGCGCGCCTGCGGTGTCGAGTTGGACGTCACCGCTGAACCTGGCCTTCACCGGCCCGACCTTGAGGACGACCTTTGCCTCCAGTTCAGTATCCGAGTGCTTGATCAACTCTTCGCAGCCCGGAATGCATTGCTTTAGAACCTCGGGGTCGTTGAGCGCGGCATAGACCTGCTCTTTGGGTGCGTTGATGATGATTTCGTCTGCCAGTTCCATGGGATGTCCTTTTAGCAACAGGGAAATTTGATGGTGGCCAGATGGCTGGCTTGCTCAGGTGTAAGTGCTGTCTTTCGGCGCAGTCGGGCTGCGATTTCTCGAACGAATTTCATGTGATCTGCTCCAGCGTGCCCGCCTGAAAGGCGGCATAGGCCTCGGGGGTGTCCACATCCATGTAAAAGCCGGGAGAGGCCAATGGGTGAAACTGGACATGTTCGGGATGGGTTCGGGTGAACTTCTTGCAGCCCAGTGATCTGGGGTTCGCCAGAAGCCGGGCACGCAAGTTTGCAGGCACCACGATCGGGTTGCCGCGCTTCTGATCGACCGCCGGAATGGAGATACGTGCGCTGTCAGTCGCCACGTGTGCGGCCAGCAATGACCGGATGTCAGCGACGTTCAGAAGCGGCTGGTCGCCCAATCCGATTAATACCGTATCGTCATCACGCGCCGCACGAAGCCCGCAGGCGACCGATGTGGGCTGACCGTCACCGTAAGCCGGGTTGAAAACCGTCTTGGCGCCACTGCCTGCAAGGGCTGTTTTGATCTCATTCGCCTGATGTCCCGTGACCACCAGCACAGGCCCCGCCGTGGCGGCGCCATAGACATCGACCATATGGCGGATCATTGGAACATCGCCATGGGGTAGAAGCAGCTTGTTCCGCGCGCCCATACGGCGCGAAAGCCCTGCGGCCAGTATGATCGCAGTGACATCACGCATCGGCCTGCTTCACCGCCGCGCGCCGATCCTGAACAAGTTGCGCCAGTATGGACAGGGCTATTTCCTCAGGCGTGACCGCGCCAAGGTTAAGACCCGCCGGGGCCTTTACCCCGTCGATGGCAGCTTGTTCAAAACCGTCAGCGCCTAGTTTTTCTGCAAGCGAAGTGTATTTTCTGCGGCTGCCCACGAAGGCCACATAGGTCGGTTGCGCGTTGAGCGCGGCCTTCAGGGCGTCAAGATCACCCTGCCCTTGCGTGGCAACAACCACAAAGCACTGCTGATGTGGTTTGCCTTGCACCGGGGTCGAAGACACAGACCAGTGAAACTGCGGGGCAAGCGCACTCAGCGCCTGTGCTACCGGTGATGCTCCCATGACAACGAGTTGCGGTGACGGCAGGCAAGGTTCGATGAAGATGTCGACCGTGCCACGAGAGGGGCACCCATTGCGGGCAAATCGTGTGCCGTCTACTTCATCGCCGGCTGCAACGCCTTTTTCTGCCAGCAAATCCTCGGGTGCGACAGACACAAGCTGTGGCGTGCCGTCCTGCAACGCCTGCAGCGCCGCGCGTTTGACGGCACCTCGGGTGCAACCGCCGCCGAGCCAGCCTTGCAGGATCGTCCCATCGGCGCTGAGCAGCGCCTTGGCCCCCGGTTTGGCGGCGGTGGAACCAGCGGTGCGCACGATGGTGGCAAAGGCAAAGGGTTCGTCCTTGTCGCGCAACTCCTGAGCGGCCTCGGCCAGGTCTGATGAAAGAATTTCGGCCGGGGTCATAGGCGTGCCAGCTCCTGTTCCAGCGCGGCCAGATCACCCAGCGTGTTGGCCGCTTTGAAGACATCCAGATAGGGAAGTGCCGCCGCCATGCCCTCGGCCACGGGTGCGTAGTCTGCCCAGCCTTTCAGCGGGTTGAGCCAGATCACCTTGCAGCCGCGTTTGCGCAGTTTTTCCAACGCGGTTGCGATCATGTCAGGTGCCTCTGTGTCGTAGCCATCCGACAGGATCAGCACGACGCTACGACCATCAACAAAGCGTTTGGCATAGGTGTCGGCAAAACGCATGAGCGATGGGCCGATCCTTGATCCGCCGCCGAACCCGTCGGCCATCAGTGACATCCGGCCAATCGCGCGCATCGCGTCCTTGTCACGCAGCGCCTCGGTGATGCGCACAAGGCGGGTGTGGAACAAATAGGCGTCGGCGGCTGTATCAGCCCGCATCAGGCCAGCGAGGAACGCCAGAAAAACTTTGGCATAGACGGACATGGACCCGGAGACATCGCACAGCGCCACGATCTTGCGGGTGCGGTCCGGGCGTTTCTTGCGCCACAGGCGCAGAGGCTCTCCGCCAGTGGCCAGGCTGTGGCGAATGATCTTGCGAAAATGCAACCGATCGCCTTTGCGCGCGGCAATGCGGCGGCGGGATCGCGTGTCACGCAAGGCAGCCCCAAGGCGGCGTGCGACGTCTTCGGCCTCGGCAATCTCTTCCGGGCGGACAAGGTCGCGCAGGTCACGCCGGTTGAGGTTGCGTTGTGCGGTGGCGATCAGCTTGCCGGTCCCGTCGCTGTCGGACGCCCCGCCTGTGTCGTCCGGGGCCGTGGAGGTTCCTGATGCGCCCGCGTCTTCGCCCTTGGCATCGCGTGAGGAATGCACGTCATCGCTGACCGGGGACGACGGGGTGGGAACGACCTTCTGCCGCACGCGGCCCATGTCCATCCAGTAGCTGTCGAAAAGGTCGTCGAACCTTTCATACTCTTCCTTGCAGCCCGTGCAGACAGCGCGCAAGGCACGGCGGCTGTCGTCGGGGCGGATGGCGTCCACCTCGTCCAGCGCCTTCAGGGCAAGGTCCGCTTCGGCCACGCCAAGCCACAAACCGTTGTCGCGCAAATGAGCGATGAAGCCCGCGATCCGCGCGGCAGGGCCGGGATCGCGGCCAGCAAATTTCGTCACCCGGCTCATGCGGCCTTGCCAGCGATACGCCCGGCCACCTCTGGTGTGATCTGGGCCTGATCGCTTTGGGTTTTCAGCAACGTCGTCAGCGTCGATTGAAGGACCGCGGGGTTTTCGGTCAGATCAGCGATGCCAAGACCCATCAACGCCGCGGCGAAATCCAGCATTTCGGCCACGCCAGGGGTTTTCTCCAGTTCTTCTTGGCGCAGCTTTTGCACAAATCCGACGATCTGCTCGCCCAGCCGAATCTCGACGTCGGGGCAGCGGGCCTTGAGAATGGCCAGTTCGGTCGCACGGTCCGGGTATTCCACGAAGGTATAAAGGCAGCGGCGACGCAGGGCGTCAGACAGGTCGCGGGTGCCGTTCGACGTCAGGATCACGACCGGGCGGCTTGTCGCCGTGATCGTGCCCAGCTCGGGGATCGACACTTGATAGTCCGAGAGGATTTCCAGCAGGTAGGCTTCGAACTCCTCGTCCGCCCGGTCAATCTCGTCGATCAAAAGGACCGGGGGCGTTTCCTGGGTAATGGCCGCCAGCAAGGGGCGTTCCAGCAGGAAATCACTGGAAAAGATGCGGTCTTCTAATGCCTTGCCTGTTTCGCCAGCCTCGGAGGCCGCCCGGATGGTCAGCAGTTGCCGCTGGTAGTTCCATTCGTAAATCGCCTGCGCCGCGTCCAGTCCTTCATAGCACTGCAGCCGGATCAGGCGCGTATCCATTACCGTAGACAACGTGCGCGCGATTTCGGTCTTGCCGACACCTGCCGCCCCTTCCAGCAATAGCGGACGGCCCAGCGACAAAGCCAGTTGCAGCGCAACGGTCAGATCGTCCGAGGCCACATAGCCTTCGCCAGCCAGCGCGGTTTTCAAGTCAGTCCAGGTCATTCGGGTCTCCGTAGGGCGAAGATCACCCCGCCCTACCAAAGGGATCAATCGTGCAGGCCAAGCTCGTTGGCCGTGCGCCAAATCCGCCAGTGATCATGCGGCATATTGGTATGCCGGTTGCCGAAGGGGCGGAACGCGTCCTGCACCGCGTTCGAGAAACAGGGCACGCCGCCCACGTGCGGGCTCTCGCCCACGCCCTTTGCGCCGATCGGGTGATGCGGGCTGGGTGTGACGGTGTAGTCGGTTTCGTAGTTCGGCACTTCCCATGCCGTTGGCAGGAAGAAGTCCATCAGCGTGCCGGTCTTGACGTTGCCCATGTCGTCATAGGCAATCTCTTGCCCCAGAGCGACGGCGAGGGCTTCGGTCAAACCACCATGCACCTGGCCTTCGATGATCATCGGATTGATCCGCGTGCCGCAATCGTCCAGCGCATAGAAGCGGCGAATTTCCGTCACACCCGTGTCGACGTCGATGTCCATCACACAGACATAGGCTCCGAACGGATAGGTCATGTTGGGCGGGTCGTAATAGCTGACGGCCTCAAGCCCCGGCTCGATCCCCGGAATAGCCTGGTTGTAGGCTGCAAAGGCGATTTCCTTCATCGTCTTGAACTTTTCAGGCGCGCCTTTCACGACAAACCGATCAACGTCGAATTCCACGTCATTGTCGTGAACCTCAAGCAAGTACGCCGCGATCATCTGCGCCTTGGCGCGGATCTTGCGGCCGGCCATGGCCGTGGCTGCGCCTGCCACAGGGGTAGAGCGCGACCCGTATGTGCCGAGGCCATAGGGTGCTGTATCGGTGTCGCCTTCCTCGATGGTGATGCTGTCGGCAGGCAAGCCAATTTCCGAGGCAAGGATTTGCGCGAAGGTTGTCGCGTGGCCTTGCCCCTGGCTGATCGTTCCCAGGCGAGCAATCGCCGACCCAGTCGGATGGATGCGGATTTCGCAGCTGTCGAACATACCAAGCCCAAGGATATCACAGTTCTTTACCGGGCCGGCGCCGACAATCTCAGTAAAGAAGCTCAGGCCAATGCCCATCAGCTTGCGCGTCTTGCCAGCTTTGAAGTCCTCGACCCGCTGGGCCTGTTCGGACCGCAGCCCTTCGTAATCGACTGTCTTGAGCGCCTTATCCCATGCGGTGTGATAATCGCCGCTGTCGTACTCCCAACCAAGGGCGGCGGTGTAGGGGAACTGCTCCTTCTTGATGAAGTTGATCCGGCGCAGCTCCGCTGCGTCCATGTTCAACTCTATGGCCAGAACCTCGATCATGCGTTCGATGAAGTAGACCGCCTCGGTCACCCGGAACGAGCAGCGATAGCTGACGCCGCCCGGGGCTTTATTAGTGTAGACGCCATCGACCTCTAGATAGGCGGTCGGGATGTCGTAGGAGCCAGTGCAGATGTTCATGAAGCCCGCCGGGAACTTTGTGGGATCGGCGCAGGCATCAAAGCCGCCGTGGTCGGCTGTCACATGGCAATGCAGCCCGGTGATTTTGCCGTCCTTGGTGGCAGAGATCTTGCCGGTCATATGATAGTCGCGGGCAAAGGCGGTGGTCATCAGATTGTCCATCCGGTCTTCGATCCACTTTACGGGCTTGCCCGTGACGATCGACGCTACGACCGAGCAGACATAGCCCGGGTACGCGCCGACCTTGTTGCCAAAGCCGCCGCCAATATCGGGGCTGATCACGCGAATGTTGTGCTCTTCAATGCCCGAGATCAGCGACACGACCGTCCGGATCGCGTGCGGCGCCTGGAACGTGCCCCACAGCGTCAGCTTGCCGTTAACCTTGTCCATCGACGCCACGCAGCCGCAGGTTTCCAGCGGGCACGGGTGGGTGCGATGGTAATACATGCTTTCAGTCGCAACGACCTCGGCGTTGGCGATGACCTCGTCCGTTGTGCCCTTGTTGCCCGCGTCCCATGTAAAAATGTGGTTGGGATGTTTGCGGGGTCCGTGTGCGCCATCGGGAATTGACCCGTCTTCGCCAACAAGATCTTCGCGCAGCACCACATCCGATTGCAAAGACTCGAACGGGTTCACGATGACAGGCAGTTCTTCGTAGTCAACCTCGACCGCCTCGATCCCGTCAGCGGCGGCATAGCGGTCTTCGGCGACGACATAGGCGACTTCCTGGCCCTGAAATAGCACCTTGCCATCGGCCAGTACCATCTGCTTGTCGCCCGCCAGCGTCGGCATCCAGTGCAGCCCCAGCGGCTCCAGATCCGCCGCTGTCAGCACGGCCAGAACGCCGGGCACCTCAAGTGCGGCAGCGGTATCGATGCTCTTGATCCGTGCATGGGCGTAGGGAGAGCGGACAAAGTCGCCAAACAGCATGCCATCCAGCTTGATGTCATCGACATAGTTGCCCTTGCCTTGGGTAAAGCGCGCATCCTCGACCCGCTTGCGCGAGCAGCCCATGCCTTTGAGATTGTCGACACGTTCTTCGCGGGAAATATCGTCCTTCATTCTGCGGCCTCCTTGGCTGCATTCATTTCGGCTGCGGCGGCCTGAATGGATTTCACAATGTTCTGATAACCCGTGCAGCGGCAGATATTGCCGGCCATACCAAAGCGGATTTCTTCCTCGGTCGGGTTGGGAATTTCTTCCAGCAGCTTGGTCGCCCGGGTGATCATCCCCGGCGTGCAATAGCCGCACTGCAATCCGTGGTGTTCTTTGAACGCCTCTTGCAGAGGGTGAAGGTTTTCAGGTCCGCCGAGACCTTCGATAGTTGTCACCTCGGCGCCATCGGCTTGCGCCACGAACATGGTGCAGGATTTCACCGACTTACCGTTGATTGTGACCGTGCACGCCCCGCAGTGGGATGTTTCGCAGCCAATGTGCGGCCCGGTGATGTTCAGCCGTTCGCGCAGCGTATAGATCAGCAGTTCGCGCGGTTCGGCCAGGAATTCCTCGTCCTTGCCGTTCACGTTCATTTTGATGTGCATTTTCTTGGACATGGTGTGTTCCTCTTACGCCCGCGACCAGGCGCGCTCGATGGCGCGGCGCAGGATGACGCCCGCCACATGATTCTTGAATGCGACGGGGCCGCGGTTGTCTTCGGTTGGGTCGATATCGCCCAGCATCGCAGCCACTGCCGCGTCCAGTGCGGCGGCATCGACAGATGTTCCCACCAGCGCGGCGCCCGCATCCTCGGAATAAACCGGCGTGTCGCATAGGTTCGTCATAGCGATGGAGGCGCTGACGCACGTTCCGCCGTCCTTGACGATCTGCACAGCGGCGGCGGCCGTCGCGTAGTCGCCGATCTTGCGCTTTTGCTTTTCGTAGGCGTAGCCGCCAGCTGGCGTGGGGATGGTCACGGCGGTCAGCACCTCTTCATCCTCGCGCGCGGTCATGTAGGCGGCCTCGTAAAACTCCCGCGCGAGGATATCACGCTCGCCATCCGGGCCGACCAAGGTGAACACCGCATCAAGGCATTGCATCAGACCCGGCATGTCATTGCCCGGATCGCCATTGGCGACGTTGCCACCGACGGTGCCCATGTAGCGGACTTGAGGATCAGCGATCTGCAAGGCAGCCTCGCGCAGGATGGGGGCGGCATCCGCGAGGCCAGCATGGTCTATGATTTCGGCCTGCGTGACCATCGCGCCGATCCGAACGCCGTCGGCACCTAGTTCGATATCCGACATACCTCCGACATCTTGAAGGTCGATCAGGTGTGGGACTTCCGCCATGCGAAGTTTCATCATCGGAATCAGACTGTGCCCGCCTGCCATGACGCGCGCGTCATCTCCGTATTCTTCAAGTACAGCCAGAACGCCAGCCATATCCTGAGGACGGTGATATTCAAATGCCGCTGGAATCATCGGCTCTCCTCCCTAAAGCGAATGCTCAGTGTCGGAGGAAGTTTGCATGCGACAGCAAGCCACATCACCAGAAAATCAGTGAAACACAGGTCTTTTGCACGAAATGCGCGTGCTCACGCACCAATTGCGCCGCCCTGCGACGCAAGCACGTCCTGAACAACCTTCAGTTTGGAACGGCTAACGGGTGCGGGCGGCAGATCACCCCTGTCGAAAAGGCAGCGCCCTTTGTCCTTGGTTCTTTCAAACCGCGAGACGCGGGCAGGGTTGACCAAGTAGCTGCGATGCGTCTGCAGGAACCCCAGCGGCAAGAGGCGTTTGGAAGCCACGGTGATCGGCCAGACACAGAACAGCCGTTCGTCCTCGGTATAGATCTGCGTGTAGTGCCCATCGGCACGTACGAAAACAACGTCTCTTGCCCTGACAAAGACTTTGTTGCCGTCTGCCTCGCAAGGGATCTGCAGATCCGCCTTCAGTTCCGGCTCGAGCTTCGCTCGCTGGTGTTGCTCTTGTGATCCGGGCGTGACGAGATACGTCACGCTGACCCAGAGGCACGCACCAAAGATCACAAAGCTGAAGAAGATCACACCAAGTGCCAAAGTTTCATTGCTCATGGTGGGGCCAAATTCAGTAGCGGTGGACGCTTGCACAAAATTGGTTTCCGCAATCGCCAGAAAATGAGCCGAGCAAACTGCAATCGCAAAACAAATCGTCCCAAGCACGATGTTGCGGTTCGTGCGCTTTCCGTAGGCGATCCAGAAGGCAAGAATGCATAGCCCGATGGCCACGATGGAAGAAAAGACGACACCCGACGTCGTATAGACCGCGCGGCACAACTCCAGACCGGCCATGCCGATATAGTGCATGACCAGAATGCCGGTCCCGACAACGCAGCCGGAAAGCGAAATGATGAGCGGTGTGCGGTCAGCGAAATGCAACAGGATCAAGGCCGCGCCAACAAGAAGGATCGCTGACAGAGCCGACACCAGCGTGATCGCCGCATCGTAGTAGAACAATATCGGCAGCTTCAAACCCAGCATGGCCACGAAGTGCATCGCCCAGATGCCGCCCCCCAAGGCGACGGCCGCAAGCGCGATCGACGCCTTTTTTTGAAACATCGGTTTTTCTGACAGATCGCGGGTCAGCGAAAGACCTGTGAACCCCGCGACAAGTGCCACGACGCAGGACATTGCGATCAGGAAGCTGCTATGGTCGACGGTCAGAAACTCCATGCTGAAGAGGATGGCCAAGACTCAAGCGATTTGCAATCAGTGCCGTTCGCACGGCCTCCATCGCTTGCCTTGGAGTGCGGTCAGCGACAGCCGTAACTCTAAATGACTGCAGGCTCTGCGGCTGATACGCTAGAGCTGCAGAAACCCAAATGCAATTGTCCGATAGAAGACATTCAAGTACTTTGCTGCATTCGGCACTTTGGGCTCTGAGCGACCTTTGTTGGCTGACCGACGTGCAGATGGCGAAGCGCGCGCCCTTCTTCCCGAAGTCGCACGGCAAGCCCCGAGGTGATGACAATCGGGTGTTGAGTAGAATTATCTTCATCAATCGCAATGGTTTGCGCTGGCGAGATGCCTCTGGCGAATACGGGCCTCGCAAGACACCGGTCAAGTACGACAAGCGCAGATTCAAGCGGCGAAATCGCATCGAGATTATGTTTGGCAGGCTCAGGGGTTGGGGGTGCGTGGCGACACGCCATAATCGTTGTCCCAAGGTCTTCATCTCAGCAATCGCACTCGCGGCAACCGTCATCCTCTGGTTATGAATACTGACCCTAGGTATACGAGAGTGGTTAAGCTTTCCTCTCAACGGATGGTAGAAAGCCTCATTTTGTCCATAAAAAATTGTCTTTTTCTGGGAAAACCATTAGGTTTTATGAAAATGGTGGAAAACACCGGAGGCAGTAAGAGAGCAGATGCCAAAACCGAAAACACGTGTTTTGCGGACAAGGGTCCCTGCGCGCCTCATGGGAAAAAGGGATGGTCTGTTTTTCCTGTGGGGACAGATAGAGCGCGCGCGTTTGAAAATCGAAGACGGCGAACGCCCTGATGGTGCAGCTTCGAATGGGGCACGAGTAGACATGGCTGGCGAGGCCCAAGGATCAACGGCGGCATTGGTGGACGAATTCATCTTCTACTGACTTTTGTGATGAAGCTGAGCCTGACGGGTCTACTTTTTCTCGAAAAACAGGATAACTTCACCCAGGCGTACGCCATAGCGTGAGACGTACGCACGGTTCAGCAGGCGGTCGTCATCCAGCAGCCACATCCAGTCGTCAAACGTGACGCTCATGGTTCCGTCCTTGATCGGCAGGTCGATCTTGTATTTCCAGTTGAACGTATCCCCGCGTTCAATCCCGCTGGCGGCGCCCAGCACGCCAGGGGCCATACCGATCCAAGTATCTTCTCCGGTCTTGGTCAATGCCCAGATGCGTTGCTCAGTCGCGCCATCATCGTAGACGAAGTCTTCGATCAGGGTCAGGGTTTCGCCGTTCCAAGTGCCGTCAATGTCGACCTTGAATCTGCGAGGGATGTTCCCCAGAACATCCTGAAACTGACCGTAGGCCACGGTTTCACCTTCAAAAAATTCCTCGAGGTTCAACTGTCGGTCAGAAAGAAAGGTATTTGGTACCTTCGGTTTACTGGAGCAGGCCGTCAGAAGCGCGAGACTCGCGATGGCGACACAGGCGATCACGGAGCGAACGGTGATCATTGCAACGGTTTCCCGTCCGAAGTCGCGTCATATCCGTTCGAACCAATTGCGTGGGTCGGTTTTGATTTCGGGTTTGCACGCATCGTGGCCACAAGTTCCGCGACCTTGATGCCAAATTTGCGCATCTCGGACCGGTTCATGATGACGCCATGTTCTGTAAGATACATCCAGTCGGTGACATCCAGAGTATGCCCGCCAGCGTCTTCGGGCAGGATGATGCGATAGGTCAGTTTCACGGTTGACCCCGAGATGACACCCCGGCCTTCGCCCACGATATCATCCGCCATTGCCGTGAATGTGTCTCCGGTTCCCAGCGTCAGATACCATTTGCGGGTCATCTGTTTTCCGTTTGAATAAGTGAAGTACTCGGTCAGCGTGCCCGAGTTGCCTTGCCAGTCGCCGGCCATGCGGGCGACAAAGCTGTTCGACATTTTGCCGTCGGGGCCATAGATCAGGCCCTCGGACACGATTTCTCCATTCAGTTGTTTTTTCAGCGAAAAACTTGGCCCGGTACCACTGTAATCGGACGGAGATTGCGCACGAAAGCTCAGCAGTCGGGTGCGGATGAATATTGCGATCAGAAGGACCAACAGGATGATGGCGATAGCGTTCATTTGCTTGTGACCTCGGTGGGCAGGGTCAAGACCATCCCGAACGCCCCGACTTTCAGGATGCAGGGCAGCACCGCATAGGCAAGATTGAGTGTATCCAGTGCCTGTGCTGAATTGGTTTGACCAGGGGTGAAACCGCTGCGTTCCAGCAGCGGCAGAGTGAAAAAAGCAGCCAGGGCGAGGCCCAGCTTGCCAGCGAAGGACCAGATGCCAAACGCGGCCGACGCGTTCAGCCCGGCCCGGGTCAGGACGACCGAGAACATCGCGGGCAACACGACCATGTCCGCACCAAGGGCCGCGCCCGAGGCGAGACAGATGACGGCGAACCCGGTAAGGTTTCCCGCGCTCAGTGTGGCCGCGCCGATAAAGCCAGCGATTGAGAGCGGCATCGCGATTATCAGAGTCTGTTTCGGGCCAATTCTGTTGCTGAGCTTTGCCCAGAGCGGGACGCTCGCGCCTGCGCTCAGGAAGAACAGGATCAACAAGGGGCCTGCTTTGCCCGGCAGTTGCAGCCGGTCTTCCACAAAAAACAGAAACAGGGTGGAGGTGATGGCGACCGGGAGGCTGTTTACCAAAGCCAGTGCAAGAAGGCGCAAGCCGCCAGCCTGACCCAGTCCAGAAAAAGACAAACCTGTTCCTGTTATCGGGGTCCGTCGCCAGATCGGGACTGTCAGCACCAGAGTCAGAACGGATAGCAGCCCCAGAAACGCTCCGAATGCGGGGTAGCCTTGGGATTGCGCGCCGAAAGCAACCAATAGGGCTGGTGCGCTGGCTGCGATGACCACCCCGGTCAACTGCCCGCCTTCACGAAAGGCGGCCAGTGTCATCAGTTCTTTCGGATCGGTTCGCTTTGCCAAAGTTGCGCTGCGACCGTACAGAAGAATGGTTCCCAGGCTGTATGCCGAGAACAGCAAGATCAGGATTGCGACCAGTTCCGGCACGCTGGCACCCTGCGGCAGATTGAAAAGCAGGGGAAACCCGACCGCCAGCCCCAAAGCCGCCATCGCCGCAAATACAAGCTGGCCACCGGGCCATCTGTCAATTGCCCAACCAATCAGCGGGTCCTGCACCAGATCCACCAAACGGATCAACAGCAGCACGGTACCAATGACCCCAAGGCCAATACCCAGGTTCACGGCTGCAAAGCGCGGCAAGTGGATATAAAGCGGAATACCCGCCGCAGCGAGCATCAGCGCATAGAGGCTGACCCGGGGATAGAGCATCACCGCCCCTGCAGCCTTCGCGTGAAAGATGCTGACCGCGTGTTGTCCCCTAGGAATACGGACATGAAACTGCGCTTGATGCCTGGATACGTCATGGTGCAGGTCTTTTGCCCGTTCAGCCAGAAACTGACCTTGTCGGGGCCGTCAGAAACCGCCAGATAGCTGTCCCCTTTTGCCACGGCTTTGAAGCACCGGTCCAGTTGGTCGCGAACGGGCACTGAACGGCCGATGCGGTCCATCTCCTCAAGCGTCGAGTTGACCAGCGCTTTCTTCTTGATGTTCTTGCGGTAGGTCAGTTGCAGGGCGATATCTTCGCTCCAACTGAACGGCGCACCTTTGGGCGTATAAAGCTTGGCGTCATAAATCGGCAAACCCAGATACCGGAAAGTCGCGGTTCCGCGCAGTTGCGCATCGTTTAGACCTTTCGTGACCGGCGATGCAGCCAGACCCTTGGCGACCATTAAACAAAGTGCAAGAAGCGCCACGCGCCATATCCCATTATTCGGCGGCAACAGATATGGCCGGGTCTTTACTAGGAATGCCATTGTCAGCTCCGATGGTTTGCGGGGCACCATTGATTTGAGCAACGACATGCATCGCGCTGGCTATCCCGTCTTCGTGAAATCCGTGCCGGTTGTAAGCCCCGGCAAACCAGGTTCGATTCTGTCCCTGCATCTCGCGGATTTGCCCTTGCGCCTTCAGGGCGGCCTTGTCGAATACCGGATGGGCAAATTCGACCTGATCATAGATTTTATCCGCGGGAATTTCTGTTGAGGCGTTCAGCGTTACAAACAGCGGGTCACCGTCCGGAATGTTCTGAAGCCGGTTCATCCAGTAGGTCACGCCCACATCTCCGGCTTGCGAGCGATAGGACCAGCTTGACCAGCACGCGCGCCGCTTTGGCATCTGACCTGGGTCACAATGCAGTATGGCCGTATTGGGCTGGTAGCGGATCGCGCCCAATGCAGCGGCTTCCGCGGGGGTCGCGCCGTCACCCAAAATGGCAAGCGATTGATCCGAATGGGTGGCCAGGATGATTTCATTGAACTGATCCACGGCGCCTTGGCTGCGGATGGTGACGCCCATCTCGTCACGGGATATATTCTGAACAGGGCTGGCCAGACGTATTTCTGCCCCCCGCGCACGAAGGGATGCGTCGATCCGGCGGACATACTCTATGCTGCCGCCTTTGACGGTGTACCATTGATGCTGGTTTGCACGACCACTTGCCAGCAAAGCGTGATTGCGGAAGAACTGCACCAAAGAACGTGCGGGGAACTGATCCACGAACTCGACCGGCGTAGACCAGATGGCACCGCACATCGGCATCAGATAGTTGTGCCGGAACCAGTGACCCAGCCGCAGCTGGTCCACCAACTCACCAATCGTGGTGTCGTCGTCCTTGGCTGCTTCGGGGGCTTCTTTGCCAAACCGCAGGATATCGGCGATCATTCTATAGTAGGCCGGGCGCGCCAGATTGCGCTTTTGAGCGGTCAGAGTGCGCAGGTTGTTCAACCCGTATTCAATGCGCCCATTGTCGATGCTCGCGCCAAAGCTCATCTCACTTTCGATCACGGGTACGCCCAGCTCATCAAATAACCGGGTCAGGTAGGGATAGGTCGCATAGTTGAAGACGATGAAGCCCGTATCGACCGGTTGGTCCCCGTTCTTCCCAGCCATCACCGTGCGGGCATGGCCACCAAGTCGCGGTTCTGCCTCATAGACCGTTACGTCGTTGTTTTCTGACAGATAGTAAGCGGCGGAAAGACCCGAAATGCCTGCACCTACAATCGCGATTTTCTTCCGTACACCCCGGGTTTCGTCGAACATTCCAGCCTCTTTATGTGACGTTTTACAAGAAGATACGCAGGGTAGGCGCGAGTGGATCAATTCGATTGGAAATATTTAGCAGATGCACTACTTCGTGACTTCTGGTTTGAGATTCCGCGAATTGCGCCACCGTTTTGATCCAACGCGGATGCGAAGCCGTATTATTGTGACACACAAGTGAAACGGCCCACACATGAGCAAATTTGACGGGAAAACCATTTGGATCATCGGCGCAAGCGAAGGTCTGGGCCGCGCTTTGGCGCAGGCGCTCAGCCGAAAAGGTGCGTCCCTGATCCTGTCGGCGCGCAATTTGGAGCGGTTGTCCGAGATGTGTTCAGAATTGCCGGATTCGCGCGCGATCCGGTGCGATGTGACCGATTTAGACTCTGTTCGCTCTGCTGTTGCTGAGGTGGGGCATATCGATGGGCTGGTCTATAATGCCGGTGCGTATGATCCTATGCGTTCGGCCGAATGGGACACCGAGGCGTCCCTCAGGATGAGCGATGTGAACTATCTGGGTGCGCTGCGGGTTCTGGGTGAAACTGTTCCGGGTTTTGTCCGGGCGGGCCAGGGAGAGGTTACTCTGATCGGATCTCTGGCCGGGTATCACGGGTTGCCTGCAGCCATCGGGTACGGAGCCAGCAAGGCCGCGCTGATTTCGCTGGCCGAGACGATGCGGCATGATCTGGCGGGTACTGGCGTTACAGTGCGTATCGTCAATCCCGGCTTCATCAAGACCCGATTGACCGAAAAGAACAGCTTCAAGATGCCGATGTTGATGACGCCCGAGGATGCGGCGGATCGCGTGGTCAAGGCGATGTCTCACCACCGTTTCCGTACGGATTTTCCGGCACCGTTTTCCTGGTTCATTCGTCTGATTGACTACCTGCCGGACCTGCTGGTTTATCGCGGAAAATAGACTCTAACAAAACTGTCCCTGACAGAACCAGCCTGCGGACATCGTGCCTCCGTGCCCGTAGAACAACCATAGTCGTTCCCCCTGTTCTGTCACCACCACCCAGTAATCGCGCACCCCGCTGCGCCAGTTGGGGTC
Source organism: Ruegeria sp. YTSB088 (assembly GCF_059609825.1). Taxonomy (NCBI): domain Bacteria; kingdom Pseudomonadati; phylum Pseudomonadota; class Alphaproteobacteria; order Rhodobacterales; family Roseobacteraceae; genus Ruegeria; species Ruegeria sp. YTSB088. Next base: position 148,011 of record NZ_JBXWMM010000010.1, on the reverse strand, counting down.
ATCCAGCCACCATTCCGGCGCGATACGTTCCGGGCCTGTGGCCTGCGCCAGTTGCCAGTCGCGCCCGCGCCAGCGAAAGGTGCAGGGCACATTCGGGGTTTCCGGCGCCATCACGGGTTCGGGCTGCCACATCTGCAAAGGCCGGGGGCGCGGTGGGGCAGGCCAGTCGCGCGCGGGTTCCGACCATGCGGCTGCCAGCGTTTGCGCCGTTTTCTCGGGGATATGAGAGGCCGCCGGGTGCCGCCGCGTGATTGCATCCAGCCCCACCCGTGCGCCCAGCTTGCCGATCAGATCATCCACCGCTGTATTGCCCTCAAGCCGGTTACGGGCCACACGGCGCGCTTCGGCATGACCGGCGATGGTGCGGGCATGGATGGGTTCCGTCTGGATCGCCTCAAGCCGCAGCATGTCGATGCCATAGCCTGCGTCGATCTTGTCAATTTTCATCTCTAACAAAGGGCGAATGCGATTTTTGTCATAGGTCGGACGTGCCAGGCCGATCTCGATAACCTCAGCGGCCTGATCGGCCCGGTGGGCTTCCAGACGCAGCGTGCGGACCCCGCGCCCCTTCTCTTCCAGCTTGGTGCAGAGCGTTGGCAGAATACGATCGACGGCAGCCATCACGTCTTCGACCAAGCCAATCGGGTTGGGTAGAGTCATCCGCACCGCAAAGTGATGTGGCGGACGGGCGGGCGAGACCGGCTCGGGTGCGCTGCCCATCGCTTGATCCAGGCGCAGCACCAGCCCGCGGCCGAACCGCCGTGCCAAACTGGCACGCGGCTGTCCCAGCAAGTCTCCGATCCGGCGCAGGCCCAGACGATTCAGTTGCGCCACAACCTGATCTTCAAGCCGCAGCGCCGCAATGGGCAGAGGGCTGAGCGCGCCATAGGCCTGTCCCGGCGCGGCAATCCGCGCGCCACCGCCCAGCGCCATCGCCTGTGGCGCGGCCCCGCCCTTGGTCCAGTGCCGCCGCTTGCTTGCCCGGGCGCGGGTGGCGCGAGCCTCTTGGGCAATGGCATCACCGTTGCGATCGGATGTGGCCTCTTGCCCGGCATAGCGGGCCAGCGCCCAGGCCGCGCCCAGCGTGTCGGCGATGCCCATCTGCACGCTCAGGCCCATGTCGGCGCAGTCGGTTTCAAGCACGACCAGCAAGGCCTCTTCACCGCCGAACAGATGGGCGCAACCCGACAGGTCAACGATCAACCCGTCCGGAGCCTCTTCGGCCACCCACGGGCTGAACTTGCCCGCCCAGCGGCGCAGCGCGGTCAGAAACGCGGCCTCGGTCGGGGCGTTGCGGGGGCGGGTGATCAGGCTGGCGCACATGGCATGGGCATCGCGTACCGGCTGGCCCACGCGCAGACCAGCGGCCTGTGCCTCGGTGTTTAGCGAGGTGATGACCTGCATGTTCGACTGTTCGGTCACAACGGCCAAAGGTCCGCCATGCAGGCCCCGCGCAGCGCGGATCAGCCGTTCGGCCCCCAGACGGGGGAACCACAGCGAGAGTATTCGGCGTTTGGGCATCGGGCAGACATCAAAATGTTCTCATTTTGTTCTTATTCGAGAATCACCTGCCGAGTCCACGCTTACCCACAGGTCAGACGCTGAATAACACCGGCGCCGTCCACATAGACGTTCAGCCTGTCGATACGGTAATCCTGTGTGGCGATGCCATCCGGACCCAAGACACGAGACCGTTCGGGAAGATCGGCCTGAATCGCTGAAACGGGCTGGCCGACGGATTCGGCAAAGGGCTCGCCCTTGCAAAATGCCAGATCAACAGGTGCGTCTTCTGAGGTGGCGGCAACTTCCTGCGGAATGCTTGTGTCTGCGCAGGCCGCCAGAAGGATCAAGATAGGGATAAAACGGTGCATTGGCGTTCCTCATTCTGGCAATGTCGTTTCTGCAATATCAAATAATTAGCCAACCTGCCAAGAAAGCACAGTTGAAAACACCCTGTATTTGACGCAGGGTCGGGGCAAAAGTGACAGGGAGAAAAGTACCATGCGTACCCGTGCTGCCGTCGCCGTACAGGCGGGCAAACCTTTGGAAGTGATGGACGTGAACCTAGAAGGCCCAAAGGCGGGCGAGGTTCTGGTTGAAATCAAGGCCACTGGCATCTGCCATACGGACGAATTCACCCTGTCGGGTGCCGACCCCGAAGGCCTGTTCCCGGCCATTCTGGGCCACGAGGGCGCCGGCGTAGTGGTCGAGGTCGGCCCGGGCGTCACCAGCCTGAAGCCGGGGGATCACGTGATCCCGCTCTACACCCCGGAATGCCGCGAGTGTGAATACTGCCTGCATCCCAAGACCAACCTGTGCCAGGCGATCCGTGAGACTCAGGGCAAGGGGCTGATGCCCGACGGGACGTCGCGTTTTTCGACCTTGGATGGCGATCCGATCCTACACTACATGGGATGCTCGACCTTCTCGAACCACACGGTCCTGCCTGAAATCGCACTGGCCAAGGTGCGCGAGGACGCACCCTTCGACAAGATCTGCTATATCGGTTGCGGCGTGACCACAGGGATCGGCGCGGTGATCAACACCGCCAAGGTGGAAATCGGCAGCCGCGCCATCGTGTTTGGTCTGGGCGGTATCGGCCTGAACGTCATTCAGGGCCTGCGTCTGGCCGGGGCCGACCAGATCGTCGGTGTCGACCTCAACCCGTCAAAGGTTGAGATGGCCACCAGGTTCGGCATGACCGATTTCGTCAACCCGTCCGAGGTTGAAGGTGATCTGGTGCCTTATCTGGTCAACCTGACCAAGGGCGGTGCGGATTACACCTTTGATGCCACCGGCAATGTTGGCGTGATGCGCGCGGCGCTGGAATCGGCGCACAAGGGATGGGGCGAATCGATCATCATCGGCGTGGCGCCTGCTGGGGCCGAGATCTCGACCCGTCCGTTCCAGCTGGTGACCGGGCGGTCTTGGCGCGGCACCGCCTTTGGCGGCGCGCGGGGCCGGACGGATGTGCCCAAGATCGTCGACTGGTACATGGACGGCAAGATCGAGATCGACCCGATGATCACCCACACCATGGGTCTGGATGACATCAACCACGGCTTCGATTTGATGCATAAGGGTGAAAGTATTCGCTCGGTCGTAGTTTATTGAGACTCTATTCAGAGGTTTTTCGACAACGGCGCGCTGAGTGGTGCGCCGTTTTTTGGAACTACTTTCCAGGCCTTGTGGCCCCGGTATCCGACCGCGGTGATCGCACGCGCAGAACAGGGGTGTTGACTGAGGTGGTGTTGGCCCGGCTTTCTCGCCACACAACATAGACGCCTGACGCAATGATAACACTGGCGCCGACAGCAACCCAGATGTCAGGGCGTTCACCAAAGAAGATTACGCCAAACAGCGTCGCCCAAATGATCTGGCTGTACTGGCTGGGGGCGACAACACCGGCAGGTGCAGCGCGATAGGCCAGAATGATCAGGTGCTGGGCGATCACCGAGAATACGCCAACCAGCGCCATCATCGCCAGATGCAGCAGGGATGGCGGCTGATATACGGCGGGTTGGGCAACGCTCATCACAGCAATAGCCAGCAACATCGGGTACAGGATCAGAACGGCCGAGCGTTCTTCATTTCCGATCTTGCGCACAAGCACCGAGGCAAAGGCGCTGCAGAAGGCAGCCGTCAGGGCGGCGAGGTGGCCAAGGGTGATGTCGGTCGAACCGGGGCGCAGAACGATCAGGACGCCGATCAGGCCGACGCCAACCGCGGCCCAACGCTGGGCGCGGACCACCTCACCCAATATCGGGATCGACAAAACGGTGACGATCAATGGGAAAGAAAACAGCAACGAATAGACTTCGGCCAGTGGCAATACGGAAAAGGAATAAAACGCGCAGGACATTGCCGTGACCATCAGGCCCGAGCGAAGCAGAACCAGCCAGGGGTGTTGAGGCAGGAAGTTCCCGGTCGTTCGGTCGGTCAGGATCGTGACGGCCATCGGCACAAAGGAAAACAGTGTGGCGAAAAAGATGATCTGCAGCACCGAATAAGTCCCGCCCAGCACTTTGATCAGCGCGTCGTGGCTGGCAAAGACGGCAAAGCCCAGAAATGCATAGCCAAGCCCCTTTAGGGTGGTGTTTTGAGCGCTCATCGACATGGCCCCGGTCAATGTTGGTGTGATGGCGATATGCCATAGCAGCGCGGGCGGAGTTCCCGGCTGTATTTCTTTCTGTTTAACCCTATTTCGAGGGCGCGAATAGCCCCAATTTTACCGCTAACATCGCATGGCCGCCATGATCTGAGATCATCGCAGGATTGGCGGCGCGTCTTTGGGCTGGCGCGCAGACTGAACACCCGCTTTCATGCCGACACCGATACGACGCGCCAGAGCGACCCATGGTGTGGCGGTTTCAGAAGGCAGGGTCTGGGTGGCGACCTGTTCGAACAGGTCCAGCCAATGGGCAAAGAATTCAGGCTTTACATCTGGTCGTTCGATATGGACCCGCTGTGGATTGCCGTCATAGCTGCGTTCAAACAGGATGGCGTTGCGCCAGAAGGATGCGATCTTTTCCTCATGCGCGGACCAGTCGGTGACATGGTTGGCGAATACGGGTCCAAGTACCGCGTCCTGCCGCACACGGGCGTAAAAGGCGCGAACCTGTGCGTTGATCTGCTCAGGCGTCGCGGGAAAGCGCGGTGGAAGGGTTGGTCTGGTCATGGTGGCCTGTTTTCGACTCTGTTTTTGGCAGATAGGCGGTTCCGGCGTTATGTGACAGAGGTGGTATTGTCGCGCCCATCCGGTGTCAGCAGATGCCGCAGCAGGGCCACCGGATGCGCGCGCAGGCTCAGGCGGGTGGCGACGTAATCCTCGACCACCTGCTCGCCCAGCGTCATTTGCGGCAGATAGGCTTCGGGCTCGTCCAGCGCCTCGCCCTCCAGATCCTGTGAGAACAGCGGCAGAGGCTTGGTAGTGGCAATCGCCTTGGCCTGCCACAAGGCCTCGCGCCGGGTCAGGCCGCAGGTGGAAAAGGCATCGGCCTCGGCCAGCCGTTCGATCACGGACGGGCCCAGCCCGGCGCGGCGCCAGACATCCTCGACCTGGGTGTAGCCATTGCCGCGCGCGGCGGTCAGCCAGCTGGCGTCCTCTTCGCTGAGGCCCTTGATCTGGCGAAAGCCCAGCCGGAGGGCCAGCCCGCCGTGGCCGTCGGGCTCCATCACGTTGTCCCAGAAGCTGGCATTGATGCAGACCGGGCGCACCTGCACGCCATGCTCGCGCGCGTCGCGCACGATCTGGGCGGGGGCATAGAACCCCATCGGCTGCGAATTCAGCAGGGCGCAGGCGAAAATCCCCGGATGGTGGCACTTGATCCAGGCGCTGGCATAGACCAGCAGCGCAAAGCTGGCCGCGTGGCTTTCGGGGAAGCCGTAGGACCCGAACCCCTCGATCTGCGAGAAACAACGCTCGGCAAATTCGGCGTCATACCCGTTGCGTTTCATCCCACGCAGGAACAGCGCGCGGAATTCGCTGACATTGCCGTGTTTTTTGAACGTCGCCAGCGAGCGGCGCAGCCGGTCCGCCTGTTCCGGGGTGAAGCCTGCGCCAACGATGGCGATCTGCATGGCCTGTTCCTGAAACAGCGGCACGCCCAGCGTTTTGCCCAACACCTCGCCTAGTTCGTCCGAGGGAAAGCTGACCTCCTCCTCACCATTTCGCCGCCGAATATAGGGGTGGACCATGTCGCCCTGGATGGGGCCGGGTCGGATGATGGCGACCTCGATCACCAGATCATAGAAATTGCGCGGCCGCATCCGGGGCAGAAAGTTCATCTGTGCACGTGATTCCACCTGAAACACACCCACTGAGTCTGCCTTGCAGAGCATGTCATAAACTGCCGGGTCCTCGGGCGGCAGAGTGGCCAGCGTATAGCTGGTCTGGTGGTGCTGGCCAATCAGATCAAACGCCTTGCGGATGCATGTGAGCATTCCGAGGCTCAGGACATCGACCTTGAGGATGCCCAGCGAGTCGATGTCGTCTTTGTCCCAGCAGATGACCGTGCGGTCCTCCATCGTGGCGTTCTCGATGGGGACAAGTTCGTCCAGACGGCCCTCGGTGATGATAAACCCGCCCACATGCTGGGACAGGTGACGGGGAAACCCGTCGATTTCATAGACCAGCATTAGAGTCTGTTTCAGCCGCCGATCTTCGGGATCGAGGCCGATTTCACGCATGCGCTGGGCTTCAAGGCCTGCGGCGGAAAAGAACCCCCAGAGCTGCGAAGACAGGGCGGAAATCGTGTCTTCGGTCAGCCCCATGGCGCGGCCCACCTCGCGGATGGCGCGCTTGCCGCGATAATGGATCACCGTGGCGCACAGTCCCGCACGGTGGCGGCCATAGCGTTCATAGATGTGCTGGATCACTTCTTCGCGGCGCTCATGTTCGAAATCGACGTCGATGTCGGGCGGCTCGTCCCGCGCCTCGGAGACGAAGCGTTCGAACACCATGGTGCCCATCTCGGGGCTGACCTCGGTGATGCCAAGACAGAAACAGACGACAGAGTTGGCCGCTGAGCCGCGCCCCTGACACAGGATGCCGCGCGAGCGGGCGAAATGGACGATGTCGCGGACGGTCAGGAAATAGGGTTCGTATTTCAGCTTTCCGATCAGGGCGAGCTCATGCGCCAGCATCTTTTTTGCTTTCTCCGACGCGCCCGCCGGATAGCGCCATTTCAGCCCCTCATGCGCCAAACGATGCAGGCGTTGGGTCGGGGTTTCCTGTTCGCTGCCCTCGCTGGGGTACTCATAACGCAGCTCATCCAGCGAGAATGTGAGCTGTTCGCTGAGTTCATGCGCGCGGGCGACAGCCCCCTCATAGCCTTTGAAAATGCGCAGCATCTCGGCCTCGGACCGCAGGCGTTGCTCGCCATTGGCAAGCGCCTCGCGGCCCAGCTCATCGACCTTGCGGCGCAGGCGGATGGCGGTGAGCACATCACCCAGCTTGCGGCGCGTGCCGTGATGCATCATCGGTGCGGCGCTGGCGAGTGTGGGGAGGCTGAGTTGCTTTGATTCAGTCTCTAATAAAGAGAAATATGTGCCATCTGCGCCGTCATACCGGGGGTGCATCAACAGATGTATCCGCCCGGCAAAGCGGCGCGTCAGCTGTTGCGCTTGTGTCCGCCATGTGCCCGCGCCTCCCGGAGACCGGGCCGTTTGTGGCCACAGCAGCAGGTGGAGACCGTCGGAAAACTCCAGCAGGTCGGACAGGTGCAGGATGCAGTCGCCTTTTTCGGCGCGCAGACGGCCCTTGGACAGGATGCGGCACAGGTTGGCCCAGCCCTGCCGGTTCAGGGGCAGGGCGGTGACCGTGGGTGCGTCGGTAAAGATCAGTCGGGCTGCCGGGATCAGCCGTGGCACCGCGTGGATCGGATAGGACGGTGGTTTGAGGATATGACCGGGGCAAGGCGGGCCGATCAGGGTGTTCTGCGCCTCCCACTCCAGCCGTTCGCGCACCTTGCGGGTGATCTCGCGCGCCTGCGTATGGGCGCGGACGATGCCTGCGACCGAGTTGTCATCAGCGATGGCGATGGCGGGCAGGCCCAGGGTGACGGCACGCTCCATATACTCCTCGGGGTGGGACGCCCCGGTGAGGAAGGTGAAATTCGACGTGATCGACAGCTCGGCATACATGACGATTCCATATTATATTCACGTTTTGTTCTTTTTCGAGTCCTTTGCGCAGGAAACGGGTCGCTTGGGCCTGATCGCATGGGCATGGTCAGCGAAAAGGAGACCCGAGATGTTCAAAATCACCGCTCTGCCAACCGACGAAGTCCGCGACCTTCAGGCAGGTGGCCCGGATGCGTATGGTTCAACGCCGGAACGCGCCATTTCGACGGGCGCCGGCAACCCGTGTCGCCATTGCTTGCAGAACATTCCCGAAGGCGAAAATATGCTGATACTGGCACATTGGCCTTTTTTAGAGACACATCCCTATGCGGAAACCGGACCGATCTTTCTGTGTGCCACGCCGTGCGACCGGTATGAGGGAGACACGCTACCCGAGATTCTGACCTCCTCGTCCGAATACCTGATCAAGGGTTATGGTGCGGATGACAGGATCGTCTATGGCACCGGGGCGATCACGCTCAGCGACCAGATCGGCGCAAAAGTGGCGGACATCTTTGCCCGCGCAGATGTCGATTACATTCACGTCCGGTCTGCTCGAAACAACTGCTATCAGGCGCGAATAGACCGCGCCTAAAGCTTGACCCGGTGCATCCCGCGGCGTGGCTGATCCTGATCATCCATCGGGGCATCACCAGTGCGGCTGGATGTCAGCGCCAGGAACACATCCTCCAGATCCGCTTCTTCAGTGCGGACGTCGCGGATGCGAATACCTGCGGTGCGCACGGCTTCCAGAACCTGCTCGGCGCTGGTCTGGGCGCTGCGATATTGCAGTACAAGGCTGCCATCATCGCGCAATGTCGCCGCAACGCCTTCTGCTGTGGGCAAATCGGTAACTGGGCTGTCCGGCACAATCACCATTGTCCGGCTGTCCATGCGCCCCAGCAGATTTGCGGTACTGTCCTGAGCGATCTTTTCGCCGTGGTTGATGATGGCGATTTCGTCACACATCTCTTGCGCTTCTTCCAGATAGTGGGTGGTCAGGATAATCGTCATACCCTGTTCGTTCAGCTTCCGCACATTGGCCCACAGCATCTGACGCAGTTCGATATCCACGCCTGCCGTGGGTTCGTCCAACACCAGGATTTTGGGGTGATGGACCAGCGCCTTGGCCAGTAGCAGCCGCCGCCGCATCCCGCCCGACAGCGTGCGGGCATAGGCCTCGGCCTTGTCGCTGAGGCCGACCAGTTCAAGGATTTCATCGCTGCGGCGTTCGGATTTCGGAACGCCGTACAGGCCTGCCTGTACTTCCAAGGCACCACGCGGGGTGAAGAACGGGTCAAGGTTCAGTTCTTGCGGCATGACACCAATCGCGGCGCGGGACTGTCGCGGATTCTGATCCTGATCGAAACCCCAGATCGATACACGGCCCGAAGACTTCACCACCAACCCGGCGAGAATATTGATCAGGGTCGATTTCCCGGCGCCATTCGGGCCCAGAAGTCCAAAAACCGAACCCTTGGGAACAGTCAAATCAATGCCTTTCAGCGCGTGTTTCTCAGGCTGACCCTTGCCGCCACGATAGGTCTTGCGCAGACCTTCGATCCTGATTGCCGCATCGCTCATGTGGCTCTTGCCCCCGGATTGCTCATCGCTCATAAACGCACCTAATGCATGCCCGCGAGGCCGACAACCGAAGAAGGATCGCTAGCCGTGACCATCGAAGCGCCGGAAACCAAGATCGTCGAAACCGACCGTGTCGCCTGTGACGGCGGCGAAGGCGCATTGGGCCATCCGCGCGTCTGGCTGCAAATCCCTGAGGATACAGGCTGGGTCGAATGCCCGTACTGCGACTGTAAATATGTGCTGAAGGGTACCGAACAGGGCTGATTGCCCGACTAACCGGGTTTTGCCCAAATCTTGCCTCGGTTATCATGTTAGTGCTTTGGCGCAACCAAAGCAGGGATACGTGATGACCGGAATTTCGGCCACTGACAATGTTAACCCGGTTTTCGGCTGGGTTGGGTTCTGCATCGCGTCTTTGACGTTGTTTGCTGCGTTGTTCGTATTCTGGGCGGGACCCTTTGTACCTCAGCAGACTGCGGGTGTGTCGCTAGGCGAACTGGCGGCCGAGATCGGCAAATCGACCCTAAGGGCCGCCGCGGGGATGGAACAACCCGAGCCTGATGCCCGCGCCCGCGATCTGGATGATTTCCTGCGGATCGGTGTCGCCATGCTTGGCGGGCTTGCGATCGTCATCTCGGCCGTTGGCATCCTGCGTCACGAAAAGCGGCGCCCCGCCATCGCCGGAATGGTTATCGGCACGGGGGCAATCCTTTTCCAGTTCTTTGCCTTTGCATTTTTTGCTTTCCTTGGCGTGTTGGTAATCATGGCTTTGCTGAACAGTTTCTCTGACGTCTTCTCGGGGCTGTTTGGCGGTTAGGCTGCGTTCTTGGCTGGTCAGCCGCGCGACCCTGTGGCAGAACCGTCCCTGACCGATAGGGAGCGCGCGCATGAGCAAATTCGGAAAAGGGTGTCACCTGCATCTGATCGACGGATCGGCTTTTATTTTCAGGGCCTATCACGCGCTGCCACCGCTGACCCGCAAGTCGGATGGTTTGCCGATTGGGGCGGTGTCAGGGTTCTGCAACATGCTTCAAAAATATGTTGAAGGGAACGCCGGGCCGGATGCACCGACCCATGTGGCGGTGATATTCGACAAGGGCTCGCACACATTCCGGAATGATCTGTACGACCTTTACAAGGCTAATCGCGAAGCGATGCCCGAGGACCTGCGCCCGCAAATACCGCTGACCCGTGAGGCAACAAAAGCGTTCAACATCGCCTGCAGGGAACTCGAAGGTTATGAGGCAGACGACATCATCGCCACTCTCGCCGTGCAAGCGCGCGAGGCAGGGGGGCGCGTGACCATCGTAAGTTCCGACAAGGATTTGATGCAGTTGGTCGGTGACGGTGTCGAGATGCTCGACGCGATGAAGAACAAGCGTATTGATCGGGACGGGGTGATCGAGAAGTTTGGAGTTGGCCCCGAGCGCGTTGTGGATGTTCAGGCGCTGGCCGGCGACTCCGTTGACAACGTGCCGGGCGCTCCGGGCATCGGGGTCAAGACGGCTGCCCTTCTGATCAACGAATACGGTGATCTGGAAACACTGCTGGACCGTGCTGAAGAAATCAAACAACCCAAGCGCCGGCAAACCCTGATCGAAAAGCGCGATCAGATCGAACTATCTAAGAAACTGGTGCAGTTGGACGAGAACACGCCGCTGGATTTCACGCTGGATGACCTTGAAGTGCGGGAGCCCGATGCAGAGACCCTGCTGGGTTTTCTGGCGGATATGGAGTTTCGCACACTGACCAAACGGATTGCAGACAAGCTGGGGGCCGAAGCACCGGTCATCGCCGACGCACCGGTGCCTGCGGCCAAGGAAGTTGAGGCCGAGGCGATTCCGTTTGACGCGGAGAAGTATGAATGTGTCCGTGATGCAGTGGCTCTGCAAAAGTGGATTGATCAGGCCCATGAGCGCGGCTGGGTTGCGGTGGATACCGAAACCACCGGTCTGAATGAAATGATTGCCGATCTGGTCGGTATTTCGCTGTGTGTCGAGGCCGGAGAAGCCTGTTACATCCCGCTGACCCATCGCGATGGCGCAGCGGATGATCTGTTCGGCTCAGATGCGCTGGCTGAAGGGCAGATGCCGCTGGATGAGGCGCTGACACTACTGAAACCGATGCTAGAGGACCCTTCGATCCTCAAAATCGGGCAGAACATGAAATACGACGCCAAGATATTCAGGCGTCACGGCATCAATGTGACCCCCATCGATGATACGATGCTGATGTCCTACGCCATGCACGGTGGCGAGCATGGGCACGGGATGGACACATTGTCCGAGAGATACCTGACACACACACCGATCCCGATCAAACCGCTGCTAGGGTCGGGCAAGTCTGCGATCACCTTCGACAAGGTGCCGATAGACGAGGCCACCGCCTATGCCGCCGAGGATGCCGACATCACCCTGCGCTTGTGGAAATTGTTCAAGCCGCAGCTTCACTGGGTGCAGGTGACAACTGTCTACGAGACGCTTGAACGCCCGCTGGTGCCGGTTCTGACGGAAATGGAGATGCACGGCATAAAGGTCGACCGCGATGTGCTGAGCCGTATGTCCAACGCTTTTGCACAGAAAATGGCCGGTTTAGAGGCTGAAATCCACGAGCTGGCCGGAGAAACCTTCAACGTCGGCTCGCCCGCGCAATTGGGCGAGATCCTTTTCGACAAGATGGGCCTTGAGGGCGGCAAGAAGGGAAAGACCGGCAAGTATTCGACCGGCGCCGATGTGCTGGAAGATCTGGCGACCGAGCATGAATTGCCGCGCCGGGTCCTGGACTGGCGTCAGCTGTCCAAGCTGAAATCGACTTATACGGACGCGCTACAGACCCATATCAACCCCGACACGGGCCGGGTACATACGTCTTATGCTATCACCGGGGCGAATACGGGGCGTCTGGCTTCGACCGATCCCAACCTGCAGAACATCCCGGTGCGCACCGAGGAGGGCCGCCGCATCCGCGAGGCCTTCGTGGCCGAGCCGGGCAATGTGCTGGTCAGTCTCGACTACAGCCAGATCGAGCTGCGCATCCTGGCGCATATCGCCGACATTCCGGCCCTGAAACAGGCGTTTGCGGATGGGCTGGACATTCACGCGATGACGGCGTCCGAGATGTTCGACGTGCCGCTGGATGAGATGACGCCGGATATCCGTCGTCAGGCCAAGGCGATCAACTTTGGCGTGATCTATGGCATCTCGGGCTTCGGCCTGGCACGCAACCTGCGCATCCCGCGGGCCGAGGCACAGGGATTCATCGACCGCTATTTCGAACGCTTCCCGGGCATTCGCCAGTATATGGATGACACGGTGACATTTGCCAAAGAGCACGGCTATGTCCAAACCCTGTTCGGGCGCAAAATCCACACGCCCGAGATCAACGCCAAGGGGCCACATGCCGGCTTTTCGCGTCGGGCGGCGATCAACGCGCCGATTCAGGGCACGGCGGCGGATGTGATCCGGCGCGCGATGGTTCGAATGCCGGGTGCGATCAATGGGCTGCCCGCCAAAATGCTGTTGCAGGTCCATGACGAATTGTTGTTCGAAGTGGCCGAAGACGCGGTGGATCCGCTGATCGACGTGGCGCGCGACGTGATGGAAGGTGCGTCCGACCCGGCGGTGAAGCTGGATGTGAAGCTGAATGTGGATGCCGGCCAGGGTGCGAACTGGGCCGAGGCACACTAGCGGCGCTGGGTCAGCCCCGTGGCCTGACCCACCCTTCGACCATACGTTTGACCGAAGGTCCAAGGACCAGGATCACCGTGAAAGCGATGGGCCAGCAAAAGGCCCAGGACGCCATCCAGTCACCAAGCGTTTCAGGGTGGAACCCCACTGCTTTGACTGTGGCGATTCCGGTGACAATGCACGACATCAGGCCTGACATGATCAGTCCAAAGATGGCATGGGCAAAGCGGGCAGGGATCATATCGGACATCCTCGAAAACGGGTCGCCCGATATGTGCGCCATTCGTGCAGCGATTTCCAGACGGATGACCGGTGTTAACGTCGCATCCATGCCAGGGTCGCAGCCGTTCGAGTAGTTGAAGGCGTGTACTCGGCACTGACCCAACCGACATAACCGGTATCGTCCATTGCCTCGAAAAGCTGCGCGAAATCCGTGGGCCCGCGCCCCGGTTCAGAACGTACAGGGGCGGCCCCGATCTGGGCATGGACAACATTTGGGTGAAAACGCTCCCAGACGGCCAGCGCGTCGCCGTGGATCATGTGAGCGTGAAAACTGTCATATTGCAGACCGACATTCGGGCGATCCACACGGCCCAGTACCTCGGCCGCCAAATCATAGTCGTTCAGAAAATAGCCGGGTTGGGAAATCGGATTGAGGGGTTCGATCGTGAAAGCCTGGTGCGGCGCGATATCGGCGGCCCACTGTAAGTTGTGCACGAAGCAGTCCATCGCATCCGTCCCGGCAGCGTTTCCCGACATGATGTGAATGAAGCCCGGCTTCAGCACTTCGGCATAACGCAGAACGCGGCGGATATCTGACTGAAACCGAGCAGCACCGCACGGGGTGGCGGCATAACCCGGTGCGCCGCCGGTATAATTCGGCGGAGGGGCGTTGATCAGAACCAAATCGAGCCCGTTGGCCAGCAAGGCACGTTGGGTTTCTTTTGCCGCAAGTTCGTAGGGAAAGAGAATCTCGACCGCTTGGAACCCGGCGTCTGCGGCTGCCCGAAACCGGTCCAGATACGGAAGTTCGGCAAAGAGCAAAGAGATATTCGCGGCGAATTTTGGCATGGCGGCCCTTGGAAAGCTGGTGGGCCGACCTTATCCGCGCACAGGTTTCTGTGAAAGTGACAGAAAACGACAGTTTGTCGAAATTCGACCAGATCGAACCAATGAAATCGGAAACGCTTTTGGTATCACGGCGAATCATTTTTCCGGCGCCGTGCCAATAGAAGGTTCGAAACGATGGCGATGAGCCCAGACCCCGTACGCGGGAACAGCCTTTCTGCGTCCGCGGGGCAGTATTCTGCCTTGTCGGGCAACGGGTTGGCCGTGGCCTCGATGCTGACCTGGGCGGCCGGGTTTCCGGCGGCCGAAGTGCTATTGCAAACATGGCCGCCCGTTGCCTTGTTGGCCGCGCGACTGGCGCTGGCCGTATTGGTGATGGTGCCGGTCTGGGTGATCATGGACGGACCGCACCGGGTTGTTTCGGCCCGCTGGGGTCATGCAATGATCGTCGGTGGCTTTGGGATTGGGTTGGGAATGTTCCTGCTGATCGTAGCGCAAAAGCTGACCGACCCGGTGACGGTGGCAATCATCGTCTCTTGCGCGCCCTTGGTGGCCACATTGCTTGAATTGGCTGCTGGCACACGCCGGTTGAAGTGGAACTTTGCGCTGGGCGTACTTGTGTCGATTGTCGGCGGGCTGATCGCCACCAGCGCTCTGGCTCCGGCACAGTTGGGCCTGGGCGCGGCCTGTGCGGTTGTGTCAACGGTGCTGTTTTGCTGGGCGAGCATGGCAACCGCCCGGGACTTCCCCGAGCTCAGCCAGACCGGGCGTACGACGATCACCTTTGTCGGAGGACTGGCTATGGCGTCGCTGCTGATATTCGGATCGGCGCAATTTGGCATGGAAGTGAAGCCTGCAACTGCATTTGATGTGCAACAGGCAGGCATGTTGATGATCTATGCGCTCATTTCCATGGGCCTCAGTCAGGTATTTTTCATCACCTCCGTCGGCAAGCTGGGCGTTGCATTGGCCTCTTTTCACATCAATGTTGCCCCGTTCTACGTCATGTTGATCATGCTGATGATAGGGGACGAGTGGAACTGGACCCGGGCGCTGGGTGCGGGCGTTGTTGCATTGGCTGTTGTGCTGGCACAGGATCGCGCGCCCCGGTCAGCTCAGGTCGGCTGAGGGGATCAGGCCAAAGAACTGCCCGCCTGACCAAACACCAAACCAGCCGTCATGATGCGTTCCGATCTCGACGAGGCGGTAGAAGCTTTTGCGATCTATGCGGGCTTCGAGGTTGGCGCGGATCAATATGTAGGGTGAGGGTTCTTCCGTTTCCGGGTCAATAACAATCCGGATTGGATGGTCAACTCCGGCCACGGCCCTGTCGCCGACATGGGTTGTGAAGGTCAGAGACTGGTTCTTGCCATCCCCGTCCCGGTCGAAATCCACAGCAACAAACGGCGCGTCTTCGACAGTGATTCCCACCTTCTCGACAGGCGTGACGAGGTAGTATTTGCCCTCCTCCTTCTTAAGAATTGAGGAAAAAAGCTTCACAAGCTCGAAACGGTTGATGGGTGAGCCTAAATAACTCCAAGTGCCATCTTTTGCGATCTTGATGTCCAGATCGCCGCAAAACGGAGGATTCCAGAGGTGAACGGGCGGTAAACCCTTGGTTTTGGCCGCTTTGACTGATGCCGCCAGACCATCAGGCGAGGGTTTCACAGGTTTTTGTCCGCTCATTGCTTTTGCCATTTCCTCTCAGCGCGATACACTTCAATCATATTACTCCACGGAAGGGAAAGTCATGACCGAACCTGCCGACCTCGTAGCCGAGATCGAAGCGCTGGAAAACAAGCTGCAAGAGGCCAAGGCCTCGATCACCCGCCGCTTCATCGGGCAGGAGAGGGTCGTGGACCTGACTCTGACCGCGCTTTTGTGTGGCGGCCATGCCCTTCTGATCGGTCTGCCGGGGTTGGGCAAAACGCGTCTGGTCGAGACCCTGTCAACGGTGATGGGCCTGCATGGCAACCGCATTCAGTTCACGCCCGACCTGATGCCCGCCGATATTCTGGGCTCTGAGGTGTTGGATACTGCCGACGATGGCAGCCGCCATTTCCGTTTCATCCCCGGCCCGATCTTCTGTCAGCTGTTGATGGCGGACGAGATCAACCGGGCAAGTCCACGGACCCAGTCGGCGCTGTTGCAGGCGATGCAGGAACGTACAGTGACCGTAGCGGGTGAGGATCGTTCATTGGGTACACCGTTCCATGTGCTGGCAACGCAAAACCCGATTGAACAGGAGGGCACCTATCCGCTGCCCGAAGCTCAGCTTGACCGATTTCTGGTGCAGATCGATGTCGAATACCCCGACCGTCAGACCGAGCGGGATATTCTGCTGGCCACAACCGGGGTTGAAGAAGAGGAAGCGCATCAGATTTTCAGTAAGGAAGAGTTGCTGGCTGCGCAGGTCCTGTTGCGTAGGATGCCGGTCGGAGAATCCGTCGTTGAACTGATCCTTGATCTGGTCCGAGCCTTCCGTCCTGAAGAAACAGGAGTATCCGAGCGGGTTGCCGAAACCGTGGCCTGGGGCCCGGGTCCTCGTGCAGCGCAGGCGCTGATGATGACGGTGCGGGCGCGTGCGATGTTGCAGGGACGTCTGGCACCCAATGCCGAAGATGTTCTGGATATGGCGCGCCCGGTGCTCAGCCATCGGATGGCACTGAACTTTGCGGCACGGGCGCGCGGTGACAGTCTCGCTGATCTGATCGACTCGACCGCTGTTGGACTGATCCGAACCGAGGCAGCGGCGTGAATGCCGCGCTGACCCTTCGTGAAAGATCTGAAGCCGAGGCATCACGGCTGCCGCCCCTGTTGGCGCGGGCAGAGCATTTGGCAGGTACCGTTTTGCTGGGCGACCACGGTCGACGGCGGTCCGGTATGGGGGATGATTTTTGGCAATACCGCCCGGCCCAGATCGGCGATAGCCGTCGTATGATAGATCATCGCCGCTCGGCTCGTGGGGATCAGCAATTTGTACGTGAACGGGAGTGGCAGATCGCGCAATCCGTGATGCTTTGGGTCGATCAGGGGGCTTCGATGCGGTTTGCGTCCGACATAACCGTGCCCACCAAGGCGGATCGCGCCCGCCTGTTGGGGCTGGCGACCTCGATCCTTCTGGTGCGCGGCGGTGAACGTGTCGGCCTGACAGGCACGACCTTGCCGCCCCGGCGCGGCAATGCGCAGATCATCCGGCTGGCGCAGGCCTGGACCGAGGATGATCAAACGGATTACGCCCCGCCTGAACACCGTGCCATGATCCCTCATGCCCGCGCCGTGTTCATCTCTGATTTTCTTGGTCCCATGGACGAAGTCGAACTGGCCCTGACCAAAGCCGCCGACCGTGGCGTGCGCGGCGTGGTTCTGCAGGTGCTGGACCCGAGCGAAGAGTCGTTTCCCTACCGTGGCCGCACCGTTTTCGAAAGCGTTGGCGGTTCTGTCCGACATGAAACGCTTAAGGCTGCAGAGTTACGGGACCGTTATCTGGAACGCCTCGCGCGCCGCAAGGACGCGCTGACGCAGCTATGCCGAGCGACGGGCTGGCAACTGGGCCTGCATCATACCGGTGATAGTGCGCAAGCGGCTCTGCTGTGGCTCTATCGTGCGCTGGACGGGGGAACGCGATGACGGTTCTGGCGGGCATCGGCTTTACCGCGCCCTGGGTTTTGCTGGGTCTTCTGACCCTGCCGATCCTGTGGCTCATCCTGCGGGCCGTACCGCCCGCGCCGATCCGCCGGATGTTCCCGGCGGTGACGCTTTTGTTGGGTCTGAAGGATGACGAAAGCGTTTCGGACCGCACCCCGTGGTGGCTGCTGCTGCTGCGGATGTTGGCTGCTGCTGCGATCATTTTCGGGCTGGCAGGGCCGGTCCTGAACCCATCTCGGGATGAAACCGGAACCGGGCCTCTTCTGCTGGTTCTGGATGCCAGTTGGGCCGGTGCCACGCGCTGGCCGGCGACACTGGACCAGATAGAAACACAATTGTCCGAAGCCGGGCGCGCGGGCCGAACTGTTGCGATTCTGCGCCTGACAGAGCCGGAAACACCTGTTTTTCAGGCCGCAGAGGCATGGCAGGGGCGTTTACCCGGACTGACCCCTCACCCCTGGCAGCCGAATGCGGATCAGATTGCTCAGACCATTGCCGCGTTGAACGCCGTTGAGGGCGGGTTTGATACCCATTGGTTCAGTGACCGGTTGAATTATTCAAACCACGCTGAACTGGTTTCAAGCTTGCTGGCGCGCGGTGAAGTGACGGTCTATCAGGCGGCGTCTCGGCCCGTTGCGATCCTGCCAGCGGCCTATCAGGACGGGCTGATCCAATTGACCGTACAGCGTGCAGGCCCCGGACCGGAAGACCGTGTGACGGTTTTGGCGCAAGGACGTGATCCGGTGGGAACAGCCCGGGTGTTGCATTCTGTTGAGCTGACCCTTGAAGCCGGCGAAACCACGGCGCAGGTCGATCTGGCACTGCCGTCGGAGTTGCGCGCCCGTATCACGCGGTTTGAGATTCAGGGCCAAAGGTCCGCCGGGGCCGTGACCCTGACCGATGACAGTCTGCGTCGGCGCGAGGTTGCACTGATTGCCGGAACCCTCAACCGTGAAGGGCTGGAGCTGTTGTCGCCTCTGCATTACCTGACACAGGTCCTGATCCCGACTGCGGATTTTGTCGATGGCGGCCTGCTTGAGGTTCTGCCTGCCAACCCGGATGTGATCGTCCTGTCGGACGTGGCGCAGATGTCGGAACCGGAAAAGGCCGCGTTGATCGAATGGGTCGAACAGGGCGGCCTGCTGCTGCGTTTTGCCGGTCCGCGCATGGCGGCCAGCGATCTGGGGCGGGACACCGAAGACACCCTGTTACCGGCGCGGCTGCGCAGCGGTGGGCGATCCGTCGGCGGCGCGATGAGCTGGGGTGAAGCCAAGACGCTGGCTCCATTCCCTGAGAACTCTCCTTTTTACGGCTTGGCTATCCCGAATGACGTGGTTGTCTCGACACAAGTCATGGCCCAACCAGACCCTAATCTTGCGGATCGCGTGATTGCTTCGCTGTCCGACGGGACTCCGTTGGTGACGCGCAAGGCACTGGGGCTTGGGCAGGTAGTGCTGTTTCACGTCACTGCGGATGCCGAATGGTCCAGCCTGCCGCTGTCAGGCCTGTTCGTCGAGATGCTGGATCGTTTGGCCGTGGCCTCAGCAGCCAAATCGCGGCAAGAAGCGCAGTTGCAGGGCACCACGTGGGAACCGGTTCAGATCATGGACGGGTTTGGAGCCTTGTCGGATGCTGGAACGCTGGCAGGTGTGGATGGGGTTCAGCTGATCTCGGGCCAGATCGGGCCAGAGTTGCGTCCGGGTCTCTATGAAAGCGGCAAACAGAAGCTGGCATTGAACGTGGTCTCGGAAGAAACCGAGCTGCGCCCGGTGATCTGGCCCGCCAATGTGCCGATCAAAGGGCAGGAGTTCAGCACGGAAACCCCGCTTGGTGGACTGTTGCTCAGCCTCGCACTGATCTTGCTGACGGTTGACGTAATTGCCTCTCTGGCTCTGTCGGGCAGGTTGGGTTTGGCCCGAACGACGGCTGCGGCGCTGGCAGCTTTCCTGCTGGTGCCGGAAGTACAGGCGCAGACGCCCGAAGATACCGAGTTCGCCTTGGCGGCAACGCAAGAACTTGTGCTGGCGCATGTGCTGACGGGTGACGCGCAGGTGGACGACATTGCCGAGGCCGGAATGCGGGGCTTGGCGCAAACCCTGTTCTTTCGCACTTCCGTCGAACCGGCGGACCCAATCGGCGTTGATTTGGAACGAGACGAGCTGGCATTCTTTCCGCTGCTTTATTGGCCCATTACACCGAACCAGCCGCAACCTTCGGCTGAGGCGTATATCAAACTGAACGCATATTTGCGCTCGGGTGGGATGATCCTGTTTGACACGCGTGATGCGGACATCGCCGGTTTTGGCGCATCTAGCCCGAATGGCCGCAGGTTGCAACAACTGGCCGGACCGCTGAATATCCCTGCATTAGAGCCGATTCCCCGCGATCATGTCCTGACCAGAACATTCTATTTACTTCAGGATTTCCCGGGTCGCTATTCCGGTACCGAGGTTTGGGTCGAAGCTGCGCCCGGGGATGCAGAACAGATCGAGGGGATGCCTTTCCGCAACCTCAATGACAATGTGACACCGGTGGTTATCGGCGGCAATGACTGGGCCGGAGCCTGGGCCGTGGATCGCAACGGGCAGGCCCTGTTGCCTGTCGGTCGTGGCTATGCCGGGGAACGGCAACGCGAACTGGCAAATCGGTTTGGCGTAAATCTTGTGATGCACGTTCTGACCGGGAACTACAAATCCGATCAGGTCCATGTGCCCGCACTTTTGGACAGGTTGGGACAATGACCGGAACCGTCATATTCGACCCACTGATTCCGTGGCCGTTTTTGGCTGCTGTGGGGGCGATTGCCGCTGCTGGAGTAGGTCTGGCCTTGTGGCGCGGCTTGTCGGGCTGGGCCCTGCGGGGATTGGCAGCTTTGGTTGTCATCGCGGCACTGTCCGGTCCGGTCTATCAGATCGAAGACCGTGCTCGGCTGACCGATATCGTTTTGATGATCGGGGATGAAAGTGCCAGCCAGACACTTTCGGACCGGGCCCGGCAAACTGCCCAGGCCGCCGAAGAACTGGCCGCTGAGATCGAGGCACGAGATAATACGGAACTGCGCCGCATTCGGGTCGGCGACGGTGAGGGGGATGAGGGCACGCAGGTCATGGCTGCCCTGAATGAAGCTCTGGCCGAAGAACCGCGCGCGCGCATCGCAGGCATTCTGGTGGTATCGGATGGGCTTGTGCATGACGCTGATCAGGCCCCGGAATTGCCAGCGCCGATGCATCTTCTGCAAACCGGGCGTGCAGACGACTGGGATCGCAGGCTTATCGTCCGAAATGCACCTGCCTTTGCCATCATCGGAGAATCAGTGACTTTGACCCTGCGCGTTGAAGACAGCGGAGCAGCCCCCGCGGGTGCCGCGACAGCGCCGCTGGAGATTTCCGTGGATGGTGGCGAGCCGCAGCAGCTGAGTATTCCAATCGGTCGGGACGTAGAACTGCCTGTCACTCTGCCGCATGGCGGGCGCAATGTGATCCAGTTTTCCGTGCCTCAGGCCGAAGGTGAGTTGACCGACCGCAACAATACCGCGCTGATCCAGATGAACGGCGTTCGGGATCGCCTGCGCGTGTTGCTGGTCTCGGGTGAGCCGCATCCCGGTGGGCGCACATGGCGTAACTTGCTGAAATCCGACAGTTCCGTAGACTTGGTGCACTTCACCATCCTGCGTCCGCCCGAGAAACAGGACGGCGTGCCCGTCGATGAACTGTCACTCATCGCTTTCCCAACGCGTGAACTATTTCTGGAAAAGATCAACGATTTCGACCTGATCATCTTCGACCGCTACAAGCGGCGGGGCATCCTGCCGGCGATCTACCTGGACAATGTCACCAACTATATCAACGATGGCGGCGCAGTTCTGATTGCTGCTGGTCCCGATTTCGCAAGTGCAGATAGCATTTTCCGGTCGCCGCTGGCACCGATATTGCCTGCTCAACCTTCCGCGCGTGTCTTTGAGGAACGTTATGTGCCGATGGTCAGCGAGTTAGGTCAGCGCCATCCGGTGACAACAAATCTTGGTGATCCCGCGGATTGGGGCGCCTGGTTGCGCCAGATTGATGTGAACCATCGCTCGGGCGAGGTACTGATGACAGGCATTGACGAACGCCCGTTGCTGGTTCTGGATCGAGTGGGCAAGGGGCGTGTTGCAATGCTGGCTTCGGACCATGCCTGGCTGTGGAGTCGCGGCTTTGAAGGTGGCGGCCCACAACTGGAGCTTTTGCGCAGGTTGGCCCATTGGATGATGAAGGAACCCGAACTTGAGGAAGAGGCGCTGTGGGCCGAAGCCAACGGACAATCCATGCGCATCATTCGACAGACGCTTGGGGATGACGTGGGTCCGGTGACTGTGACGCGCCCGAACGGCGAAACGCTGGAAATCACTTTGCAAGAGGTCTCTCCGGGGCGGTTCGAAGCGTTATACTATGGGCCCGAGATTGGTCTTTATCGTTTGCAGGAAGGCGACCACACGGCCGTGATTGGCCTTGGTCCCGCCGCGCCGAAGGAATTTGAACGCACCATCGCTACAGGGGATATCCTTGAACCGGTTCTGGCCAATATGCGTGGCGGCGTGATCCGGCTGGAAGATGGATTGCCGTCGATCCGAAACGTGCGCGCCGGGCGTCCAGCGGCCGGTCGGGGCTGGATCGGTCTGACGCCACGCGATGCCTACGAGACAAGGGATGTGACCCAAGCGGGGCTGCTGCCTCCTTGGCTGGTTTTGCTGTTGGCAGGTGGTTTCCTGTTAGGAGGTTGGCTGCGTGAGGGGCGGCGCTAATCGATCCTGATTGCGACCCTGTCGGACTGACCTTGAGAATCCACCACGACAAGTGAGGTGAAACCGGCCCCCGGATTGGGGATTTTGAACTCTCGTTGCCGCTGCCCGGTCAGCAAGGGCACTCCATCTGCTAGTACGGAAAACGGTCCGACGCCGCCACGCAGTTTGACCGTCAAAGGTGCTCCGAATGTCTCTAACACAGCGTTATTGGGAGGAAACAGCAAGTCCGGCGCGGAAGGATCATCTTCGAAAGCTTTTGTGCGGGGGCGAAATCGCTGCAAAGGTTGCGGCAATTGGGCAGCGCCGACAAGCAGGGTCGAGGGCGGCGGTGGACGCAGGGGCGTGAGGTCGGGTTTCAACAGGTTGAAAGCCTCGGCCAGAAGCGGCGCGGCAAGAACGCCCCCAAATGCACCGGGAACAGGCGTTCCATCAGCCCGTCCCAGCCAGACCCCGATGACGTGCCGCCCGTCAAAGCCGATGGCCCAGGCGTCGCGGTGGCCATAAGATGTGCCGGTTTTGTAGGCAAGCGACCCTGTTGCATTGCCCGCCGGTGGCGAAACCCCGGCCAGAATGTCCGCAACCTGCCAGGCAGAGGTTTCTGACAGAACGCGCTGAGTTTGCCGCGCCTCCGCAAGCGTATCGTGAAACAGGATCGGGCCTGTGCCACCAGCCGCCAGAGTGGCGTAAACCTGAACCAGATCGTGCAGGCTCAACCCCACGCCGCCCAAAGAAATCGCCAATCCGGGTGTGCCACCATTCAGACGCGGTTCCGAGCCGGCCAACCGCAATGCCGTCATCACACGAGCGGGCCCCAGTTCATTCGTCAGCCGCACAACGGGGATGTTCAGCGACAATTGCAATGCATCCCGCACCCGGACATCTCCACGGAATGCGCCATCAAAATTGCGCGGCGCGTACCGACCGAACATGACGGGGCTGTCGCTGATCAGGGTCTCGGGATGGGCCAGCCCCTGATCGAAGGCCAGCCCGTAGACCAGAGGTTTCAGGGTCGATCCGGGAGACCGTACGGCCCGGGTCATATCCACGAACCCCTGACGCGCATCTTGATACCCGGCAGATCCGACCGATGCCAGAACCTCGCCGCTGTGATGATCGGCCACGATCAGGGCCCCGGAAACGCGCGGTCCGACACGGGTGGCGGCCTGGGCCACCAAGGTTTCCAGCCGGGCCTGCAATCCGGCATCCATCGTCAGGTCGAAGGCTCGGGTCGCGGGCGCTTGCCGCGCCACACGGTCAGTCAGATGTGGTGCAAGGCGCGGAAACGAATTCATCCGATCCGGAAGAGCTTCGGTCAAAGCCACGCGCGCTTCAACACCGGTCAGGACGTTATGGCGTTCAAGCCTGCGCAGCACCCGATCACGCGCTTCTCGGGCGGCCTCTGGGTTACGATCCGGACGCCGCGCTTCCGGAGATTGCGGCAACGCAACCAACAGGGCTGTCTGTGCAGGGGTCAGCCGGGCGGCGTCCTTTCCAAACCACGCGCGTGTGCCGGCGCGGAGTCCTTCCAGATTACCACCATAAGGGGCATGGGTCAGATAAAGGTTCAGGATTTGCTGTTTGCTCAGGCGCCGCTCCAACGCCAATGCGACTCTGATCTGGCGAAATTTTCCGCTCCAGCGCCCGGTCGGGCCATCTTCGATCAACCGTGCCACCTGCATGGTCAGGGTGGACCCACCCGACACGTTACGCCCGTTCCACAGGCTTTGCCCAGCGGCCCGCAGCATCGCGATGGGGTCCACTCCGGCGTGGGTCCAGAACCGTTTATCCTCGTACCGGATCAGCATGGCGATGAATTTCGGATCGACTGCGCCGGGCCGTAGTCGCCAGATGCCATCCTCGACTGGAAATGCACGCAGAAGGTCGCCATTCCGGTCTCGCATCTCGACCGAAGTTTCAGCCAGAACGGGAGGGAGGGTTGTGGCGTCGACCCAGCGGTCAACACCATCCCGCGCCAGTGCCGTCAGGTAGAGTGCTCCGGCCAGCGCAAACAAAAGCCGCGACCGCCTAGGCATGACAGCCATCCAAGCAGTGGTATGGCGCAAGGCTGATCACTGAACCTCAACCTGCCTCGTCGACGTACGCGCGCGGTTCTGCGGGCGGTACATATCTTCGACCGAGGCTGCAGGATGATGGAACACGCCCGGCGTTACGGCGCGCGCCACGTAGGCCAGCGTTACCGTCTCACGACCGGACAAATCAACGGCGGCCAAGAACCGGTCCGAACGGAACTCGGTATGGGTAGCGTCGGACAGGTCCAGCCAGTCGAGTGCCCGCACATCGCCCGAGCGGAGCAGGCTCGGGTTGTCGATCTCGATCCCGGCGGATAGTGGATCGTCCACCATCAACCGTGCTCCGCCGCTTTCGAACGGTGTTACTTGCAGTACTGTGACGAACCGGTCACCCACGGCAAAGCTGTTTGCGTCGATCAAAGCGCCATCCATCGAGTAATACTGCCGTTCGATCGCGTAGCCGGTGCCGCCCGCCTCCGGCGGAGATTCCGGAATGCCCGTGATCGTCAAGGTGATATCCGTCGCCTGACCGTCGGCGGCCATGATGTTGATATCATCCGCCTGTCCGGATTGCAGAACCTTCACAAACGGACCAGAAACCGGCGCGCCGTTGACCATCAAGCCCGATTCCGTTGTGTCAGACACAAGCTCGTGCGCCGCCAGCAACGACCACGTGGCCTCCTGAGTAGACAGCGGCGTGCGGCCTGTGCTCACCCGTTGGATCAAAGCATCGCGGTCAATCGCCTCGCTACCTGCGCCCACGGCAAGGGTCAACAGACCGGCCGCATCCCGCAGGTAGGTGCCGTAGTCAGCGCGCCAGACGTTCTGTTGCTGGTTCTGTTGCCGATCCAGCATTAGCGCGGCACGGTTGAACATCGAATCCGCACGGGTCTGGTCGCCGTAAGAGGCCAGAGCTGCGCCCAGTTGTGCCGCCGCCAGAGGGGTGTCGAAGGCATCCCCTTTAACATCAGCGTAATAGCGCAGATCGCCCATCGAGGCCGCACCTTCCCGAGCAAGAACCATCAGGGCATAGGCGATGTCCTGACCGCCTTCGTCAAAATCTGGTGCATAATTGACCCTGTTCCGAAGGTTATCCATTGCCTGAGCGAAAGCCCGGTCTGGCACGGGATGTCCCTGAGTGCGGGCACGGGACAGGAAGTCGGTCACATAGGCGTCCAGCCAGAAATCTCCGCTGCCTGCGCGCCACAGGCCAAAGGCTCCGTTCGCGGCCTGACGGGTCAGGATGCTGCGGATCGAATCGCCGATGCGCTGATCCACCACCGGACCATCCCCCAGCCCCGAGGCTTGCGCAGCGGATGACAGGTACAGCAACGGCAGCGCTTTGCTGGTGATCTGTTCGGTGCAGCCATAGGGGTAACGGTTCAGCTGATCCAGCAGTCCGGGTGTGTCGAATTTTGCCAATGCTCCGGCTGACAGAATGGCCTTGGCCGAGCCCAGCTGGAGCCCGTCAAACACATCCTGTGAAAACAGGAAGCTGTCGCCTGCGCCCAAGGCAAAACGCCGCGTCTGCGCAATCACCGGATCATTGGCGCGCACCGGCATCCGCAGGGTTTGCGACAGGTCGCGCCCATCAGGCGTGGTGATCGACACGCTGATTTCAGGATCGCCGACGGCGCTGGCCGTGATCGGGATCTCGAAAACCGCCTTGCCACCGTCCTCCAGCACAAAGCTGGCTGGTGCCGCGCCCAGTTCCAAACCGTTGGAGGCGGTCAGGCCAAGTGCCATTTCTCCGGGCGTGCCATCCGCATGGACGATCTCAAGACGCATTCGGCTTTGATCGCCTGGGGCAAGGAAGCGCGGAAGGCTGGCGGTGACGACCACAGGGTCGCGGACGATCATTTCGGCTTCGGCCTGGCCGACGGCTTTGTGCGACCACGCGACGGCCATCAGGCGGACGGTTCCGTTGAAGGCGGGAAGGGGAATGTCGATCTCAACCTCACCATCCGCACCGATCTCGACCGGGCCACTGAACACGGCCATCAGGTCTTGCGTCGGCGGCGGAGACTGGCGACGCATCCCGTTGTCACTGTCGCCGCCCGAGCGCACTGTGCCCATGGCTCCGGTCATGCCGTCGATCAGTCGCCCGTAGACATCCCGCAGATCAACGCCCAGACGACGCTGCCCGAAATAGTATCCTTGCGGGTCCGGGCTTTCGAACCCGGTGAGGTTCAGAATGCCCACATCGACAGCGGCCAGGGTCAGCCAGACCGGATCATTGTCTGCGGCGTTTTCGACCCTGATACGGGCTTTTTGCGTCTGACGTGGTGCGATGACCTCGGGCACATCGACAGTTACGGAGAGTTTGTGGTCCTCTGGATCGATGCTGGCATGGGCCACACCCATCGCCCGCGCCGGGTTCTGACCGGCTGCAACATCCATTGGGCGGATCACGGTTGCGGTGACATAAGCCCCTGCGCCCCAATCCTTAGTTACCTCAATGGGTATCAGAGTTTCACCTTCCGGCACTTCCACCATTTGGCGATGGACCAGACGGTTCGAAAGGACTTCTATCTGAGCGACACCGGCCATTCGCGGTACAATCCGCAACTGCGCCGTATCCCCGATGCGATAGCTGTCGCGATCCAACGACATTTCAAGCCGGTCCGGCGTGGTCGATGCATCGGCTGCCTGATACCAGCCCGCATGGAAATCGATAGCGGTTTCTGCATACGTCCCATCGACACGCTGCACCACCAGTTCATAGCGCCCCCATTTCACCGGCTGTGTCAGCGTCAGAGGGTCGGTAGAGACGTCCACTTCGCCAGTGGCGACACGGCTGCGGCGCGTAGTTGGTTCCCAATTCCAGTTGCCGTACAGCTGATACCATTGATAGCGCGTTTCGACCTTGTTCAGCGTCCAGCGCAGACGCATCGGGCTGGGCGTCAGGTCAGGGGAAAGGCCGACAATCTCAAACGCAGCCTCCGTGCCTTCCGGGATGACCTCGTCGAACAGGGGCTTGACCCCAATAACAGGGTGCGGCGGCAAGACAGGCGCGGTCAGGCGACGCTCAACCGGGCGGCTCGAGCCATCGGCCAGTCGGGCGATGATCTCGACCTCGATCGGCTTTCCTTCAGTCTCTAATGCAGAGACTTCGACCGCCACAGTTGCTTGACCCGCCGTGTCTGTGTGCATGTCACCGAAATATGTGCTCTTGATCGAGGTCTCTGCATCATAGCGACCAAAGCGATAACCTCTGTAGCCCGGAACCGTGTCCGCCGGGCGCGCGATGACCTGCCCATCGATGCTCAGGTCAGACCCCGGCACACCAAACAGATAGCGCGCGTCGATCGAGAGTGGTGGACTATCGCCGGGGCGCAAGGGTGCGTCGGGCAGGGTCAGGTCAAAATCGATACGTTCGGGCAGGAAATCCTCGACGAGCACGGTCTGACGCGCCAGTGCATCGCCCTTGGGATCGGATTTGATTTCAATCTTCCATGCGCCACGCGGCACGTCTGCGGCCACAGGCAGGGCAAAGACATGACCCCCGGCAACGCCGCCATCCGAGACAGACCGGCGGTATTCCACCCCGTCCGGGCGATACAGGATTGCAGTCAGAGGCAGGCCCTCAATGGCCAGCGCCTTACCATCGCGGGACAGGGCAGTGACATGGATCACCTCTCCAGCCCGATAAGCACCTCGGTCGGTGGTCAGAAAGACATCAACCGGCCCCGCCGGCGCGCGCCCTTCAACGCCGCGATCCGACAGGTCAAAGGCAGGATCGGTCAGCGAGAGAAAGCTGAAATCGCTGTCATCACTTGCCGCCGTCACCAGAGCAGGCGCACTGGCCCCTTTTCCGCGCGTCAGGCCCGGATCGAAGCTTACATAGCCGGTTTCATCGGTCCGCGCCGTCGCAATGACAGCGTTCGCCTCTGAGACCAGCGAAACTTCGACACCTTCGCGCGGTACTGCATCGCTTAGTCCGCGCACGGTCACGTGCAGCCCGTCTGTACCCAGGGCGGTGCTGATCCCCAGATCAGAAAGAACAAACCATTGCGTTGCGCCAGGATCGTCATAGGGATCGGCTCCCGGAACGCGGGCGGTCAATGCATAGATACCCGCAGGTTGATCAAAGATCGCTTCGGCCATGGGAAGACGTGCCGTCACGGTCTGGTTCAACTGGTTGGAAACCTCGGCAGTACCCGTCCAGATGTCCTGAGCAATCTCGTCCGAGAATTCTTCTTCCTGCCATTCGCTGAGCGGACGGCCGAAAAAGTCCTGTTGCACGGCACGCAAGAGGTTCCGGTCACTGACCCGCCGCAGGGTCAGGTCAAGTTCTGTCACATTGACCGTTTCGACAGGCAAGGCCGCACCCGCAGAATTCGGAAGGACATAGCTGCGCCCGGGAAACCGCACCGAAGGTGCCCGGTCGCGAACATAATGGGTCAGTTCAATGCTGCGGTTCAGTGCTTCGCCCGAGGCGGCAGGCAAGCCTTCGCGCAATGTCAGGCGATAACGCTGGCCATGCGCAACCCCATCGACGCAGAGCTGGCTGTCATCGGCCTGCACGACCAGCCCGTCAGCGTCACGCTGAACGAAGGGATCATAATCAACCCCAGCCTTGACCAGAGGTTCCGAGAACTCGATACAAATCCTGGGGGCAGCCGCATCGCTTTCGACCGAGCTGTCGACCACGCGGAAGCCATATTTACCGATGGCGTTGTCCAAGGCGGCCAATACGTCTTCCCGCGGTTGCACCTGCTCGGCCAACCGAAGAACAGGGATCATGTCGCGCCCGCGCTCAACCTCTTCCAAGGCTTCTGCAAGTATCATCAGGGCAGCGATCTGGGAGCCGGGAGCATCGGCACGCAGATAGCCATTGATCGCCGCATTCAGCGCGCGATTGCGCAGATCGCGCCGCTCGTTCCAACCCGAAGGGTTCATGGCCAGCAGCAGGCGCGCATATTCCACCCAAAGATCCGGGGTGTCGCTGAGCGATACGGCGACACCCGTCCACTGCATCGCCTGCGTGACACTGCCCGCGTCGCGCGCGGCATCCAGAACGGCTTGCAGATCGTACCCTCCTGCCGGGTGCAGGAACCCCAAATCTCGGGCTTGTTTTGCTGCGCGACCAAGATCGTCAGAACTCAGGGCGCTCAATGTTTCAGCCCGTGTTTTTCCTAGGGTTAGAGACTTTTCAGTGCCTGGCACCTTTTGCGCAGACAGAGCCCCTTGATACGTCTCTTGCCGGCTCACGCCACTTTTGGGAAAGCAGGCATCGGACCGGGTATTATAGGTGAACGCCGTACATTGCGCGTTGGCCGAGCAGGCCTGAATGCAGGACTTCAAATCGGTGTCGAACAAGGCATCCAGATCCGAGCCATAGAAATCCGTGTCCCGAGAGGCGACATAGCGGAATTCAGGCACCGCACTCTGCGCCAGAACCGCAGCAGGAAGGTTCAGAAGAAAAATTATGTAAGTTATTGAAATATAAACAAAGCGGCGCATGGTGCCCTCCTCTTTGGGCTCAGCCTTGCATGGCGCGCGCCTGTAGCGCAACGGCTTAAACAGTTTTTCATTCTCTGTCGCGATGCTGAAATCCGAACGTCCCGGAATCGATCATAATGAGTCTTGCGAACAAACTGGCACAGGAACGGCGCGCGCGTCTGGCAGCAGAACGAATGCTTGCCTTGAAACAGGCCGAACTTTCGGCTGCAAATCGAAAACTGGGCCAACACGCCATGGCACTGACCAGGCGTATTGGTGAAACTCAGGCCGAAGTTGAAACTGTCCGCGGTGAAAACGAAAAGGTCAAATCCGATCTTACCGTCGCCCATGCCAAGATCGAGATTGCTGAACGCCGCCTGTGGCATTCGATCCAGACCATTCAGGACGGGTTTGCTTTCTTTGACGGCGACAGCAGGCTTATCAGCGCAAATGCAGCATATCTAAGTGTTTTTGAAGGCCTGGATGAAGTCGCACCGGGGATTTCCTATCAGCGGATTCTGCAATTGCTGACCACCGAAGGAATTGTAGACATTGGCGACGAAACTGCCGAGGAATGGCAGGCCAGAATGCAGGCCCGCTGGAATCGTTCCAGTCCACCTCCAATCGTCATGCAACTGTGGAACGGCCACTTCATCCGCCTGATCGATCAGCGTGGCAGCGGCGGTGACGTGGTCAGCCTGGCACTCAACATCACCGCGTCGGTCCGGCACGAAACAGAATTGAAGGCTGCCCGCCAACGGGCGGAAGCGGCCAACAGGGCCAAATCAGCCTTTCTCGCCAATATGAGCCACGAAATCCGCACGCCGATGAATGGTATCGTCGGTATGACCGAATTGCTTGATGAATCTCCTCTGGACGAAGAACAGCGGCTCTATGTCAACACGATCCGCAACTCGGGTGAGGCATTGTTGGTTATCATCAACGACGTGCTTGATTATTCCAAGATCGAGGCGGACAAACTGACTCTACACCCTGAACCCTTCGATCTGGAGTGCTGCATCCTTGAGGTCGCGATGCTGTTGCAACCCAGCGTACGTGACAAGGGGCTCACCTTGCTTGTGGATTACGACCTTTTCCTGCCCACCCTTTTTGTAGGAGATCCCGGCCGAATACGGCAGGTTCTGACCAACCTGGTGGGCAACGCGGTCAAATTCACCAAGGAAGGGCATGTACTGGTCCGTGTGACAGGCGTTCCGCATTCCCAGGCTCAGACATGCGACATCCATGTTGCCATCGAAGATACCGGCATCGGCATAGACGCGGACAAGATCAACCACGTTTTTGGTGAGTTCAATCAGGTCGAAGATGAACGCAATCGTCAATTTGAAGGTACCGGGTTGGGTCTTGCCATCAGCAGGCGCCTGATCACCATGATGGGCGGTTCGGTCTGGGTTGAAAGCGAACCGGGTCGGGGATCCTGTTTCGGGTTCAAGGTGTCGCTGCCCACGGCAGAAGGCCCACAGCCGGAACCTCCGAAACTGTCGGATTGCGTGAAACACGTCATGGTGGTCGAGGATCTGGCCGTAAACCGGGCTATTCTGGCGAAACAACTTGGCCGTTTAGGGGCCGAAGTGACGGTTTGCGCGTCAGGAGCCGAGGCGCTGGCAGAAATGCATGACGCAATTGAACTTGTCCTGTGCGATCATAATCTGCCAGATATGGATGGATTGGACCTGGCCATCACCCTTAAAGACCGTGGGTGGGGCGATGCCTCGGTCATCGTGATGTCTGCAAATCCATCTCTGATCCACACGCACCCGGCCCGCGACCTGATCAACGGTGTGCTGCAGAAGCCGATCCCCAGGGCCGAGTTGTATTCCAGGCTCGTGGCTCTCAGGGGTAATTCGCCGCCAGAATGTCGTTCTACGCAGCAAAGTTCCGTCTCTGTCAAAGAAGAAACCAAGGTATTGGAAACAAGGCGCATGAAGATACTTGCGGCCGAAGACAATCATACCAATCAGCTGATCCTGAAAAAGATGGTCCAAGACCTGCAAATAGACTTGCGATTTGCCTCCAATGGGATTGAAGCCGTTGAGATCTTTCAGGAGTTTGACCCAGACTTGATCTTCATGGATATTTCCATGCCGAAGATGGACGGCAAACAGGCCACTACTGAAATCCGCAGGATTGAGGTCGAAACAGGGCGTCATGTCCCGATCGTTGCCTTGACGGCTCATGCAATGGCCGGTGACGACCAGGGCATCTTGTCCGCGGGGTTGGATTACTACATGACGAAACCGCTGCGCAAAAATCATATTCATCAAATGATCCTGCAACACCAACCAGACGGGGTAAGCAATGTTATGGACAATCACCTCGTCCAGGAGCATTCACCCATGTGTGACCGCAAACAGGATTCTGCTTCATCTGGTTGAAAATATCCCGGGGAGCGCGAGGGGCTGGCCCCTCGCTCAGACCCGCAGTCCAAAACCGTAGCTGCAAGAGTTATCGATCAATCTGTCAGGGTCTCAGGCCGAATAGGGTCGAACAAAGACAGGTCTGTCCTCTTCCGACAGGTCAGCACGATACGCGTATCCGCCCGTATCGAAATCCAGCAGAGCTTTCGGGTCAGTCAGGCGGTGTTGAATGACATAGCGCGCCATTGCACCACGCGCCTTTTTGGCAAAGAAACTCACGATCTTCGGAGTGTCGTTCTTGTCTTCCATGAACACAGGAGTGACGACGCGCAGTTTCAAAGCGTGCGGGTCCACGGCACCGAAATACTCCTGACTGGCGCAGTTGATCAGAACGTCGCTGCCGATCTTGTCGCATTGTGCGTTCAGGGCCTTGCTCATCTGGTCGCGCCAATATTCATAAAGGTTCTTGCCGCGCCGGGTTTTTAGCTTGCTGCCCATCTCCAGTCTGTAGGGTTGTATCGCATCAAGTGGCCGCAAAACGCCATACAGGCCCGAGAGGATGCGCAGATGATCCTGTGCCCATGCCATTTCGTCAGGACCGAGCGAAGCTGCTTCCAGACCCTGATAGGTGTCACCTGCAAAGGCCAGCGCGGCCGGGCGCGTTGCCTTGGCGTCTGGCATGTCCGAAAAAGCACGATAGCGATCGCGATTCAGACGTGCCAGATCATCGCTCAGATCCATCAGCTTTTTCAGATCGCCAAGGGTCAGATTGCGTGCGGTTTTGGACAGTCTGATCGCATCATCCTGAAAATCGGGCTGTGTGACTTCAACGTCCCGCTCTGCCCAGTCCAGCCGCTTGGCCGGAGAAATCACTACCAGCATATCTGCCCTCTTTTCTTACCTGTTCCAGCGTATCTAGCCCGCCCCACGCAACACGTCCAGAAAGGCGGTGCCAAACCTTTGGTGACGTCGGTCGCCCAGCACCTGTTCAATCCCGCGCAGGTCGTCAGGGCGCATCTGAGCCACCTTCGCCAGTTGTGAGGCCGAGCAGGTCAGCGGTTTGTCTATCCCGTCTGGCCCGCGGGACAATTGAGACTGTACTTCGAGCAAGCGGTCATAAATTTCGCCCTGATCGCGTCCGGCCAGCTTGCGTCGCGCCGGATGAACGGTTTCCGCTGTGCCAGCGATCACTTCAAGAAAGGTATCGCCATAGCGTTCCAGCTTCTTTGCGCCAACACCGCCAATACGTGCCATGTCGTCCAGTGTCATGGGGCGTTTTTCCGCCATTTCAATCAGGGTACGATCTGGAAAAATAACATAGGCCGGGACCCGCGCGGATTCTGCCAAAGCGCGTCTTTTCGCCTTGAGAGCAGAAAGCAATGGCGCATCTTCATCGGAGACCATGGCTTTCACGGCGGGGCGGCGGGTCGCCTTGCGCAGGGTGTCCTTGCGCAAGTTGATCCGTGCCTCTCCCTTCAGAATTGGTTTGGCGGCTTCGGTCATCCGCAAGGCGCCGTGACGTTCGGGATCGGGACGCACCAGATCGTGACCCATCATCTGGCGGAAGATGGCCTGCCATTGGGCGCGCGACCATTCTTTGCCGATGCCCCAGGTGGACAAACCATCATGACGGCGCGCGCGGATCTTGTCAGTCTCGTTCCCCAGAAGAATGTCGATCAGATGACCGCTGCCAAACCACTCATCAGTGCGAAGGATCGCAGACAAGGCCATTCGGACAGGCGTTGTGCCATCAAATATCTCAGGTGGTGTGTCGCACAGGTCGCACTTCCCACACGCTACCGCCTGTTCTCCGAAATAGCCCAACAATGTCTGGCGGCGGCATTCCAGCGCCTCGGCCAGCCCCAGTAGGGAATTCAACCGGGCATGATCGGCCATGCGGCGCTCGGGCGGAGCAAGACCCTCGTCAATCTGAGAGCGGCGCAGACGGATATCGTCGGGTCCGAACAGGGTCAGGGTTTCAGCGGGGCCACCGTCACGCCCAGCGCGCCCTATCTCCTGATAATACGCCTCGATCGATTTCGGCAGGTCGGCATGGGCGACCCACCTGATATCCGGTTTGTCGATGCCCATCCCAAAGGCAACTGTGGCAACCACGATCAGCCCGTCCTCGCGCGCGAAACGGCTTTCGACGATGCGGCGATCTTCGGCCTCCATACCCCCGTGATAGTGGCAGGCGGTGTGACCTTCTGCGCGCAAGGCTTGCGCCAGCACTTCGGTCTTGTTCCTTGTGCCGCAATAGACGATGCCGGATTGTCCTTTGCGCGCCTCAGCGAAATCCAGAATCTGCTTGCGCGGTCCGTCCTTGGCAGCAAAGGCCAGATGGATGTTGGGCCGGTCGAACCCGCGCAGGAACTTGCGGGGTTCGGTGCCGTCGAACAGTTTTTCGACAATCTCGTCCTGCGTTTCGGCGTCTGCTGTCGCTGTGAAAGAGGCCAGCGGCACGTCCAAGGCGCGCCGCAGCTCTCCGATCCGCAAATAATCAGGGCGAAAATCGTGTCCCCATTGGCTGACACAATGGGCCTCGTCCACTGCAATAAGACTGACATTGATCCTGCGCAGCATCCCCAGCGCCGACCCCGCAGCCAGACGTTCTGGCGCCATGTAAAGCAGCTTGAGCCGTCCGGTCTCCAGCGCTTCCCAAACGGCATCTGTTTCTTCAGGGGTGTTGCCAGATGTAAGGGCTCCGGCCTCAACACCGGCTTCCTGCAACCCGCGCACCTGATCGCGCATCAGAGCGATCAGTGGAGAGATCACCACGGTCACCCCGTCGCGCAATAGGGCAGGCAGTTGGAAACAAAGGGATTTGCCACCCCCGGTAGGCATGATGGCCAGCACGTTTTCGCCCGCGGTCACGGCATCGACGATCTCTTCCTGCCCGGGGCGGAAATCGTCGAATCCAAAGACATCTCGCAGCAGGGGTGCGGCGTCGAACATGTGCGGGGGTGCCCTGTTATTAGGTTTATCTGCTCTTGAGACAGGACAATCACATACTAAGAATCGGTGAACAAGAGGTCAGTAGAAATAGACCGCATTGTTGATCAGGATGATCCGCAGGGCATACACACCGATCAGTACGACCAGAGGTGTCAGGTCGAGCCCGCCCATATTGGGCAGGATACGGCGGATCGGGCCATAAATAGGCTCTAGAATACGGTTCAGCCCGTACCAGATTTGCGCAACCAGCTGTTGGTGCAGGTTAAGCACCTGAAAGTTGATCAGCCAGCTCATGATCACATGGGCCAGGATGATGAACCAGACAATGTCCAGGATCAGCAGCAGGATTTGGATCAGCGACAGCATGGGTTCTCCGTTCTCTTGTTGGCCGAGACCTAAGCACCCTTGCCGCAAAGAGCAAGTAGCCTGAACTCAACGCTTGCGAATTGGGCTAAAGGCCCGTCTTATAAAAGCAACGATAAACAGGGGCAGAGATGGCAGAAATATCCAAGCGCAGGC
This sequence comes from Ruegeria sp. YTSB088, assembly GCF_059609825.1. Classification (NCBI taxonomy): domain Bacteria; kingdom Pseudomonadati; phylum Pseudomonadota; class Alphaproteobacteria; order Rhodobacterales; family Roseobacteraceae; genus Ruegeria; species Ruegeria sp. YTSB088. The sequence continues at coordinate 112,295 of NZ_JBXWMM010000010.1, read as the reverse complement.
GCATCTGGGGCTGGTGGTTCTTTGACTGGGCCAGTCAGCCCTACCATACTTTGTTGGTTACGTTCGTTTTTGGCCCATACTTCGCGGGCGTTGCGGCCGGGTACTTCACCAATGAAGGGCTGGATGCGCAGGAGGCCGCTGCGCGAGCTCAGACGGTCTGGGCGAACTGCCTGACGATTACCGGGTTGATCATCGCGTTTGGCGCGCCGTTGCTGGGGGCGATGGCAGATGTCTCTGGTCGGCGAATCCCTTGGATCTTTGTCTTTTCGGTGATGTATGCCGTTGGTTCCGCTGCGCTTTGGTACACTCTGCCCGACGGCTCGAACATGTGGTTGATGCTGTCGGCCTTTGGTCTGGGCTTTGTCGGCGCGGAATACGCGCTGATCTTCATCAACTCACAGCTGCCCGATCTGGGAGATGACAGTGAAGTAGGTGAGATTTCGGGCTCAGGCTTTGCCTTTGGCTATTTTGGCGGCCTTATTTCGCTGGCGATCATGCTGGCTTTGTTTGTGGAACAGGCCAACGGCAAGACGTTGATAGGTTTGGACCCCATATTCGGTCTGGACGCGTCGCAACAACAGGGAACCCGCTTTGTTGGACCATTCACTGCCGGTTGGTTCGTCCTTTTCATGGTGCCGTACTTCCTTTGGGTTCGTGAGGACGTGCCGACGGACAAGTCAGGCACTGTTCGTGAAGCACTGCGATTGCTGGCGAAATCGGTATCTAACCTGCGCCATCGCGTCAGTTTGGCCAGTTACCTCGGCTCGTCCATGTTCTATCGCGATGCGCTGAACGGATTGTACAGCTTCGGGGGTGTCTATGCCCGGCTGGTTCTGGAGTGGGACCTGATCAAAATCGGTGTTTTCGGAATTGTCAGCGTGTTGGCGGCTGCCGCGTTTTCATGGATCGGGGGAAAGCTGGACAAAAAGCTCGGCCCCAAACCAGTGATTTTGGCGGCAATTTGGGTGCTGATCTTCGTCTGCGTGACAATCGTGATGATGGACCGGACGCAGATTTACGGTATCGCACTACCCGAAGGCTCGAACCTGCCGGATATGGTGTTCTTTGGTTGCGGTGTTCTGATCGGAGGCATGGGCGGTATTCTGCAATCGGCCAGCCGCTCGATGATGGTGCGTCACACCGACCCCGAAGCCCCGGTGGAGAGCTTCGGACTTTATGGTCTGTCGGGCCGCGCGACCGCTTTTGCCGCGCCTTTGCTGATCGGGATTGCAACAACTGTGACCGGAAGTGCGCGGCTGGGGGTGTCACCCATCGTACTGTTGTTTATTCTGGGCCTATTCCTGATGCGTTGGGTGAGACCTGAAGGGGATCAGAGCGGATGATTTTATTACGTTATTTGGCATTTTTGGCCATCATGGCGCTGGCGAATACGGCGACGGCGCAGCCCCTGGCAAAGCAGTTGTTCGGGGCGCAGAAGGTAAGCTCGCAACAAAAAGCGGCTGCTTTCGGCAGTTATTCGCGTGGGTGCGCGGCCGGGTCGGTGCAATTGCCGGAAACCGGTCCGACGTGGCAGGCAATGCGTCTGTCGCGCAATCGAAACTGGGGACATCCCGAGGCAATCGATTACGTTCAGGACCTCAGCAAGTTTGCGGCACGGCAACCGGGTTGGAATGGTCTCTATATTGGGGATATCAGCCAGCCGCGGGGTGGCCCAATGACCTCGGGACACCGCTCTCATCAGCTGGGGCTGGATATCGATATCTGGATGCTTCCGGGCAATAACATGCGCCTGTCGCGCAAGGCGCGCGAGAACATCTCATCCATATCGCTGCGACGCTCGAACGGCGCCTACGTCAACAGCAACTGGACCAAACAGCATCATGCGGTGTTGCGCGAAGCCGCCAAGGACAAACGCGTGGCGCGTATCTTCGTGTTCCCCGGGGCGAAGGTTCAGATGTGCAACGATGAAAAAGGCAATCGTGCTTACCTGCGCAAGATAAGGCCTTGGTGGGGGCATCACTACCATTTTCACGTGCGCCTGAAATGCCCTAGAGGATCAAAGGGATGCGTCAACCAGGATGCACCACCCAAGGGCGATGGCTGTGCCGAGGCGCAACAATGGGTGCGTAACATCTTGAACCCGCCGCCGCCCGACCCGAACGCGCCGCCGCCCAAGAAACGCCGGGAATATGTTCTGGCCGATTTGCCAAAACAATGCGCCGCCATCTTGCAATCCAAGTAAGTACGGCACTGTTTCTGGCTTCGGCGGCCTTGGGAGTGGATGTAAAAACTGCCACACACCAAGGCAGTTTTGCATGGCGTCACCAGGCGGATTGGTTTGGCGGATTCTCGGCGCTGCACATTTCGGACAATGGGCAGCAGATGATGGCGCTGAGCGACCGGGCCAGGTTGGTGACCGCGCGCATTGAGCGCCTTGATGGCGAGATCACCGGCCTGCGCATTCTGGGGCACTGGCCGGTTCTGTCCAGCAATGGGCACATCATGTCAGGCGGCGTTGGCGATTCCGAAGGGATTGCGGCGGCTCCGGACGGTGGGTTCTACATCTCATTTGAAGGGGTGCACCGCGTCGCCCATTACCCCGCACCGGGCACAAAGGCGCGTGTATTACCGCGCCCGCAGGCATTTCAGGACCTCGCCGACAATGGATCCTTTGAAGGTCTGGCCATCGATGGGCGCGGGCGGCTGTATACGCTACCGGAAACAAACCGCACCGCTCGTGGAGATATTCCCGTCTATCGCTGGAATGGCCAAACCTGGTCGACCCCTTTTGTTCTGCCCCAGCGTGGTTGGTTCAAGCCGGTTGCCGCTGATTTCGGTCCTGATGGACGATTTTATGTGTTGGAGCGAAGCCTCTCGGCAATCGGGTTTCGCTCGCGCCTGCGGCGATGGGATCTGGCAGGTAACGTGCCAAACGCCGAGGAAACCGTGTTCGAAACCGGAGCAGGGGCCCATGACAACCTCGAAGGCTTGTCGATCTGGCGGGATGATCACGGACATTTGCGGGCCACGATGATTTCGGACGACAACTTTCTGGCACTGCAACGAACCGAGTTGGTCGAGTATCTGCTGCCCGATTGACACGCGGTACATGAAGGTCTAAACGCACAGCCTGCCTTGGGACGGTCCCTTGGCCAAGTCGCCGCTACCTTGTCAAAACGGGCATCAAAATATGCAACGCAACTTTATTCCCGGCATTCTTGCCATGGCCGCCATCGTGGTGGCCTCGAACATTCTGGTCCAGTTCCTGATCCTTGACGGGCTGTTGACCTGGGGTGCCTTCACCTATCCGTTGGCCTTTCTGGTCACTGACATCATGAACCGCGTCTATGGTGTGGGCCCGGCCCGCAAGGTCGTTTTCGCGGGCTTCGTCACCGGGGTGATCTGCTCGCTGATCGGCAGCCAGATCATGCTTCAGGGCGACGGCTTTACCTATGTTGCCGTGCCGCTGCGCATCGCCGTGGCCTCGGGCACCGCCTTCCTGATTGCGCAGCTGACCGACGTCACCGTGTTCAACGCCATGCGTGGGGGTCAATGGTGGCGCGCGCCGCTGGTATCGACTCTGGTAGGTTCAGCGCTAGATACCGCTTTGTTCTTCACCATCGCCTTCTCTGCCTCGGTCACCTTCTTTGGCGCCGATGCGGATGCTGCCATCAACTGGGCGTGGGAGCCCGTGCTCTTCATGCTGTCGGGTCCCGAGGCACCGCTGTGGGTGACGCTGGCCTTTGCCGACTGGTTGGTGAAACTGTCGCTGGCCCTGATCGCGCTGATCCCGTTCAAAGTGATCGTTGCGCGACTGACCGCTGCACAGCCTGCGTAAAAAAGTGCTTTGAGAATAGCGCATCTTGTGTCACGCTTCTTTCTAACCGCAACAGATAGAAAAGGAGGTGATCCAGTGTCAAGAAAGAGATTGGAGAGAGGTGTCGGAACAACCGGGGGGACCGCCTGCTAGGGCAGCCCTTGGCGGAGTGTTCGCTCCGGCTGGTCGATTGATCTAACCGACCCGACCTCCTGAACTTTCGAAGGGCCGTCCCGCCGGGGCGGCCCTTTCTGTTTTCACCCGTGCCAGTTATGGTCGAACCTATGTTGCGCATTACCGACGATATCACTCTGCAAGACTGGGAAATGACCGAGAGCTTTGTCCGCTCTTCCGGCCCTGGCGGGCAGAATGTGAACAAGGTCTCGACCGCCGTTGAGCTGAGGTTCGAGGCCGCGCGCTCCCCTTCTTTACCCGATCCGGTCAAGAACAGGCTGAAACGGTTGGCCGGGCGCCGCTGGACCAAGGATGGCGCGATCATCATCCAGTGTGAAGAAACACGGTCGCAAGCCCGCAACCGGGAAATCGCACGTACAAGGCTGGCCGAACTGATCACGCGTGCGCTGGTCCAACCCAAGCGGCGCATCGCAACAAAACCTACCTATGGCTCGGTCAAACGCAGGCTTGCGACGAAAAAGGCACGGGGTGACGTTAAGGCATTGCGAGGCAAGGTGTCCGAAGATTGATCTGGCATCTTGTCGGGGCGTTGATAGTCTGACCTTCAAAAGGTGCAGGAGAGTAACGCCATGAGGCTGGAGGGAAAAACCGCAATCGTCACTGGCGGAGCATCCGGGTTTGGTGCGGGGATCGTAAGGAAGTTCCAGGCCGAAGGTGCGCGCGTCATGATTGCTGACATCAATGGCGATGCTGCCCATGAGCTTGCTGGGCAGCTTGGTTCCGAAGCGGTTGCTCAGCAGGTCGATGTAAGCGACGGTGCTTCGGTCCAAAAGATGGCGGATGCGGCTTTCTCAACTTTCGGCCATTTGGATATCCTGGTGAACAATGCCGGTGTGACTCACCTTCCGACGCCGCTCGAGGAGGTCAGCGAAGAAGATTTCGACCGTGTTTTCTGCGTGAACATGAAATCCGTCTATCTGACTGCCCGCGCGTTGGTGCCTCATATGAAGGCACGCGGGGCGGGTTCAGTGCTAAACGTGGCTTCAACCGCGGGCCTGTCGCCGCGCCCGAACCTGAACTGGTATAACGCCTCCAAGGGTTGGATGATCACCGCAACCAAAACGATGGCGGTCGAGCTTGCACCGTCCGGGCTGCGGGTGAATGCGATCTGCCCGGTCGCGGGGGAAACGCCATTGCTGAAATCTTTCATGGGTGAAGACACACCCGAAATCCGTGCCAAATTCCTGTCGACCATCCCCTTGGGCCGCTTTTCAACCCCTGAAGATATGGCTAATGCCGCCTGTTTCCTGTGTTCGGACGAGGCCAGCATGATCACCGGCACTGCGCTTGAGGTCGACGGCGGCCGATGCATCTGATCCGCTCTTCATCTGGCCAAAAATATCCCCGCCGGAGGCAGCGCGCGCCAGCGCGCTTTCCCGCTCAACCGCCGAGACTTACATGATCCCCGGACCAAGAAACCTGATCACGGATGTTCCCGGCCTGATAGTCGGCAACGCTCAGGATGGCGCTTTGAAATCCGGCACGACTGTCCTGACCGCCGCAGAACCGTTCGTGACATCGGTCCACATTATGGGCGGTGCGCCGGGCACGCGCGAGACTGAACTTCTTGCTCCTGACAAGACGGTAACGCATGTGGATGCGATATCGCTGTCCGGCGGATCGGCGTTCGGGCTGGATGCCTGTTCCGGTGTCTCGGATGCATTGCGCCAGTTGGGTAGGGGTTTTCCGGTTGGTGATGTTGTGGTGCCAATCGTACCAGGTGCGATCCTGTTTGATCTACTGAATGGCGGCGACAAGACCTGGGATGTAAATCCCTATCGTGCCTTGGGGCGTGCTGCGTTCGAATCCGCGTCGGACAAGTTCGAACTCGGAACCGCAGGTGCAGGAACCGGGGCTCTGACCGCGATGCACAAGGGTGGGTTGGGCTCAGCCTCGCTTGTTCTGGACAACGGTGTCACCGTTGGAGCACTTGTTGCGGTCAATCCGCTGGGAAGTGTCACCACGCCGGGTGACAGGCATTTCTGGGCTGCCCCTTTTGAAGTAGACGATGAGTTTGGCGGATTTGGGCCTGATCCCAGTGCTGGACTTGGCTATCCAACGGTCAGTCGAAAAGCGCAGGTGATGCAGCCGGCGAATCCGGACAAGGCCAATACCACGATTGCCATCGTTGCGACTGATGCTGCCCTGACCAAACCGCAGTGCCAGAGGTTGGCGGTTGCTGCCCATGACGGTATTGCCCGCGCCATTGTGCCCGCCCACACGCCCGGCGATGGTGATCTGGTGTTCGGGGTCAGCACCGGCGCGCGGGTGATCACCTCTGATACCGAACCAGGTGTCATCGGGCACGCGGCTTCGCTTTGCCTGGCGCGGGCCATTGCGCGCGCCGTTTTTCTGGCGACTCCGGCAGCAGGCGACTTATTGCCGTGCTGGTCCGGGGTACATGACAAAAGTTAAGGACACCCTATTTGTCGCAGTGGCACAGTGAGCGCGCGCGGCAATCTGCGCGTTGACTCTTTTTTGCGCCGACGGTCCATTCGGCGCAGCCATATTGTATCGGAGCAAAAGCTATGAATCGCATCCTCGCTACCGCAATCGTCGGTCTTCTGGCCCTTCCTGCTTATGCTGAAGGCGACGCTGAGGCGGGCAAGAAAACCTTCAACAAGTGCAAGTCCTGCCACATGATCGCTGACCCGGCAGGCGAAGTGATCGTCAAGGGTGGCAAAACCGGCCCCAACCTTTACGGAATCGCTGGCCGCACCGCCGGTACCGTTGAGGGTTTCAAATACGGAGACAGCATCGTTGCTGCGGGTGAGAATGGTCTGATTTGGGACGAAACTACATTTGTCGAGTATGCTCAGGACCCGAAGGCATTTCTGAAATCCTATTTGGATGACACGTCTGCCAAGTCGAAAATGACATTCAAACTGAAAAAAGGAGGCGAAGACGTCTATGCCTATATCGCAAGTGTATCGGGTGAATAACGCCTGATACTGCGCACCTATACCCAAGGACCAAAGGCCGCAGCCCCTGCGGCCTTTGGTGCGATTGATAACATTGTAGAACAGCGACACTCTGATATCAGACGGCGTATCGCGAAAAAACGCCGCAACGCCACGCCGACCCGGCAACAGCTATATTCAACATCAGCGCCCGTCAGGCGGATTGGCAGCAGGAGAGGACAGATGGGTATCATGATCCCAGCTTGGGTCAATGGTGAGTTGACCCCTGTAGACAAGCTCGAAGTTCACGAAAAGGGGCTCAAGCACAAGGCTGTGTCGGTTTTTGTTGTTCGGGGTACCGAGATACTGTTGCAGCGCCGGGCGCTCGGTAAATACCACACGCCCGGCCTTTGGGCGAACACCTGCTGTACGCATCCAGATTGGGACGAAAGCTCGTCCACCTGTGCCGTGCGCCGCCTGCATGAAGAGCTTGGCATCACAGGTCTTTATCCCGAATACCGACACCGTCTGGAATACCACGCCGACGTGGGCAACAGCATGGTGGAAAACGAGGTTGTCGACGTCTTTCTGGCCCATGTTCGCGGCCCGCTGAAAATCGCGCCCAACCCGGATGAAGTCATGGAAATCCGTTGGATCGATTATCACGATCTGCTGGCCGAGGTGAAACGTCATCCGGACCGGTTTACGCCCTGGCTGAAGATATACCTTCACAACCACGCCGACACGATTTTTGGCCCTGATCTGATCATTTCGGCCAAATCCTGACCCAGGCTGAAAATCCGTGCCTTGCAAGGGCGGCTCAGGCCGCCTAAATCAACGCGTTATGGCGAAACAGAAGACAGACCCGAATTACAAGGTAATTGCCGAGAACCGGCGCGCCCGCTTCGATTATGCAATCGAAGAGGACATCGAATGCGGTATCGTTCTGCAAGGGTCCGAAGTCAAATCCCTGCGCGCGGGCGGCTCCAACATCGCCGAAAGCTATGCCATCGTCGATGACGGAGAGTTGTGGCTGGTCAACAGCTACATCGCGCCGTATGAGCAGGCCAAAGTGTTCAAGCATGAAGAGCGCCGCCGTCGCAAGCTGCTAGTGTCCCGCAAACAGATGTCCGATTTGTGGAATGCAACCCAGCGCAAGGGCATGACGCTGGTGCCGTTGGTTTTGTATTTCAACCACAAGGGGCTGGCCAAGATTAAGATCGGCATCGCCAAGGGTAAGAAAACCCATGACAAGCGCGAAACCCAGGCCAAGCGCGATTGGTCACGGCAGAAACAACGCTTGTTGAAAGACCACAGCTAGAACGCCATCGCCGCCTGTACCGCGCGTTGCCAACGGTCATAGGCCGCATCGCGGTCGGCTTGGTCCTGCGTTGGCTCGAACCGGCGATCCAGCGCCCATGTTTCCGCAAACCCGGCCTGATCCGGGTAAATTCCGGCTTTCATGCCTGCCAGCCATGCGGTGCCAAGGGCCGTCGTCTCCTGCATTACGGGGCGATCCACAGGCGCGCCAAGACAGTTCGACAGGCCTTGCATGGTCCAGTCAGACGCGCTCATCCCGCCATCGACACGCAGGATGACGTCGGCGTCGGCGCCCCAGTCTCCCTGCATGGCGTGCCACAGGTCGCGGGTCTGGAAGGCGATGCTTTCCAGCGTGGCGCGGGCGATCTCTGCCCGGCCTGAATTGCGTGTCAGCCCGAACATCGCGCCGCGGCAATCGGGTTTCCAGTAGGGTGCGCCAAGGCCGGTGAAGGCTGGCACAAGCACCACATGCTGGTTTGGATCGGCCTGATCCGCAAGTTCGCCACTTTGCGGAGCTGAATCAATGATCTGCAACGCGTCACGCAGCCATTGCACGGCGGCCCCTGCGATAAAGATCGACCCCTCCAGCGCATAGGTTCGCTGGCCGTCCAGCTGGTAAGCGATCGTCGTCAGCAGGCGGTTTTTCGACTGAACCGGCTGTGCGCCTGTGTTCAGCAGCGCAAAGCAGCCCGTGCCATAGGTTGATTTCATCATACCGGGCCGAAAACAGGCCTGCCCGATGGTCGCGGCTTGCTGGTCGCCTGCTACGCCCAGAATAGGAATGTCGCCCCCGAACAAAGTGGTGGTTCCGAAATCCGAGGCGCAATCCTTCACTTCGGGCAAAAGGTTCATGGGTACATCCAGCAGATCGCAAATCTCGGCGCTCCATGCGCCCTTGTGAATGTCGAACAGCAAAGTACGCGCGGCGTTGGTGGCATCGGTTGCGTGAACATGGCCTTCGGTCAGCCGCCAGATCAGGAAGCTGTCGATCGTACCGAACAGCAATTCTCCGGCTTCTGCCCGCGCGCGGGCACCCGAAACGGTATCCAGCAGCCATTTGACCTTGGTGCCCGAGAAATAGGGATCCAGCAGCAGACCGGTCTGAGCGGTGACGTCATCCTCGCACCCGGCTTGCTTGTAGCGGGCACAGATATCGGCGGTGCGGCGGTCCTGCCAGACGATGGCATTGTGGATGGCCTTGCCGGTTTCTCTATCCCAGACAACCGTCGTTTCGCGCTGGTTGGTGATTCCGATACCGGCGATCTGATCCGCTGAAACACCGGTGGTTTCCATCACCTCACGGCATACATGCAAAACGCTGGACCAGATATCCTCGGGGTCGTGTTCAACCCAGCCTTCCTGCGGAAAGTGCTGAGGAAATTCCTGCTGGGCGGTGCCCACAGGCCGCATCTGCGTGTCAAACAGAATGGCGCGCGAGGATGTGGTGCCTTGATCGATTGCCAGAATATGGGTCATTTCCGCTCTCCCCCGGTATCGTTTTGCCGGACTTTAGCGCAAACAATGGCGCAGGGGCCAGTACAGAAATCAGGCCGGATTGACCGGAATATTGTCGATCAGGCGGACGCCGTCTGTCCAGGCCGTGACGAACAGGCGGGCTGGCTGGGTGGCGCTGGACAGGCTTTCCAGCGTCTCAGCACAGCGGAGGTCGATATACTCGACTTCGGTGAAACCGACCTTCAGCAAGGTTTCCTTGGCATCCTGCGCCAGCATGGCAAAGCGTGCTCCCTCGGCCAGATCGTCGGCCACCTGCCGCATGACGCTGTTCATTTGTTCTGCGATCTTCAACCCTTGGGGGGAAAGAAGAAGGTTGCGCGACGACATCGCCAGGCCCGACGGTTCTCGTACGGTCGGGCAGCCGATCACCTCGATTGGGATATTCAGATCGCGCGCCATCCGGCGGACAACCAGCAGCTGTTGATAGTCTTTTTCCCCGAAATAGGCTCGATCCGCTCGTGTTTGCAGGAACAGCTTGGCGACCACCGTGGCCACGCCTTCGAAATGTCCGGGGCGGAAAGGGCCTTCCATCACGTCGGTCAGACCGGCGACCGATACCGTCGTCGAAAACCCTTCCGGATAGACTTCCTGCGGGTCCGGCACATAGACCGCATCGACTCCGTACGGGGCAAGCTTTCGGGCGTCCTCATGTTCGGTGCGGGGGTAATTTGCCAGGTCTTCGGGGTTATTGAACTGCTTGGGGTTCACAAAGACCGTCACGATCACCCGGTCGCAGCCCTGTTTCGCCGCCTGTGCCAGTGACAAATGCCCCTCGTGCAAAGCGCCCATGGTCGGAACCACGCCGATGGTCTCACCGTTTCGATGCCAAGTGGTGGTTTTGGCACGCAGCTCGGCCAGAGAGCGCAAAATCGGTGCGGTCATGTCTTTTGCCCTTTGGCCGGAGCCTGATCGGCAAAGACGTGTTCGTCTGCCGGGAAGGTCCGCGCGCGGACTTCGGCGGCGTATTCCGCAATGGCCGTTTCTGCCAACGGACCCAGCTCGGCATAGCGTTTGACGAATTTGGGTTTGAAGGCGGTGAAAAAGCCCACCATGTCGTCCACGACCAAAATCTGCCCGTCACAGCCCGCAGATGCACCGATGCCGATGGTCGGGATCGCAATCTCTTCGGTGATCTGGTTCGCCAGACCTTGGGGCACTTTCTCCAGAACGACCGAGAACGCGCCAGCCTCGGTCACGGCGCGGGCGTCTGCCATGACGGCTTCGGCCTGCTCGTCACGGCCCTGCACCTTATAGCCGCCCAGCGTGTTGATCGATTGCGGCGTCAATCCGATATGAGCCATCACCGGGATGCCTCGTTTCACCAGAAAGCGGATGGTTTCAGCCATTTCGACCCCGCCTTCCAGTTTGACCGCGCCTGCACTTGTGTCCGCCATCAAGCGTGCGGCGTTACGAAAGGCTTGTGTCGGGCTTTCCTCATAGCTTCCGAAAGGCATGTCGATGACCATCATCGCCCTGTCCAGGCCGCGAGACACGGCTTGACCGTGCAGGATCATCATCTCCATCGTGACCCCCAGCGTGGAGTCCAGCCCGTGCAGCACCATACCAACGCTGTCACCGACCAGAACAAAGTCGCAATGCGCGTCCATCAGGCGCGCCATTGGCGTGGTATAGGCGGTCAATGAGACCAGCGGCTCGCCACCTTTTCGGGCGCGAATATCCTCGGCGTTCGGGGCTTTCTTGCGGGCGGTGGCGCTCATGGATCGCTCCTGCAGTATTATGTTGCAGTGCGGCATAGCAGATCGGACGGGGCCGAAGAAACCCCGGTTGCGCGAACATTCCCTTGATTGACCTCAGGTTTACAGGAAGACTGTCGGTAAAACGGCCCTGAAAACAAGGGCACAACCAGTTTCAGTAGGGAGAGTTCACATGACAAAATTCATGTTTCGGACATTTGCATCGACCCTGGCCGTAGGGGCCAGCCTGCTTGCCACGCAGGCTTTGGCCAAGTCGGACATCACTATCGCGATGCAGCTTGAACCCCCGCATATGGATCCGACAAGCGCCGCAGCGCAAGCCATCGATTCGGTGGTCTATACTAATGTTTTCGAAGGCTTGACCCGCTTCATGGGCGATGGTTCGGTTGTGCCCGGCCTTGCCGAAAGCTGGGAGATATCCGAGGACGGTACGGTCTACACCTTCAAACTGCACGACGGGGTGACTTTCCATGACGGCACGACCATGGATGCAGAGGATGTCAAATTCAGCCTTGATCGCGCGACCGCCGAAGACAGCGCGAATGCACAGAAGGCCCTGTTTGCCGGTATTGAAAACGTGGAAGCGACGGACCCGCTGACCGTCAAAGTCACCCTGTCAGAGCCAAACGGAAATTTCCTGTTCAACCTGGCTTGGGGCGACGCAGTAATCGTCGCGCCCGAGAGCATTGAAAGCATCAAGACCAATCCAGTTGGCACTGGCGCCTATACCTTTGGCAACTGGGTGCAGGGTGACAGCATCACGCTGAACCGAAACCCCAATTATTGGGGCGAACAACCTGCATTAGAGACTGCAACCTTCAAGTTCATCTCGGACCCAACTGCCGCTTTTGCCGCCATGATGGCCGAGGATGTCGACGTATTTGACAACTTCCCCGCGCCAGAAAACCTGCCTCAGTTCGAGGCCGATCCGCGCTTTCAGGTTTTGGTCGGTTCGACCGAAGGCGAAACGATCCTGTCCACCAACAACAAGCAACCTCCGTTTGACAGTATTCTGGTTCGGCAGGCACTGGCACATGCCATCGACCGGCAGGCCATCATCGACGGCGCGATGTTCGGCTATGGTACCCCGATCGGAACCCATTTTGCGCCGCATCATCCGGCGTATGTCGATCTGACTGGCAATTCGGCTTACGACCCTGAAAAAGCAAAGGCGTTGCTGGCAGACGCAGGATTCGAAAACGGGTTTGAGACCACGTTGCATCTGCCGCCGCCGTCTTATGCCCGCCGTGGGGGCGAAATCATAGCGGCGCAGTTGGCCGAGGTCGGCATCACTGCCGAGATCATCAATGTGGAATGGGCGCAATGGTTGGAAACGGTGTTCAAGGGCAAGGAGTTCGGCCTGACCATTGTCAGCCACACGGAGCCTATGGATATCGGCATTTATGCGCGCCCTGATTATTACTTCCAGTATGACAGCACGGACTTTCAGGCGCTGATGGACACGCTGAACACCACCACCGACCCCGAAGAACGCACCCGTTTGCTGGGTGAGGTACAGCGCCTTATTTCAAGCGACTATGTCAATGGGTACCTATTCCAGTTGGCCAAGCTGGGCGTTGCGAAAGTCGGAGTTCAGGGCCTTTGGGAGAACGCGCCCACCGCCGCAATCGATCTGACTCAGATCAGCTGGTCTGAGTAACAGTACAGCCCGCGCCGCGCTGGGCGGCCCGGGCCTTCCATTGTGTCAGGGTGTTCTCACGCATGTTCTTGCTCCGTGCCATTCCCATCTTGGTTTTAGGTGTTTTCCTGGTGTTCAGTTCTTCGGTCGCCGCCACGGCTCAGAATGTGTTGGGTGGGCGGCTGGATGCCCTGTCCGGAACGCCCGAGAACCCGTTGGATGTTGGGATCGGCATTCGCATCGATCAGATCACCGGTGTTGATCAAAAGGCTGAAAACTACGGCGCGGTTGTGGTCTTGCGGGTGGAATGGACCGATCCTGCGTTGGCGTTTGATCCTGAGGAACAGCGGAGGGATGTCCGGGTCTTCAACCCACCCGACCTTGCCAATCATGCCGCAAGTATCGGTTCTGTTCTGCCGGCTTTTGTCATTCACAATCAGCAGTCCAACAAATGGATTCACGAATCCGCTGCATCCCTGCGGTACGACGGACGGGTGCTGTATGTCGAAAAATCGTCTCTTACACTCCAGGCGCCACATTTTAATTTCCGAAAATACCCGTTCGACACGCAGGAGTTTCATTTCGAGGTCGTTTCGGTCTTTCCGTCAGAATACGTCACTTACCATCCGTTGAACGAATTCTCTGGCCTCGGAGATCAGCTGGGCGAAGAAGAGTGGATTTTGAACAATGCCCGGTTGGAAACGTCTAGGGTCCCGGGGCTATCCGGCAAAGAAAGCGATCAGGTTGCGCTTGTTTTTGAAGGCAATCGACATCTGACATACTACGTCATTCGGGTTTTCCTTCCGATGCTTGTCTTGATCTCGGTCGGCTGGGCGCTGTTTTTTCTGGATGAATACCGCCGGAGGATCGAGATTGCAGGCGGCAACCTTCTGGTCTTTGTCGCGTTCAACTGGGCAATATCCGCTGATCTGCCCAAGCTGGGTTATCTGACTTTTCTGGATTTTGTCCTTCAGTGCATGTTTCTGATGACCGGGGCGCTGATCGTGTTCAACGTCGCACTGCGACGACTGAAAGTGTCCGGCAAGGAGCGAACGGCGCGAACCCTGGACAACTATGCGATCAAATGGATCTATCCACTGGGGTATGCCGCGATCGTGGCCTATGCGGTTTCTGCTTTCCTTCTGGTGCCTTAGACGCTGGACCCGCGCGTGATGTGACCCTAACGTGGTGCCAATGCTCCGCTACGTCCTCAAACGACTGATTTCCTTGCTTGTCAGCCTGGCCGTCGCCTCGGTGGTCATCTTCGCGGTGATCGAGGTCGCCCCGGGTGATCCGGCATCGTTCATGCTGGGCGTCAACGCGCAGGAGGACACGCTGGCCGCGTTGCGGGTCGAGCTGGGTTTGGATGGGTCCAAGATACAGCGGTACCTCAATTGGGTGGGTGGCATGCTGGGGGGCGATTTCGGCACCTCATACACCTACCGCACGCCAGTGTCGCAGATGATCGTGGACCGGCTTTGGGTGTCGTTACCCTTGGCACTTTACGCGCTGACTCTGTCCACCTTGATTGCCTTTCCGGCCGGAATCTATGCCGCTGCGCGTCGGGGCAAACCGGGGGACCTTGCAGTGATGGGGGCGACGCAGCTTGGGATTGCTGTGCCCAATTTCTGGTTTGCGATGATGCTTGTGCTGATCTTCGCCATCAACCTGCGCTGGTTCAATGCAGGCGGGTTTGTGGGTTGGGGCGACGGAGTGTTAGCGGGCCTGCATTCGCTGACCTTGCCTGCTGTGGCTCTTGCCCTGCCACAGGCTGCGATTCTGGCGCGTGTCATGCGGTCGGCTTTGCTGGACATTCTGGGTGAGGACTTCATGCGCACGGCTCGGGCCAAGGGCCTGTCCCGCCGTCAGGCCCTTTGGCGGCATGGGGTGCGAAACGCGCTGATCCCGGTGCTGACCATCATAGGCTTGCAGTTTTCCTTCCTGCTGGCGGGATCGATCATCATTGAACAGGTTTTCTATCTGCCGGGTCTCGGGCGGCTGGTGTTTCAGGCCATTTCTGCCCGTGACCTCATCGTTGTGGAATCGGTCGTGATGCTGCTGGTCTTTGCCGTGATAACTGTCAATTTCCTTGTCGATCTTGCTTATGCGGCCGTGGACCCAAGACTGAGGAGCAGGACATGAGCCGGAACCTGATCCTTGGAGCTTTGCTGTCGTCGCTGGTGGTTCTGGCCGCGTTGGTCTCGTTCGTCTGGACCCCCTACGACCATGCCGTGCTGAACATTCCCGATAAATTGCAGCCACCAAACGGGCAGCATTGGTTTGGAACCGATCATTTCGGCCGCGACATGTTCTCGATGATCATGGTCGGTGCACGTACGTCGATTGCGGTGGCGCTGGTGGCCGTCGGCATCGGCATGGCACTTGGCGTTCCTCTTGGCCTGGCAGCGGCCGCGCGCAAAGGCTCATGGCTGGATGAGGTCATCATGCGTGGCAACGATCTGGTCTTCGCTTTCCCGTCGCTGGTGATCGCCATCCTGATCACGGCAGTCTATGGCGCCGGAGCGATCAACGCCATTGTTGCGATCGGCATCTTCAACATCCCCGTCTTTGCCCGGATCACCCGCGGGGCAGCTTTGTCACTTTGGGAGAGAGAGTTCATCCTCGCCGCCCGTGTGTCGGGCAAAGGAGTGGCGCGGATATCAGCGGAACATATTCTGCCCAATGTCGCCAATCTGCTGATTGTGCAAGGGACCATCCAGTTCAGCCTTGGTATTCTGGCCGAAGCGGGACTGTCATATGTCGGCCTGGGCGCGCAGCCTCCGACGCCCAGCTGGGGCCGGATGCTGGCAGATGCGCAGACGATGGTCAGTTTTGCCCCGCATTTGGCTCTGATTCCGGGGCTGGCGATCATCGTTACAGTGCTGGGTCTGAACTTGCTGGGCGATGGTCTGCGCGACTGGCTGGACCCTCGGATCAGGGTGGCGCGGGCATGAGTTTGTTGCAGATTGAAAACCTGTCGCTGATGATCCACGGGACACCGATCCTGAAACAGGTCAGCCTGTCCATTGCCCCTGGTCAGATCGCGGCCGTGACAGGTGAAAGCGGCTCGGGCAAATCGATGACCGCTTTGGCGGTGATGAGATTGCTGCCACATGGGGCCAGCGTGGAAGGTGCTATCCGGCTGGACGGTCAGGATCTGCTGACACGGTCAGAATCCGATATGTGCACTTTGCGCGGTGCGGCCATGGGGATGGTGTTCCAGGAACCGATGACAGCGCTCAATCCGGTGAAAACCATCGGTGAACAGGTGATGGAAACGATCCTGATCCACAAGGCGATGCCCCAGCCTCAGGCCCGAACACGCGCCGAAGAGGTGCTGACCCGCGTCGGCCTGCCACCTGATCGGCTCCCCCTTTCACGCTACCCGCATGAGCTGTCCGGCGGGCAAAGGCAACGCGTGGTTATCGCTATGGCCATCGCTCTGCGCCCCAAGCTGTTGATCGCGGACGAGCCGACGACAGCGCTGGACGTCACGACACAGGCGCAGATCCTCGACCTGCTCAAGGGGCTGGTGCGCGAATATGACATGGGGCTGCTGATGATCACCCATGATCTGGCCGTTGTCTCTGATATGGCGGATCAGATAACCGTCATGCGCCACGGAGAAGTGGTTGAAAGCGGGGCCACACAGCACCTGCTGCGTCACATGCAACACCCCTATTCCCGAATGCTGTTCGAGGCGTCTGGCCATCAGGTCACTTTGCCGGAACCCGCGCAACCACAAACGTTGCTGGAGGTAAGCCAAGTTGTCCGGGACTACCGCCTGCCCCGAAAAGGCCTGTTGGACGCGCCGCGCCATCACCGGGCAGTGGATGGTGTCAGTTTCTCCCTCAACCGGGGGGAGCGGTTGGGTTTGGTAGGTGAATCCGGATGTGGAAAATCGACCCTAACGAGGGCAATATTGGGCCTGGAGGACGTTCAGTCCGGCCAGATCCGACTGGGTGGTCAGCCGGTTTTCACTGGGCACAAACCCAACCTTGCAGTCCGCCGGAAGATGCAGGTGGTGTTTCAGGATCCATATGGCAGCTTCAACCCCCGCCATCGTGTCGCGCGCCTGATCACCGAGCCTTTCCATTTGCTGGACACCCCGCCAATCGGATCAGAACGACAGGATCGGATATCTGAAATTCTGACGGCCGTTGGCCTCGGCCCCGACGACGCGGGCAAGTACATCCATGAGTTTTCGGGCGGGCAACGACAACGGATCGCTATTGCACGCGCCCTGATCATTCGGCCCGAACTCATATTGTTCGACGAGGCGGTTTCGGCCCTCGATGTTTCGGTCCGTGCTCAGATCCTCGATCTGCTCGCCGAACTGTGTGAAGCCTATGACCTGACCTATCTGTTCATCAGCCATGACCTGAGTGTTGTCCGCACGATCACCGACCGTGTGATGGTGATGCAGTCCGGGCGGATCGTTGAACAGGGTCAGACAAAGCAGGTGTTCGAAGACCCGCAGCACCTGTACACGCAAAGCCTGATTGCCGCTGCGCCCCAGTTGCCCGAGATAAAGTCACTGACGGCGTAAAATCTTTATTTAGAGCCTGATTGGAGGCCCAAAATGACTCAGAAAACTTGGTTTGATCCCACCTTGTGCCTGATCGGCGGGCGCTGGACCCAAGCGGATACGGGCGACAGCCTGCCTTTGATCAACCCTTCGGACGGGACCGAGATTTGCCGAATCGCCCGAGGGTCCGAGGCGGATGTCGACGCGGCGGTCAAAGCTGCCCGATCTGCGTTGAAGGGTGATTGGGGGCGAAAGACGGCCTTGGAGCGCGGCCGTATCCTGACCCGGTTGGGCCAACTGGTGCAGGAACGGGTGGACGATCTGGCGCGGCTTGAGGCGATGGATGTCGGCAAACCGCTGACGCAGGCCCGGGCAGACGCGGTCGCCCTGGCGCGCTATTGCGAGTTCTACGGCGGTGCGGCGGACAAGGTGATGGGCGAGACCATTCCCTATCTCGATGGCTACACCGTCTACACCCTGCGCGAACCGCATGGGGTGACGGGCCATATCGTGCCCTGGAACTATCCGATGCAGATTATCGGGCGTTCGGTCGGGGCGGCGTTGGCCATGGGCAACGCATGTGTTCTGAAACCAGCGGAAGAGGCCTGCCTGACCGCGTTGGCCTTTGCCCATCTTGCGCAACAGGCCGGGCTGCCAGCCGGAGCATTGAACGTCGTGCCCGGTCTGGGGGCCGAGGCGGGTGCAGCGCTGTCCGGACATTCGGGTGTAAACCACATCTCGTTCACCGGTTCTGTTGCCACAGGGGCCCTTGTGCAGCAGGCGGCGGGACGCAACGTGGTGCCTGTGACGCTGGAACTGGGCGGGAAATCCCCGCAATTGGTTTTTGACGATGCCGATCTGGATGCAGCGCTGCCGTTTCTGGTGAATGCGGGTGTCCAAAATGCGGGCCAGACCTGTTCCGCCTCATCCCGCATCCTGGTGCAGCGGGGCGTCTATGAGCAGGTCAGATCGCGCATGGCCAAGGCCTATGAAGAACTGACCGTCGGGCCGGCGATGCAGGATCTGCGCGTTGGGCCGTTGATCTCGGACCGGCAGAGACAGATTGTCAGGGGCTTTCTGAAAACAGCCACGGACCTGACTATCGCTGCGCAGGGGCAGATTGTCGATGACGCGCCAGAAACCGGAACCTATGTCCGGCCCACTTTGTTCGCAGACGTGCCACCAGATCATCAATTGGCACAGGCCGAGATTTTCGGCCCGGTTCAGGTTCTGATCCCGTTTGACACCGAAGAACAGGCTCTGACCATAGCGAATAGTACGGAATACGGCCTCGTCGCCAGCGTCTGGACGCGGGATGGTGCGCGACAGATGCGGTTGGCGAAAGCGCTGCACTCAGGTCAGGTTTTCATCAACAACTACGGTGCAGGCGGCGGCGTTGAATTGCCGTTTGGTGGGGTGGGAAAATCCGGCCATGGCCGCGAAAAAGGGTTCGAAGCTTTGTACGGCTTTTCACAGTTGAAGACAGTTGCCGCGTTTCACGGGTAACATTTACCCAGGCAGTTCAGATCAGCTTTGCTTCCAATGCGTGATTGCCCCAAATCTGTGATGTCCGCGTGGCAGAATGCCCACTGAACCAACCTCCGACGACTTCGTCGGCAACCTTGGCGCTGGGGGGGAACTTTTGTCTGCCGCCGTCTGCCAGGATCACCAAGTCAAACCAGACCCGAACTGAATACGGCGCATTGATCCGGCCTGAATTCAGGTTGTACTTGTGCCAGTGTACCGGGCAGCTTAGGAAAACGACCTTGTTGAATTGTGCCCCCATCTCGGCGGCTTTCATGACGACATTGCAGCCGTGGCTGTGGGCAACCACATCGCAGCCGTGATAAGCCTCAAGATCTACCCAGTTTTTCAGGTGTTTGGCAGCAATATGTCGGCCGCGGTCGGACCACCGGCCCTCCCATTCATAGTAGTTCTGCCCTGAAAAGATGTCGTTGCGATGCGGCTTGATGTAATTGTGCAGATCTCCGACATGGGGATAGTACCATGTGGGGTCGGGATTGACTTCGAAGTGAGTGCCATGAACAAGAAGCAACCCCGGGACACCGGCTTTCTGTTGCGCGGGCGCCGTTGGAACCTTCGAACCCAGCGGGTCTGAAATCAGAGCGGACGACAACACAGTAAGCAAATCTTGCGAGAGCGGCTCCAACTGCGCCCAACGTGCCGTAAACACACCAAGCCAAAGACGTGGCGGAAAAGATTCCGGCGAATACAGTTTGAGGCATGAACTCAGTGCGGCAAGAGCAACAATTGAATCAGGGGCTGCCAGACCAAGCTTCAAAGCAGCGTCAATATGTTCGAGGTTCGGCTGTTCTTCTGCTGCTCTGATCGCCTCGAACAAACGTTGGTAATACCCCTCAGGCTCTGGCGAAGTAAGCAGGTCAACGGGCCTTAGGTCGCCGGGGCCAACAAAGAAACGCATGTATTCGTGGGCGGATATTTGGCGGTCGTCAATTGGCCGGAATCCGAGCATGACAAGCTGTTTGGACAGAACGGCATCGTCAGTTTCTTCCAAATCGCGGTCCAACAGGAAAAGGTCGCTGTCATTGTTTTCGGCTTGCAGAAACTGCGCGCGGGATATCAGGTATGCGGCGTAGGAAAAAAGTGAAAGCTCGTCTCGGGATCCGCCGGTTTCGTAGAAGTTCTTTGGTTCAAAAATCATTGTATCTCAACCTTAATGCTCGTTGGGAATGCTTTCCAAACTAGCATCAGGTGAGTTGCTGACAAATGTTGAACTCGCCGCCGTGGTTCAGACGATCACTTCGATCGCCTTTTGCTCTCCGACATCAAACACCCGCTTATAGCGCTCGATCTGGTCTTTCGGCCCCATCGCTTTTTCCGGGTTGTCCGACAGTTTCACCGTCGGGCGTCCATTGGCCGATACCGCTTTGCAGACCAATGAGAACGGCGCCAGCGCGTCATTGGGAACGAGCCCGCGAAAATCGTTGGTCAGCAAGGTTCCCCAACCGAAGGAAATATTGGCGCGGCCCGCAAACTGGGCATGCAATTCCTGAATTTTCTCTACATCCAGACCGTCAGAGAAAATGATCCGTTTTCGTGTCGGGTCTTCACCGCGCGCTTTCCACCAGTCGATGGCAACCTCGGCTGCCGCTGCCGGGTCTCCGCTGTCGATGCGAATGCCGGTCCAACCCGCCAGCCAGTCAGGAGCATTGTCCAGAAACCCCTTGGTGCCATAGGTGTCGGGCAGGATGATGCGCAGGTTGCCGTCATGCTCGTCATGCCAGTCGCTGAGCACGTCATATGGGGCTTGCGCCAACGCTTCATCCGTGTCGGCCAGTGCGGAATAGACCATGGGGAGTTCGTGCGCATTGGTGCCGATGGCCTCGACCTCGCGTCGCATGGCGATCAGGCAGTTCGAGGTTCCGGTAAAGGATTCGCCCAACCCTTCGATCATCGCCTGCACGCACCAATCCTGCCACAGGAAGGAATGCCGCCGTCTGGTGCCGAAATCCGCGATCCCAAGCCCGTTTATCGAGCTCAACTTTTCGATCTTCTCCCAAACTCGGGTCATCGCGCGGGCGTACAGCACCTGCAATTCGAACCGGCGCATATCGTTCAGCACAGCGCGCGAGCGTAATTCCATCAACACCGCCAGCGCGGGGATTTCCCACAACATGACCTCGTGCCATTTGCCTTCAAAGGTCAGTTCATATTGGTCACCTTTGCGTTCAAGGTGATAGGGCGGCAGGCGCATATTCTCGAACCACTCCATGAAGTCGGAGCGGAACATCTGCCGTTTCCCATAGAACATGTTGCCGCGCAGCCAGGTGCTTTCCCCCCGGCTGAGGCTGAGGGACCGGATGTGATCCAGCTGTTCCCGCAGTTCGCCTTCATCGATTAAACGCGCCAGAGGTACGTGATTCGACCGGTTGATCAGCGAGAATACAACGTCTGTTTGGGGCTTGTTTCGAAACACTGACTGGCACATCAGCAGTTTGTAGAAGTCAGTATCGATCAAAGACCGTACAATCGGGTCAATCTTCCATTTGTGATTGTAGACGCGGGTCGCGATGTCGACCATGGGGAACTCCTGCGATTTCCGTAGTTAGATCAATCGACTCCGGAAATGGCAAGAGTCGCTGATTTGGTGACAATGCCAGTTTGACGTCACAATACCGGCATATTGTGCATTGTTTTCACCGGTTAGTGAGAAGAGGGGATGGAAAGACGAAACTGAGTTTGTAAATGGGTATCGAGTACGATTTTGATATTGTTAACGTAGCGTTGGATGATTTGGACCCCGAAAAGCTGGGGGCTGACTCTGATACGGAACGCCGGGTGTGTGCAGTGTTCCGAGATATCAGAGCCGCGGACGCGTTGCGTGGAACATCACCGAAAATCCGCAAGATTTTCCTGGATGCCGGATTCAGTCTCGAGTCGCGCAACAGCGGCATTGTGCCTGGTGTGTTTCCAGCCGAAGATCAGGCGGATCGGGTGCGAATTCTGCGGTCGCTGTTTGAAAGCATCAGGGCGCGTGGAATTCAGGGTGAATATTGCGGCGATTTCAACCTTTGGGATTTCCTGCATTATGTGCGAACAGCGCAGCCCATGGCGGGGATCGTACGCAGCCGGCCGATGCGCGTTCCGTCACCACCGTCAAGCCAGACCAACCCGGAACGTCGCACTGTACCTGGACGCATTGGGTTTGCGCTGGGTCTGGCTGTTGTTCTGTTCGTAATGATCAAGCTTTTGGCCGCCGCAGGTGCCACACCTTAGGTCAATACGACTCCGGCGTTCCGCATCGCCTGCTCGGCTGCTGCCAGCGAACCGTCCATATCAATCGCGCGGCAGGCATCCATGCGAACTGTGACGCCGAAACCCAACCGGGCGGCGTCCACAGCGGAAAAGTGGACGCAGTAATCGGTGGCCAATCCCACAAGGGTCAAATGGTCGATGCCTCGGGTATCGAAATAGCCTTTCAGACCTGTCGGTGTCTGGTGGTCATTCTCGAAGAACGCGGAATAGCTGTCGATGGCACCGCGGAACCCTTTGCGAAGGATCAAATCGCCATCCGTGCGTAATTCGGGATGAAAACCCGCGCCCTGGGTGCCTTGTACGCAGTGATCGGGCCACAAAACCTGTGGGCCGTAGGGCAATTCGATCAATTCGAACGGGTTTTTGCCATCGTGGGAGCTTGCGAACGAAGAATGCCCTGCAGGATGCCAGTCCTGAGTCAGGATCACGGCGTCGAATTCGTCCATTATGGCGTTTATCGGTGCGACGATCTCGTCCCCCTCTGCCACAGCCAGTGCGCCACCGGGGCAAAAGTCGTTCTGGACATCGATCACGAGAAGGGCATGGGTCATGGCGGTCTCCTGTATTTACTCTATCGGTAGGCGGCGGCGCGCAGGGCGTCAATGCAATCCCTTGCGACTCTGGGTCTGCGAAGGTAGATCGCGCATATGTACACAATCGCTGCCCTCTATCACTTTACCCGTTTCGCGGATCCAGCCGCGTTGCGCGACCCCTTGCTGGACCTGTGCCGTAAGCGGTCCGTCACCGGTACGCTGCTGCTTGCACAGGAAGGGATCAACGGCACAATTGCTGGCCCGCATGCCGGAATCGACGCCGTGCTGACACATATCCAATCCTTGCCGGGCTGTGCTGATCTGGAGTGGAAGGAAGCGACCTCGGACCATCCGCCTTTCGGCAAGATGAAGGTGCGGTTGAAGAAAGAGATCGTGACCATGGGTCAGCCCGATGTCGACCCGCGCGCCCGTGTCGGTTACTATGTCGACCCGCAGGAGTGGAATGACCTGATCCGTTCCGAAGATGTGGTGCTGATCGACACGCGAAACGATTACGAAGTGGCAATCGGGACGTTTGAAGGCGCAATAGACCCTGAAACAGCCAGTTTCCGCGATTTTCCGGCATGGTGGGAACAGAACAAGGACCGCTTTCACAACAAGCGGGTCGCCATGTTCTGCACGGGCGGTATCCGTTGCGAGAAATCCACCAACTACCTGCTGGGTCAGGGGGTCGAGGATGTCTATCACCTCAAGGGCGGTATCCTGCGGTATCTGGAGGAAATGCCCGCTGAAGACAGTTCGTGGCAGGGGGAATGCTTTGTGTTCGACAATCGTGTTTCGGTTGGTCACGGGCTTGTTGAAGGGCCGCACAAGCTCTGTCACGGCTGCCGGCGTCCAATCCTTCCGGAGGATGTGAAGCGCCCGGAATACGAGCATGGCGTTTCATGCCATCAATGCATCGATGAGACTTCCGAGGCTGACAAAATGCGCTTTCGCGAGCGGCAAAAGCAGATTCTGCTGGCGCGTGAACGGGGTGAGGCGCATCTGCGGCAGGACTGAATTCGGGTTGCAGGCCTTTGCGTTAGATCGGATGATCTGCTCGCAGGCAAGATTGAAGGGGCGTTCATGCACCGCAAGCCCACGACTTTGGATGAATGGAAATCAACCCTGATTGCAGCGTTGGGGCTGGTTCTGGCGAGCTTTCTTGCCTGGTATGGTCTTTCGCGCCTGAGCGAGGCGGCTGCGGGCGACACGATTGGCACAATCGCTTCGGTTGGCCTGTTGATCTGGCTGGTGTCGCAGTCTTGGTATTACATGACCCAGGTGAAGTCGCCCCGCAGGCTTTTGTTTCTGATGGGGGTGTCGTTCATACAGGTTGTCCCCTTCATGTTCGCCGCGGTTTACGGCGCCTTCGGATACAACGACCACTGTGTCATCGGCGCAGAGGGTCCGGGTGATATTCTGTATTTTTCCTACGTCACCTTCACCACAGTCGGATATGGCGACATGTCCCCGACCGGTCTGTGCCGTGGGCTCGCCGTGTCCGAAGCCGTGACGGGATATATCCTGCTGGGAATGTTTGTTGCCGCAGCAGTTTCGCTTTACGCCCGTAATCACAATCAGGAAAGACCCTAATAAGGGCTATTTGTTCTGATCGATCCAGCGAGACATCATTTTCTTGTCACGGAAACACTCGGACGGGATCGGGCGGCGTTTACTGCGTGAAATCCGCTCGGCAAATGCAACCTGCTTACCTGTCGGGTAGTTGTCGAATTTCGAAGAGCCACGCGGTTTGTGGGCCGAGATCCAATCAGACAAGAGCCGCCGGTCACGTTGTGCTTCAACCGGGATCTCAAGTGCCGATTGCTCGGCGATCGCGCGCGCATATCGCATTTGCCGGTCAGTCACCGGAAGCAGGTGGTAATCATTGTTTGGCCCATTCAGGGCTGCGTGACGTGCTTGCTGGGTCATCGGGTTTTCCTCTGACTGAGTAGAACATAAATAGAACGCTAACCAAAAATTTCAAGGTTTGCGGGGTCTGGCAGGCGTAAAGTCGCCCTTTTGATGAATTTATTGACTGGTCAATCAATAACCGATAGGCCGATTTTCAACGGACCATTTGTCCCGTCCAGACGGGTGCGAAAGAAAAGGACACGGTATGAATTTTCAGCCCAGAGCCAGCCATTTCATTGACGGCGAATATGTCGAAGATGCAAACGGCGCTGCCATTGAAGTAATTTACCCCGCAACAGGCGAAGTGATTGCGCGTCTGCATTCAGCGACGCCGGCGATCATAGATAAGGCTCTGAATAGCGCAAAAAATGCTCAGGCGGCTTGGGCGGCACTGTCCGGGACGGAACGTGGCCGAATTTTGCGCCGCGCGTCCGATATCATGCGCGAACGCAACTACGACCTGTCCGTTCTGGAAACCCATGATACAGGCAAACCGATTCAGGAAACCACAGTGGCCGACGCCACCTCGGGTGCCGATGCGCTGGAGTATTTTGGTGGATTGGCCGCCTCTCTAACAGGAGAGCATATTCCGCTGGGCGGGGGTGATTTCGTCTATACTATCCGCGAGGCGCTGGGCGTTTGCGTCGGGATCGGCGCCTGGAACTATCCCACGCAGATCGCCTGCTGGAAAGGTGCCCCGGCGCTTGCTTGTGGCAATACGATGGTATTCAAGCCTTCGGAAACTACGCCCCTTTCGGCATTGAAAGTGGCTGAAATTCTGGTCGAGGCTGGCGCACCCAAAGGCGTCTACAACGTGATCCAGGGTTACGGCGATGTCGGTGCTTCGCTGGTCACCGATCCGCGTGTGGCCAAAGTCTCTTTGACTGGTTCAGTTCCGACGGGCCGCAAGGTCTATGCTGCCGCAGCGGATGGCATGAAGCACGTGACCATGGAACTCGGCGGCAAATCCCCGATGGTTGTCTTCGAAGATGCCGACATCGAAAACGCTGTTTCAGGTGCGATTCTGGGCAATTTCTATTCTTCGGGTCAGGTCTGTTCCAACGGCACCCGCGTCTTTGTACATAAAGGTATCAAAGAGGCCTTCCTGAAGCGCCTGTCCGAACGTCTGGTCAACGCGAAAATCGGCGATCCAATGGACGAGGACGTCAGCTTTGGACCGATGGTCAGCAAGAACCAGATGAACATCGCCCTGAGCTATATCGAAAAGGGTAAAGCCGAAGGCGCAAGATTGATTTTTGGCGGCGAGCGGATCGACCGGGACGGCTATTATTTGCAGCCCACGGTTTTTGCTGACGTCACGGACAACATGACCATCGCGCGCGAGGAAATCTTTGGCCCTGTCATGTCGGTGCTGGATTTCGAGACCGAGGCAGAGGTGATGGCCCGCGCCAATGACACCGAGTTCGGTCTGGCCGCAGGTGTCTTCACGAACGATCTGACCCGGGCGCATCGAATCGTGGCCGGATTCGAAGCAGGCACTTGCTATATCAACACCTACAACCTTGCCCCGGTCGAGGCGCCGTTTGGCGGGTCGAAAATGTCCGGTGTCGGACGCGAGAACTCGAAACTGGCGATCAACCATTTCTCGGAAATGAAAACCGTCTATGTCTCGATGAATGATGTTGAGGCTCCGTACTGAATCAAGGACGGTTGTCCGCTGTTATTGACGTCTCTGCTGCCGGTGTCAGACGCCGGGAGCAGAGGAAACGCCCTGCCAGCCAGTGGCTGGGTATACTGCACTGACAACACCGATGCCTGCCAGCGTGTTGAAAAAGTGGGTTTTGCAGAATTTGTGTTCAAAGACGCTGTCATCCTCAGCCGATTGGCCCGGCCCGGTGAGGATACTCGTCCGCGATTATTCTGGCCACTGAACTCATTGAAGACGCGGAACCTTTGCCGCCGTATTTCGCTGATATGGCGTCTCGTTTTCACATAACTGCGGCAAATGCCACAGCACCGGTTGTTTCACGGGCGGTCAGCCGACGTGACCTTATTGAACGAGGAATGTGGCCTGAAACTCGGCGACCTGTTCTTCGGCGTTATGTCTGGAACCTAACATCTCTGAAAAAGGCTAGAGCCATATTTGCATCCCCGCCTGATCGGGCGTCCTGATTGGATCGGCTTTGAAGCAACGGCACAAGGCTTCCAGCGCTGCCAGAAGTTGAAACGCATCGCAGGGCATACCGGAGTCGGGAACTGCGTTCACTTTTCCGGGTGTAGCCAGAACAGTCGCGAAATACGTCATTCTATCCCGACAGCGCTCAACATCTCTTCGATTCGCTGACGGGCGGACTGGCTGTCTTTCAACAGGTTTTCCGCGTCCGCCAGCGGTCTTTCCGCCGACCGTACCGGCAGGTCAGACAAGGCTTGGGTCGTTTGTTTCAATGCCGCGTATTTCCCGCCCGTAGGCTCCAGCCTCTCATCCGACACCCCGGCCAGCCAGAAATAGCGGTTTGCCGCTTCGTTTTGTTCGAGGCCTCGGAACATATCACCTGCGGCTGCAAAATCTTCTGTTGAAACAATCGCTTGCGCGCGCAAGGCAATCGCCTCATCGGAATTGTCACCAGCCAGCTCCAGCAGGGCATGATGAGGGCGCCCCGACAGCAGAGCGGCCCGAGCCCGCAACCGAGCCCGATCCAAGCGCCGCGACTGATCTTCCGGTCTGTTCGCCAGCGCGAATGTCTGCTGAGCAAAGCCCAGATCAGCAAGGCGGCTGGCCAATGCAATTGCAGTTTCGGCCGTTAATACGGCAACCAAGTCCGGCTGCATTACCTCCATCGTCTGGTGTAGAAAGGTTGCGTCGTCCGATCTTTCGGAAAGCAAATGCAGATGCCGATTGACGGCGCTGTCGCTATCGGGGCCGGGTGGCAGCGCTTTGATCACGTCGAAGGCGCGGTCGAATTCCTGGCTCAGGCTCAGAGCGATCGCATAGGTACGGTTCATCATCGGACCCAGTTCCGATCGCCTGAACTCGACCGCATAAGACGCCGCCAGATCAAGTTCCTGGGAAGAAACGGTTTTGCGTTCAGACCAACGTTTTTCCACCAAGCGCGCCAAAGCCAGCGGAGACTCAGCCGCGGCGTGGGTTGAGGTTATAACTTCGGTCAACAATTCTTCTTCACGTTCACTGTTACCTTCCGCTTTGGCAACGCTGGCTTTGGCCTGAGTGACACTGGGCGTTGTTTCCGGTTCTATCCGGTCAACGGAACGAATGACTCTGCGTGCAGCCTCCAGTTGTTGAGCGCTCACAAGTATTTGTGACAGCCGCGGCCCTAGCAGGCGGCGAAGATGATCCGGCAGTCTTGCAAATGCGTGCTCGATAGCTTCAATATTTGCGTCAGGTGCCAGTTCCTTTTCGGACAACACAGCCCAAAGCGCAGCATCACTTTCACATCGTTGCAGGCCAATGAATGGACTCATCGGAAGCGTCGCTCGGTTATCAACAACCCGCGCAATTGCTGAAATTTGTTTGGTGCCGTCTGGCGGTGTCTCCACCAACTTCAAAACACTCAGCGCTTCGGCCCCGAAGCCGTACGAGGTGTAGAGCTTAGCCAGTTTCAGAGCCTTTTCGTCGTCAACTTTGTCGAACTCTTTGTACAGCCCTAAGCGAAGAGCCGACACTTGGCTTAGAAAAGGTGCCTCCCCTGACCAGGACGCAAAATTCAGCCCGCCAGCTGAGATACAGGCAGGTCTTGGATCAATTGGTTGCAGCTCTGCGTTCAGAATGTTCTGCAAATCGTCCAAAACCGTGGTCAGACGCACGTTCGAATTCAATCGGGATGAGACAGCTGTTGTATCGGGTGAGACGGTATTGCGCGGCCCGACAGGTGCAAGCTCCAAGTCCAGTATCTTGCGATCGGTCCCTTGCAAAAGACGGATCGACAGCTGGTCCTTTATCCCTTGCTCAGTCATGGTGAGGAGTGGCAGATTCAACCCTGTGTCGATGTATGGCGGCGTGGCTTCGGCTGTTCTCCCGCTCAAGGGTGGCGGTATATCCTCAAGAAGCGGCGGCAAAAAATCCCCTGGCATGATGTCCAGTACGATCATCGAATTTCTGTACAGAAACGCCGACGCTACGCAGTTGCATCCGAATTCCATCTCCAATGCGCTGCCGGGGCTTTTCTGTGACAAGGAGGTCAGGCGGTTCGTGGTCAAACGCCCAAAAACCGAGTTGGTTTTGAATGTCACGTCGTCCAGGGCAATTGTAATGCTTGCGCCGTTCTTACGTTGCGCCAGCACCCAACCAGTATCCGGTGGCACGTCGAAAACCAGACGTGTGTATCCGTCATGCTCTCCGGATCGCACCACCACTCCCTGTGCGGTCACGACATTTGCAGCCGTGACCAAAACCGCTATCAGAAATCCGATACGCTTCATGCTGCAGCCTGCTTGAGCTCTTTTAAAGCGTCCTCCAACTCCGAAAAGCCGGGGCGGTTGTGAGTTGGGGTATTTTGGCGTCCAACCTCGATGCACATGGCGGCATTATGATTATGAAGATTGGCAACCAGCACTTCCTTGATCAATTGATAGAAGTGGTTGTCTTCTTCAGCCACGGCTTTCAATTTGCCAGCGAAGGGGCCGACCAGACCATAGGCCAGAAAAACGCCCAGGAACGTACCCACCAGGGCACCCCCGATCAATTTCCCCAGCACTTCGGGTGGCTGATCGATTGATCCCATCGTCTTGATTACGCCCAAAACCGCAGCAACAATCCCCAGCGCGGGCAGGCCATCTGCTACTGTCTGAAGCGCATGGCTGGAGTGCATGGTATGATGAAAATTTGCCTCCATGCGCTTCTCCAGAACCTCTTCAACCTGGTGTGGATCGTCATAGTTCATTGCCGCTGACCGCATCGTGTCACAAATCAGGTCGACGGCCTCTTTGTCGGATTGAATCTTGGGGTATGCAGAAAACAAGCTGGAGTTTTCAGGGTCTTCAACATGCTGCTCAACCTCCACGGGGTTGGCGCGGGCAATACGGATCAACGAAAACAGAAGACATAGAAGGTCGCGATAGTCTTCGGGTTTCCATTTCGGGCCTTTGAACACTTTGCCCATGTCTTTGATCGTATGTTTCACGCCACCCATGTCGTTGCTGATCAGAAAGGCTCCTACGGCCGCACCGCCGATCATCATCATTTCGAATGGAAGGGACTTCATGATGATGGTCATCTTGCCGCCTGCCGCAAGATAGCCCCCGAAGACCATTACGAAGATGACAACAATTCCAACAATTCCAATCATTTGAGATCTCCAGATGAGTTCTGTGCAAAACCGGGCAACACAGGCGATTATTCTTGCGGGGCCGAGGCGTTGCGACCGGCCATGACAACGCTGATCGTGTAGGCAGCTTCGGGACTTAGGCCCGCCAGTACGCCAGCCGCTGCGTCCGCCGGCATGCGGGACAAGAACCCTGCGGCAAAGGTCGGGTCCATGGTTTCAAACAATGCGGCTGCGTCCTTTGGTTTCATGTTCTGGTAAACATCCGTTAAGCGCGCCAGATCGTTCTCTGCCGCCCTGTCTGCAACCGCCAGTGTGTCGCGCAGGGAATCTTCCGCGTCCTTCAAGGCCGTCAGGCGCGTTTCAACGGCTTCGGGTGTCACCGGTTTGGCGAGCGCAGGTCCCGCCTCCAAGCCAAGGCGAATGGCTGCCGAGCCGATCATCAGCAATGAGATGACGGCAAGCACACCACCGCGCGGGCGTGTATTGTGTTTGGCGTTCCGCGCAAGGCTCATACCTGCGCCTCGCTCTGCTTGCGGTCATGCCGGAAGAACATCAGGCCCTCTGGCGCTTTGGGTGGCTCTTCACTCGCACCAGTTTCGACCGGTTCCGCTGTTTTCTCGTGCCCGGTGCCCATTTCCTCTTCAGGTTGAGGCTCGTCTTGGAGAGACTTTGCTTTTTCCGGGGCAGCAGTTTCTTCTTCGGGGATGATATCATGCAGAGATGCCATCATGAGTTCCAGGCGCTGTGCCACGGTTTCAGCCCTTTGCGTCAGCGCCTTAAGCTGATCACCCGATTGATCAGAGGCGTTTCGCGCGCTGTCCAGGGATTTCTTCAGCTCTTCTGCCTGGGTCGACAACACGGCCACTGCACCACCGACGCCTTTTTCAAGATCGGTGAACCGCTTGAGGCGGCGCGACAGCACAAAGCAATAAAGACCCGCGCCCAACGCACCGGCGACCAGCAAA
Organism: Ruegeria sp. YTSB088; assembly: GCF_059609825.1. Classification (NCBI taxonomy): domain Bacteria; kingdom Pseudomonadati; phylum Pseudomonadota; class Alphaproteobacteria; order Rhodobacterales; family Roseobacteraceae; genus Ruegeria; species Ruegeria sp. YTSB088. The sequence goes on along the minus strand of NZ_JBXWMM010000010.1, from coordinate 81,253 downwards.
ATATCCGCAATCAGCTCCAATTCCGCCTCCTAATTCAGCACAAATTCCATCACCAGCACATCGCGAACGCGCCCTTCGCCGACGACTATTCCAATGCGTCGCAGCAGGTGACCTCGGATGCGCGTCAATGCCAGTGAATCCTCCAGGTCCTTCAGCTCAACGGCTCGCAGGTAACCGTTCAGGACATCCATGATTCGTGGCTGCATTTTTTTCACATCATCCATGTACGGCGCGTTAACTTCGAGCTGTGCGTGGAACTTCAAATGCCGCGACTTGCCGGAATTCACCGATACAACGACCGGCGGCAGATCAATAAACCCGACATCTGCCAGCGCTTTGGCAGGTTCGTCTTTCGCCCCGTCTTTGTTGGTCTCAACTGCGGCTTTGCCGCCCAGCGGAATCAATCCGGACGATGTCAGGAAATACCCGCCCGCAGCTCCGACGACCGCAAGGATCATCCCGATTAGCATTCCCTTTTTCCCTTTTTTCTCGGTGGGTTCCGCCAGTTTGTAGGTTGCGTCGGTCATGACGTCCTCATTCATCCGTTCTGTCTCTGTCATAACCGTGCAGGGACTAACCGATTGTTAAGAGCAATCGTCCAAACAGAGGATGCGTCGGGCAGAATGCCGGCGAGTCGGAGGTGAGCGTGCAGCAGATCGGAACTGTCTGGGCTAGTTTGGACAGGCGTAAACAAATCATTGTCGCTGGCGCGGTTGCGCTGGTGTTTCTGGGTATCCTCGGAATGTCGCGCCTTGTGACTGCTCCGTCCATGACGTTGCTTTATGCTGGTCTGGAAAACGGTGCCGCTGGGGATATAGTACGAGCGCTGGACCAGCGTGGCGTCACATATGAGATCCGGGGCGGATCGATCTACGTCTCCGGTGCGCAGCGCGACGAGTTGCGAATGACCCTGGCCAGCGAAGGCCTGCCCGCAAACGGCAACAAAGGGTACGAACTGCTTGATTCGTTAAGCGGGTTTGGCACCACTTCTCAGATGTTCGATGCTGCTTATTGGCGCGCGAAAGAGGGTGAACTGGCGCGGACTATTGTCGGCAGCCCGCATGTCAGTCAGGCGCGCGTCCATATTGCTAATGGGACAGCAAACCCGTTTCAGCGCAGTGTGGCACCAACGGCATCGGTTTATCTCGAGCCATCCGGAAGCGAGATTACCGGTGATCAGGCCAAGGCTATCCGGTTCCTTGTTGCCGCGGCTGTCAGTGGGCTGACGCCAGAGAACGTAACGGTGATTGATTCACAAGGGGCTGTGATTGGCGGGCAAGATACAACAGCGACAACAGACACCGCCGATGACAAGTCGCGTCAGTTGCGAGAACGTGTTCTGCGTCTGGTCGAGGCGCGTGTCGGTACCGGCAATGCTGTGGTCGAGGTCAGTGTGGATACCGAGACCAAGACAGAATCCATTCGAGAGAGGCGCTTTGATCCCAAGGGCCGCGTGGCGATCAGCACGGATGTCGAAGAACGCTCGGACAGTGCTCGAAATCAGTCATCGGATGTTACAGTGGCGTCAAATCTGCCTGATGGTGACGCGGCAGGCGGAGATGAATCCAACTCGACGGCCACCCAGACTCGTGAGCGGGTGAACTATGAAGTCTCCGAGACAGAGCTGGAAGTACACAAGGCCCCCGGCGCGATCAAACGTCTGACGGTTGCGGTTCTGGTCAATGGGACAAGATCGGTGGATGCGTCCGGATCCGAAGCATTTACGCCCTTGCCTCAGGAAGAGCTGATCGCTCTAGAAGAACTCGTGGCTTCAGCAGTCGGGCACGATGCGGCGCGCGGGGACGTTATCACACTGAAATCCATGGATTTGCCGTCGGTTGAGCCGCAGGGTACTCTGGTGACCTCGTCGTTCTGGCAGAACACCCATCTGGATGCCATGCCCTTGATACAGATGGCTGTGCTGGCTCTGGTTTCGCTGGTGTTGGCGCTGTTCGTGATCCGTCCGATCCTGACGAAGCCAACCTCGGCACCGGCGTTGCTGGCTGCCACGGATGGGGCGAATTCGGGCGCATTGGCTCTGACTGGTGAAATCGCGCCGGAGGAACCGGCAGAGTTCTCTTCCTTGCCAGCAGAGCGCAGTGTTCCGGCCCTCGGCTCGAGCGCCTTTGAGGATCCTGTTGATCGGCTGCGCGCCATGATCGGTGACAAGCAGGAAGAGACTGTCGAGATCCTGCGCAGTTGGCTTGAAGAAGGCGAGGAGCGGGTGTGATGTCGATTGCCCATCTGCTTGAGGATTTCACCACCCAGACTGGTACCGGGCCCGTTCTGCTTCTGGATGAGGACGCGCTGGAAGAACAACGGCTCTCTGCCTTTGAAGACGGGTATGGGGCCGGTTGGGAGGATGCCTCTCGGGCGCAGGAACAAAGTCGCGGCCAGATCTCGGCTGAATTGGCCAGGTCGCTTCAGGATATGTCTTTCACCTATCACGAAGCAATCACCCGCATGACCCTGTCTCTGGAGCCCATGTTCGCCAGTCTGGTTCAGACCGTACTGCCTGAGATGGCCGAGCGCGGCTTGGCTGCCCGCCTTGTGGAACAACTCTGTGAAATGGCGCGTTCCCGGGCAGAGCAGCCGATGCAGATTATGGTGCCGCCGGGATGTGCCGAAAAGGTTGCAGCGCTGTTGCCGCAAGACTTGCATCCCACTCCTCAGGTTATCGAACACTCTGAGCTGGAGCCGGGTCAGGCCCGCCTTGAGGTAGGCACAAGCAGGCGTGAGGTCGATTGCACCGCGTTGCTCGCCGCCATCGCACAGATCTTTGACGCTTACGTCTTTGAGGCAAGAAAGGCTTTGTCCAATGAATGACACCCAGATTCCGAAAACTGAAAAACCCAACCCGTTCGATTCGGTCCCGATTGAAGTGACCGTTTCAGTTGGTCGTGCGCGCCCACTGATCCGGGACTTGTTGAACATGGGAGAGAATGCAGTGCTGACCTTGGACAAACGTATCGAAGATCCGGTCGACCTCTATGTTGGGGATCAGTTGGTCGCACGCGGGTTGCTGGAGGAAATGGAGGGCGATCAGGCGGGGCAGCTTGCAGTGCGCCTGACCGAGATTGCGGATTTGCAAAACGGAATTGGCTGATGCGCTATGTGACCTGGCTGGCTTTGGTGGTCATGTTGATGCCTTCACTGGCCGCAGCTCAGGATTTGACCTTGTCTTTGGGCGAAGGCGGGTCGATTTCCGCCCGAACAATCCAGCTGATTTTGCTGATCACAGTGCTGAGCATCGCTCCGGGGTTGGCGATCATGATCACCTGCTTTCCATTCCTGATCACTGTTCTTTCAATCCTGCGGCAAGGGATCGGCCTGCAACAATCTCCACCCAATATGCTGTTGGTCAGCCTGGCGTTGTTCCTGACCTATTTCATTATGGACCCGGTGTTTTCCGAAGCATGGGCCACAGGGATACGCCCGATGATAGAAGAGACGATGGAGGTGGAGTCAGCATTGGAGCGCGCGTTAGAGCCGTTCCGCGCCTTCATGGCGGCGCGACTCGATGCGGACACGTTTTATGCCATGGCAGCTTTACTTCCCGGCGGCGAGGCTATGGAGTTGTCCGCACAGGCACCGTTGTCGGTTTTGATGCCATCTTTCATGCTGTCTGAAATCACGCGGGCGTTTCAGATCGGGTTTCTGATTTTTCTGCCGTTTCTGATCATCGATCTTGTCGTGGCTGCTGTATTGATGTCGATGGGTATGATGATGGTGCCACCGGCCATTGTATCCTTGCCATTCAAGTTGGCGTTTTTTGTGATCGCCGACGGGTGGGCTTTGATTGCGGGTGCATTGGTGCGCAGTTATATGCCGTGATCTCGACATATAGCCGAGGCGCGCTGAAAAAACAGGCGGTCAGACGACTCTGTCCCACTTTCTTCAAAGGTGGTTTTCAACGCCCAAACGTAAATGAAACGATTCAGCCGGTCTTTTTCAGGTCTTTGATCAACTGGTCCAGATTGCCTTTGCGGGCATCCAGCATCGCGCCGATTTCGGTGCGTTCGGTCAGCAACAGGTTCACGCCTTCGATGAACATGTTGTAGAATTTTTCACGCCCCGACTTGTCCGAAACAAGGAAAGTTACGTCAAACGGGGCCGAGCCGCGCAGTTTGACTGTTGTGCGCACTTCATATCCGGCCTTGATCTTGCGGGCATTGCGCACGTTGACCTCACCGCCAATGAACTCACGGAAGCGGCGGCCATATTTGCGCGAGATATAGCTCTGAAACGCCTTGGTAAATTGCTTCAGTTGGGATGGGGTGGCTGTGCGGGCATCCGCGCCGAGGGCATAGCGTGCCATGATCGGGACGTCCGCATATTGCACGAATATCTTCTCAAAATCACGCAACATCGCTTTTTCCGACTTACCCGATTCGATAACCCGGTTGATGTCGTTGACCACGCTGCTGACCAGTGCCTTGGCCGTTGCCTCGGTCTGGGCAAACGCGGACTTGGGCAAAACGGCCAAGGCCAGACCGGCTGCGACAAAGTGACGGCGGTTCAACTCGTTATTCAGCATAGGGGTCCTCGTAGGGGTCTAAATAGGGGTCCCTGACCGGGTCTGTCCCGGTTTCGGCATAGGGGTCAGAGTACAAATCCAGATATGCGTCTTCGTCATCTCTTGTCAGTTCGAAGCGGCGGTTTTGCAGATAGATCAGGCGGGCCTGTGCATAACTGTCTGCACTTTCATAAAGAATTGAGTCCACGGTATCCGAGAACCGACCACGATCGCCCATGCGGCGAACGACTTCGGCATAGACGCCCAGGTTGTCGGCGGGTCGAACCGGGGTAAAGTTGATCGGATTCGAGAACAGGTTGATCACGACCCCGATGGCATCCCTTTGGGTCGACGGGCCATAGAAAGGCAATTCAACATAAGCCCCTTCGCCGACACCCCAGACGTGCAGGGTCTCACCGAAATCAGTATCAACCGGCGGCAGGTTCAGCTCATCTGCGGGCGCGGACAGGCCAAAGCCGCCCACGGTCATGTTGATCACAAAGCGCAGCAGCGCATTGCCCATCTGTTTCGGGTTGCCCTGAAGCAGGTAGTCGACCGCCTGTCCGGGCAGCGAGATGTTTTCGGCGAATGTGCTGAAACTGGTAACCATAGGATCGGGAACGATCTTGACGTACCCTTTGGAAGCAGGTCGAAACAGAAACCGGTCAACGCCCAGATTGAACTTATGAATACCCCGGTTCGCGTTTTCATAGGGGTCAAACACGTCATTGCGTGAGGCGTCTTCGGGAGGCGTGGTTGCACAGGCGGACAGAATGGCCATGAGCGACAGTACAACCAGATGTTTCAGGCGAAATCTGCTCGACACGATCTTTGCTTCTCCCAAATGCCCGGCATCCGTTCTGTCGGGCCAACAATCACAATTCACCAATACTTACACGCCGGTAAGGCACAAGTTCTTGTCACATAGTCGTTTCAGATCTCAAATGAAACACCTAGCGTGTAACCTGTCCGTCAGGTCCGGGTAAAGCAATTGAGTATCTACAAGTCATAATAAGTAAAGATATGCTCAGATCGCGTGCAAGCCGGAAATTGCCGTATTCCGTCTTTCCACGGCTGTGCTTCCCGGTTAGCGTCCGGCAGAGTCAATCAAGGAAGGACCCTCTCAATGAGCATCGCTGCAAAACTGGAAAGCCTCGGTGTCACACTGGGCGACGCACCGGCGCCGGCGGCAAATTATGTGCCTTTCGTACGTGTGGGCAATATCGTGTATGTGTCCGGCCAGATATCGAAAACGGATGAGCTGATCACTGGCAAGCTGGGCGACGACATGGATGTCGAAGCCGGAGCCGCTGCGGCGCGTGTCTGCGCGATCAATCTGCTGGCACAGGTCAAGGCGGCCTGTGGCGGAGATATCGACAAACTGGTGCGTGTCATCAAACTGACCGGTTTCGTGAACTCGACCGCAGATTTCACCGCACAGCCGCAAGTGATCAACGGCGCATCCGACTTCCTGGTCGAAGCGCTGGGCGACGCCGGTCGCCACTCGCGTTCCGCCGTTAGCGCTGCGTCACTGCCTTTGGGCGTGGCAGTTGAGATCGAAGGTATATTCGAGATCGAATGATACCGCCTCTGCCAGCTGCGTTTATGCAGGCCCCAATTGCCCATCGGGCGTTGCACGACGTTTCGAATAACCGTCCGGAAAACAGCCGGGCGGCCATTCGTGCTGCCATTGATGCCGGTTACGGGATTGAGATTGATCTTCAACTTACAGCTGATGATCGTGCCGTGGTATTTCATGACTATGATATGGCGCGTCTGACCGGTCAGTCCGGACCGATCCGGCAGGTGTCGGCGGTTGCGGCGTCCAATACCACTCTGTTGTATGGCGAGGACGGCATTCCAACGCTGGATGATGTGCTGGAAATCGTGGCAGGCCAGGTGCCGCTGCTGATCGAGTTGAAGGATCAGGACGGCGTTATGGGTATGAATATCGGTGCCCTCGAGCACGACACCGTGCGCGCATTGCAGGGGTACGAAGGTCCGGTGGCGCTGATGTCCTTCAATCCCAACTCGGTTGCGGAACTGGCGCGGCTGGCCCCGCATCTGCCGCGCGGCATCACAACTTGCGCCTATGAGCCCAGTGTCGAACTGTTGCCGCAAGACGTGTGTGATCACTTGCGCGATATTCCGGATTTCGATCGTGTCGGGGCCGGTTTCATCAGCCATGAGGCCGCTGACCTGTCCCGCGCACGTGTGGTTGAACTGAAGGCACAGGGCGTGCCGATCCTGTGCTGGACTGTTCGGACGCCTGAACAAGAGGCAGAGGCCCGCATGGTTGCCGACAATGTGACCTTCGAAGGGTATCTGGCTGCGCATTCAGCTTGAACCTTGGCGCCTCGGTCACAGATAAAGGGCTGGCGCGGAGGGTACATGGATCAGGCTCAAATCGAAGTTCAGGTACTTGGGTCACTGTCGCAGATTTCAGCGACCGAGTGGGATGCCTGCGCTTGCCCTGAGGCCGCCGATGGTGGACGGCCCCTTGATCCCTTCACCACGCATCGCTTTCTGCTGGCGCTTGAGGAAAGCGGCTCGGTCGGGCGTGGCACGGGTTGGCAGCCGCAATACCTGACGGCCTTTCTTGACGGGATCCTGATCGCAGCGGCCCCGATGTATGCCAAATCGCACAGCCAGGGCGAGTACATCTTTGACCATAGCTGGGCCCATGCCTATGAAAGCGCAGGCGGGCGGTATTATCCGAAACTGCAAATTGCGGTGCCGTTCACACCCGCAACGGGGCGTCGGTTTCTGGTGCGCCCGGGCTACGAGCGAATCGGAATGTCGGCTTTGGTGCAGGGTGCCGTTCAACTGGCGGCTGACAACCAGGTGTCATCGGTTCACGCGACCTTCTGCACAGAAGAGGAAGCATTGGCGGGGGAGCAGATGGGTCTTATGCTGCGCAGCTCGCAACAGTTTCACTGGCTGGATGATGGCTATGCTGATTTCGATGAATTCCTCTCCGCCTTGTCGTCACGCAAGCGCAAGAATATCCGCAAGGAACGGGCGCAGGCCCATGGCTTTGGCGGTGAAATCCATACATTGACAGGCGATGACCTGCGTCCGGAACACTGGGATGCTTTTTGGCGGTTCTATCAGGATACCGGGGCCCGAAAATGGGGATCACCCTATCTGACGCGCCAGTTTTTTGACATCGCACAAGAGACGATGGCGAATGATATGGCGCTGGTTTTGGCTGAACGGGATGGGCATGCCATTGCGGGTGCGCTGAACTTCATAGGCCGCGAAACGCTTTTTGGGCGGTACTGGGGCTGCATTGAACATCATGCCTGCCTGCATTTCGAGCTGTGCTACTATAGGGCGATAGATTTTGCCATTGCCCACGGTCTGGCCCGGGTGGAAGCGGGCGCTCAGGGTGAACACAAGCTGGCACGCGGCTATTTACCGACGCGCACGCATAGCTTGCACTGGGTCGGTGATCCGGGTTTTGCCGATGCGATTAAAAAATATCTGGACGCCGAAGGCCGCGCAGTGGGAGAAGAGATCGAGATTCTGACAGATTACGGCCCGTTCAGGAAATCGAACCCGGAGGAACAGCAATGACTGAACTTTTGTCCGCCGAGACCCGTGGCCCGCTGCTGGACCCGCTGTTCAAAAACGGCTGGACCATGGTCGAAGGCCGCGACGCGATAACCAAGACCTTCATTTTCGACAACTTTGTGCACGCATTTGGCTGGATGACGCAAGTGGCGATCTGGGCCGAGAAATGGAACCACCACCCAGAATGGTCCAACGTCTACCGCACAGTCGAGGTGGTCCTGTCCACCCATGACGTAGGTGGCCTGTCGTCACTGGACGCCAAGCTGGCTCGAAAGATGGACAGTCTGTGTTAACGGTCGTTGCCTGAACCTTGGCCACCGGCCAGGGACGCGGCTGTGCCCATCTGCTTGAATTCCGCAGGCGTCACGGTGCCTTCGCTGACATCAATGGATCTTGGGATGCCCGTGGTCTTGTTCCCGATCTGGCGCACACTGCGCGCTGATGGGTTGATATCCAGACACCGGTTTTCGTAGCAGGTCAGGCCAGACAGATTGATCTGAATGCGGGCCTGCCCGTCCGGCCCCGTCACGACCGGAGCCTGCGGCGCATCGCAGGCCGCGACCAGCGCCAAAGCGCCCATTCCAATCCATCTTTTCATACCAAGCTCCTTGAAAACGGGCTTAGTCCAGTTGACCATTGCCGTTCTGATCTGCCGCGCCGAAATCTTCATTCATCTGTGCATCATATTCCGATCTTGAGATAAAGCTGTCCTTGTTGCGGTCAACATTCTGGAACTGCTTTATGTCCAGAAACGGTTTGGCCTCGGCCTGACCCAATGTGCCGTTCTTGTCTTCGTCCATGGCCTGAAACGCATAGTCCGAAAAAACGTCGAATTCGTCTTTGGACAGGAACCCGTCATTGTTTGCGTCGATGGCGTTCAATTCTTTTTCATGCAGTTCGGCCACGGTTTCGGCATTGGTCGCCGAGGCCAAAAATGCAGCCGTGAATACAAAAATCGCCTGTTTCATTTCCAATCTCCTCAGCATGCAAATCTTTGGCCTTCAAAGCCACCGGCGGCGGCGCCGGCTGCTGTCAGGATCGTCTTGCCCGATCCGCCGCCGAACTGGTTGCCGATTGCACCGCCGATCAAGGCGCCGCCCAATGTGCCGCCAAGGCAGGCAATCTCGTGCTGTCGTGCAGCTTGCTGTTGCGGGGTTGGGGCCGGTCCGCAGGCTGCCAGAAGGGCCGCGCCGGTCAGGAAGGATAAAAACAACTTAAATTTCATAAAAAAGCTCCCCAAATTATGCGTCGAGTATTCGCGCATTGGGGCGCTGCTTCAAGTTAAATTGGGTTCACGCGGCCCCGGGCAAACCGGGGCCGGCCAAATTCAGATCACCTCCAGCAGGCCTTCACCCGCTGAGATCTCGCAGGCACCGGGGTTTTCTTCCAGATTCAGGGCCGTGACCTTACCGTCCTCGACCAGCATCGCATACCGTTTGGAGCGTGCGAACAAACCCACAGGCGGGGCGTCGAAATCCATGCCGATGGCCTTGGTGAATTCTGAAGCCGCGTCTGAGACCATGGTCAATCCCGCCGCGGTCGCGCCGGTGGATTCACCCCAGGCCTGCATGACGAACGGGTCGTTGACCGACAGGCACATGATCTCTTCAACGCCTTTGTCGTCGAACTGTTTTTTTGTACGGATGAAGCTTGGCACATGTGCGGTGGTGCACGTACCGGTATAGGCGCCGGGCACAGCGAAAATGACAACCTTGCGTCCTTTGGTCTTGTCTGAAATCCGAACCTCTTCCGGCCCGTTTGCCCCCATCTGGATCAGTGTGGCCTCGGGTAGGGTGTCTCCTGTTGAAATCATTTTTTAGCTCCTGTCGTTTGGATTTGCAGAATTGGGCTTAAGCGCAATATAGGTGGTCCAATCAGAGAGACCACGGGAAAACTGCAGGGTGGGCAAAGCATGAGCCATATTGTCGTGATTGGCGCAGGGCAAGCGGGCGCGTCTTTGGTGGCGCGGCTGCGCAAGGACGGGTTCGGCGGAGAGATTACTCTGATCGGGGCCGAGCCGCATCTGCCATATCAGCGCCCGCCATTATCCAAGGCCTATCTTCTTGGAGAGATGGAGCTGGAGCGCCTGTTCCTGCGCCCCGAAAGCTTCTACGTCGAAAACAACATCACTTTGCGTCTTGGCCAGCGCGTGACCGGCATCGATCCCAAGGCCAAAACGGTTACTCTTGCGGATGAGGTCATCCCGTATGACGAACTGGCGCTGACCACCGGGTCAGATCCGCGCCGCCTGCCTGCTGCCATCGGAGGCGATCTGGACGGTGTCCACGTGGTGCGCGACCTGGCCCATATTGACGAGATGGAACCCAAAGTGACCGAAGGCGCCCGCGCGCTGATCGTGGGCGGCGGTTACATCGGGCTCGAGGCCGCAGCCGTCTGCGCCAAGCGGGGCGTCAAGGTCACTCTGGTCGAGATGGCCGACCGCATCCTGCAACGGGTTGCGGCACCCGAAACCAGCGACTATTTCCGCGCGCTGCACAGCAAATATGGTGCCGACATTCGCGAAGGCGTCGGGCTCGATCGGCTGATCGGCGAAAACGGCAAGGTTGTGGGGGCCGTGTTGACCGACGGCACAAAGCTGGAGGTGGATTTTGTTGTGGTCGGTGTGGGTATCGTGCCCTCTACTCAACTGGCCGAGATGGCAGGGCTGGAGCTGGACAACGGCATCAAAACCGATTCCCATGGCCGGACCTCTGATCCGTCGATCTGGGCGGCCGGTGATTGCGCCTCTTTCCCCCATGGCGAAAGTCGTATCCGTCTGGAAAGCGTCCCGAACGCCATCGACCAGGCTGAAATCGTGGCGCAGAACATGCTGGGTGCGGCCAAGGTTTACGTGGCGACCCCCTGGTTCTGGTCGGACCAGTACGACGTCAAGCTTCAGATCGCGGGCCTGAACACCGGATATGACCGTGTGGTGACCCGCAGGGGCGAGGGTCAGACCATGTCCTTCTGGTATTACAAAGGCGACAGGCTGATTGCTGTGGATGCGATGAATGATCCGCGAGCATACATGGTCGGCAAGAGATTGATCGAAATGGGCAAGACAGCTGATCCCGAAGTTGTGGCAGACCCGAACGCGGACCTGAAACCGCTGCTTAAGGCGTGAGGATCATTGCCGGAGAATTCCGGGGCCGCGCCCTCGCCTCGGTCGGCAAGGGTGATGCGGGCGCGCATCTGCGCCCCACCACCGACCGCGTGCGTGAAAGCCTGTTCAATGTGCTCAGCCACCAGATCGAATTTGACGGTTTGCGGGTGCTGGATCTGTTCGCGGGAACCGGGGCACTGGGGCTGGAGGCACTGTCGCGGGGCGCGTCGCATGTCACCTTCGTTGATGACGGGCGGGTGGCTCACGGGTTGATCCGTAAGAACATCGATCTGACCCGCAGCGCCGATCGTACCGACTTGATCCGCCGCGATGCAACCCGGTTGGGCGACAATACCGGCGCGCCTTATGATCTGGTTTTTCTGGACCCGCCTTACGGGAAATCCATGGGGCAGAAGACCGTCGCCGCCTTGGCCAATGGCTGGATCGCGGATGATGCATTGTTGGTTTGGGAAGAAAACGCCCGGATGCAGGCGCCGGCCGGATTCACATTGCATGACAGCCGCAGGTATGGCGACACGCATATTTCTTTGATGTGGAAAGGTGTTCCAGATTGAATCGCTCTGCGCAGTTTGGTGCGTAACATGGGTGGGCAATGACGGGAAAGCCTGGATAGGCCGACCGCGAGGCGAAATAGGGATTTCATATGCACGATCTTGTCATTTTCGACTGCGACGGCGTTTTGGTGGACAGCGAGGTGATCTCGAATCAGGTGCTGGTGGACAATCTGGCGGATTATGGCCTGCATCTGGCGCTGCATGAATGTATGTCGCTGTTTGTGGGTGGAACGATGGTCGGCGTGCGCGACAAGGCCCGCGCGATGGGTGCCCTTCTGCCCGAAGACTGGATAGATCAGATCTATGCCGAAACCTACGACCGCCTGCGTGCAGGTGTGCCATTGGTGCCCGGTATCGCAGACCTGCTTGAGGGGCTGGATCAAAAGGGTATCCCCTTTTGCGTCGCGTCGAATGGCAGCCCGGACAAGATGAAGATCACACTGGGTCAGAACGGGCTTTGGGACCGGTTCAAAGACGTGATGTTCTCGGCCCATGTGCTGGGCACCGGAAAGCCGGACCCAAAGATGTTCCAACTGGCCGCCGAGCACTTTGGTGCAATGGCTCCGGTGGTGATCGAAGACAGTCATAGTGGTGTCACGGCTGCAATCCGAGCCGACATGCGTTGCCTCGCTTATGCGCCTCATGGAGGCGGTGAAAAGCTGGCGGATCTGGGTGCCGAAGTGATCACGGACATGTCGCAGGCGCATGGGTTGTTGGGACTTTGACCCGCGGTTGTGCTAAAGTGCGGTTATGGATCGCACCCTGATACCTTTCGCCTGGACCTTTTCCAGCGCTGCAGAAGCTTCCACCAGCCCAGAGCGCAAACCCATGCGTGCGCCGGTCTTCATCCACGACGCGGTCACGCCGTGGGGGGACGAAACGATGCTGTTGAAACTTTTCCGCGAACAGGCCGCGGATCAAGAAGAATAGGTCGGGTGGTATTTGCCGCCGGGAGACAGGGTAAAGATCTCGACCCCATCTGAGGTGACGCCCACCGAATGTTCGAACTGTGCCGACAGTGATTTATCGCGGGTCACGGCAGTCCAGTCATCGGCCAGCGTCTTGGTTTCGGGACGACCCAGATTGACCATGGGTTCGATGGTAAAGAACATACCCTCTTCCAGAACGGCACCGGTGCCCGGGCGACCATAGTGCAGCACGTTCGGTGGTGCGTGAAAAACGCGACCCAGACCATGACCACAGAAATCACGCACAACGCTCATCCGATGGGCTTCGACATAGGCCTGAATGGCGTGGCCGATATCACCGAACGTGTTGCCCGGTTTGACCATCTCGATGCCCATGAACAGCGCGTCATGAGTCACCTGGATCAGCCGTTCCGCCTTGCGCGGCAGCTTGCCTGCCACATACATGCGCGAAGTGTCGCCGAACCAGCCATCGACTATGACGGTCACGTCGATGTTCAGAATGTCGCCATCCTTCAGCTTTTTGTCGCCCGGAATGCCATGGCAGACAACGTGGTTCACGCTGATGCAACTGGCGTGCTGATAGCCTTTATAGCCTATGGTGGCCGAGGTCGCGCCGGCGTCTTCGACCATCTGCGAGATCAGCCCGTCAATGGCGCCCGTGGTCTGCCCCGGGAACACATGTTCGGCAATATCATCCAGAATCCGCGCCGCCAAAGCCCCCGCCGCGTGCATCCCGGCGAAGTCGCTTTGTTCATAGATGCGGATGCCGTCTTTGGTCAGGCGGCCACGATGTTCTTTCATCGACGCTAAGCTCCAAATGTTTCGCGCAGCATTCCTTTTACGCTGCTTGTGCAGAAAGTTCCAGAGGGTGTGCAGTGGTGGGTGTTTTTCAGTTAATTGGGTTTAATACAGAGACTGATAAGGGCACTTGTCGATCAGGGCAGACGAAAGTGAGTTGGGAATACGCCGACACTGCTTCCGGGGCCAACAAGAATAATCTGCCTTCCGGTTTGCAGACGTCTGCGAATACTGTTCGGGACATCACAAACGACGTTAATGGCACGCGCCGTGTCTTTCAGAGCGATCGGCCTAGGGCGCTTCCGAGAATCTCCCATATTGGGATCACTAACAACAAATGTTATTTCTACCGTGTGAAAAGAGGGAAGAGAAACAACCATCGGGATCGTCGCTGCCACTACAAGAAACCCCGCAAACGCGCCTACCAAAGGCATGAAAAATATAGACAATGTTGTTTTTATTGGCTCTGAGAGTTGGATGCCTTCCGATAAGCTAAGATGAACCGCCCAAAGCGCCAATGCCGCAGAAAGCGCGCCGACGACACATGCTGGCCAAAAGGTCCAAGAAACCCAAGTTGGAGAGGGAACAAACCCTACACCAAAAAATCTTGCCAATACAGGTATGCCACCCAAACTCATTAGAGTTAGTGAGATTGTTCGAATACGCTTTTCTAAGCGGGTGTTCTCGGTCTTCGGTAGGGCCGTCATTAAGTTGTCCTTTGAGAAACCTAGGCAAATTCGATAGAAATGATCGGGTTCATCTGAGTTTTCTCTCAACAATTGATTGACGAGTTTACCAAAACACCCCTTGGCGAAATACGCGTTCCGTAAACCAACCGTTCAACACCTTTCGCCCGTGCGCCCTCAAAGGCCGCAGCGTAAGCCGGGTCGATATCTGCGGCCAGCGCAAACCGGTCGCAATCCGTACGTTGCACCAGATACAGCATGATCGCCCGGTGCCCTTGCGCGGCCATCGCGGCCAGTTCAACCAGATGCTTGGTACCACGGGCTGTGACGCTGTCGGGAAACTCGGCCAGACCGGGTTGGCGTGACAGTGTCACGCTTTTGACTTCGACATAGGCATCTGGCAGGTCCGGCCCGGTCAGCAGAAAATCGATGCGGCTGTTTTCGCCGTATTTTACCTCGGGCCGGACGATGTCATAGGCGGCCAGTTCGGGGATTTCGCCTCTTTCCAAAGCAACACGCAACGCCCGGTTCGGAACCGAGGTATCGACCCCGGTAAAATGCCCGTTCTCATGATCGACCAGCCGCCATCCGAATTTCAGCTTTTTCTTCGGATCGTCGTTTGGCTCCAGCCAAATCTTTTCGCCGGGCTCGGCCAGCCCCATCATCGACCCCGGATTGGCGCAATGGGCGGTCACTTCCTGCCCGTGTTCGAGCATGCAATCGGCCAGAAAGCGTTTGTAGCGGCGGATCAGGCGGGCGGGGACAAGAGGGGTTTCAAAACGCATGGCTCAGGGCCTATACCTGCCCCCAAGGACGATCAAGAGGGGAGAGCGCCATGGCCAATCCAACTGCAGCGATGCTGGTGATCGGGGATGAAATCCTCTCGGGTCGCACCCGCGATGCGAATATGCATTTTTTGGCACAGGAGCTGACAAAACACGGCATCGACCTGAAAGAGGTCCGCATTGTCAGCGATGACGCCTCCGCCATCGAAGCGGCCGTCAAAGTGCTGTCCGACGCCTATGACAATGTCTTCACCAGCGGCGGCATCGGCCCGACCCATGACGATATCACGGCCGATTGTATTGCCCGCGCTTTCGATACACCAATTGATGTGCGGGATGACGCGCGCGCGCTCTTGCAGGCCCATTACGACAAATCCGGGCTGGAACTGAATGCCGCCCGCTTGCGCATGGCGCGTATTCCGGACGGGGCGACGCTGATCGAAAATCCGGTTTCGACGGCGCCCGGGTTCACGCTTGCGAATGTGCATGTCATGGCAGGTGTGCCGTCGGTTTTTCAGGCGATGGTGGCGAGCGTTCTGCCAACATTGACCGGAGGCCGCCCTTTGCTGTCGCAAACTCTGCGTGTGGACCGCGGAGAAGGTGATATCGCCGCAACCCTGGCGGCCTTGGCCGAAGATTTCAGTGACCTGTCCATCGGGTGCTACCCGTTTCAGATCAACGGTGCCTTCGGGGCCAACGTGGTCGTGCGCGGCACCGACGGAGGCCGGATCGACGCGGCCACCACCCGCCTGGCGAAAGAGCTTGAGCTTTGAGCGATAACTGGGCGGAAATAGTCGACGGAACCTGGCCCGCCGCACGCTATCAGCGGCTTGGCCCGTTTCTGCTGCGTGAGGGGCAGGGCGGAGGGTCGCGCGTATCAGCGGCCAGTGCATTGGGTCCGGTCAATGAAGACGATATCGACGCCGCCGAGGCCGCGATGCTGGCCATGGGGCAGAAACGCATCTTCTGTCTGCGCCCGGGGGATGAAGCCCTGGATGCAAAGCTGGCTCAGCGGGGCTATGATATTCTTGACCCGGTGAACATCTATGTCTGCCCCGTCTCCAGGCTGACCGATCAGCCAATCCCACCGGTCATGGTGTTTTCGATCTGGGAACCGCTTGAGATCATGCGCGACATCTGGGCCTCGGGCGGGATCGGACCCGAGCGGATCGCGGTGATGGAACGCGCCAAGGGCCCCAAGACAGGGTTTTTGCTGCGTCACAACGACAAACCCAGCGGCGTGGCTTTTGTGGCGATGCATGCAGACACTGCGATGGTCCACGCGCTGGAAGTGTTGCCCGAACACCGTCGTCAGGGGCTGGGCCACTGGACCATGCGCGCGGCCGCATTCTGGGCGCGTGATCACGGTGCGCAGAACCTCAGCGTGATCTGCACCAAGGCCAATGAGGGCGCCAACGGTCTTTATCGTGCCCTCGGGATGGAGATCGCGGGCGAATACCATTACCGTCATCTTGTCTAAACCGAAGAGGCCGCCGTGACACAAAAAGACATGCCTACCGCGCTGAACCTGCCCATGGTCGATCCGCTGCCGCCGGAGACGCAGAAATACTTTGATATCTGTGTCGAAAAACTGGGCATGGTGCCGAATGTGCTGAAAGCCAACGCATTTGACATAGACAAGCTGAACACATTCACCGCGATGTATAACGACCTGATGCTGGCTGACAGTGGGTTGACCAAGCTGGAACGCGAGATGATCGCCGTAGTCGTCTCGTCGATCAACAAGTGCTTCTACTGTCTGGTCGCGCATGGGGCGGCGGTGCGTCAGCTTTCGGGCAATCCGCAACTGGGTGAGATGCTGGTGATGAACTACCGCGTCGCGCCGCTGGAGCCGCGTCAACGGGCGATGCTGGACTTCGCTGCCAAGATGACAACCGCCAGCGCAGAGATCGAAGAGCCCGACCGACAGAAATTGCGAGACGCCGGATTTACTGACCGGGACATTTGGGACATCGCCAATGTCGCCGGGTTTTTCAATATGTCAAACCGGGTGGCCAGCGCAACGGCGATGGTGCCCAACGAACAATATCACGCACAGTTTCGATGATCCGCATCGCCGCCCTTATAGCCCTGCTGATGACAGGATCTGTTGTTGCGCAGGACCTGACCCTACCGGCCAGTGCCCGTCAGATCAGTGACCGGACGTCTCCGCTGGACAGCTATGATCTGCCAACGGGGCCGTATGCGAATGGCTCCGTGCCCGCAGACACTCTCGAAGGGCGCGTGGAACGCTATACGTGGCGGCTTCAGGCAGGGTCGAGCACGACATTGCAGCTTCTCGCCCCGCTTCGGGATCAGATCGAGGCGCAGGGATATAAGATCCTGTTCGAATGCGACGCGCGGGCTTGCGGTGGTTTCGACTTTCGCTTTGGCACCGAGGTCGTGCCAACCCCGGATATGTATGTCGCCATTCAGGATTACCGTTTTCTGTCGGCGATCAAAGGGTCGGTTGCCCTTAGTCTGCTGGTCAGCCGCAATCCCCCGGATGGCTATGTGCAGATGATCCGGGTGACGCCTCAAGATGCACCGGACCCGGACCCTGTGGTGGTCGAGCAAGCTGTAGAGGGTACGGTCGGGTTGCTGGAGGCCTTGGCGACAACGGGCCACGTGATCCTGGATGATCTGCATTTCCCAACGGGCGAGGTTGCCCTGGGCGAGGGACCGTTTGACTCACTGACCTTGTTGGCCGGATACTTGACCGACAGCCCGAAAACGCGTCTGGCACTGGTGGGGCACACCGACGATACTGGTGCCTTGCAGGCGAATATTTCGGTCAGCAAAAGCCGGGCCGAGGCGGTGCGAACCCGCCTGATTGATGCACATGGCGTGGCACCCGACCGAATCGAAGCGCAGGGTGTTGGCTATCTGTCTCCGCTTACATCGAATGCAACCCCGGAAGGGCGCGATCTGAACCGTCGGGTCGAGGCAGTATTGCTCGTCAACTGATCCACCACAGGTACAGCGGCAATCCTACGGTGATGTTGAACGGAAACGACACCCCCAGCGACAAGGTCAGATAGATCCCGGCCTCGGCCTTTGGAAGGGCGATCTTCATCGCAGCGGGAACCGCGATATACGATGCCGAGGCCGAAAGTACCATGAACAGGAACAAGCTGCCCTGTGGCAGTCCGATCACGGCACCTACCGCCCAGGCCATTACTGCGCCAATCAGGGGCATCAAGACACCAAAGGCGAACAGGCCAACCGACAGCTTGTCTCGATTGCCGATCAGGCTGCGCCCTGCCGACAGCCCCATATCCAGCAGAAACAGGCACAAGATACCGGTGAAAGGCGTAACGATGAAGGGCGCGATCATCTGCATACCTTCGCCGCCGGTGATGGCTCCGATCAGGAAGGCACCGGTGAGCAGAACAATCGAGCCATTGGCCAGCAGATCGCGCCACAGCTTGTCATCCTTGACACCATTGCTTCCGGTCCTGTGCGCCAACCAAAGCGCCGACAGGATTGCAGGCACCTCCATCGCAGCCGCAACGGCCACCATGAATCCGTCATGGGACAGCCCAACCAGATCCAGCAGACTGGTGGCGGTGACAAAGGTGACGATCGAGATCGAACCATAGTGCCCTGCAACCGCCGCCGCGTTCAGCGCATCCAGCTTTGTCATCACCCTGAGCAGGCCAAAGGCCACGAAGGGGATGGCAAAGGACAAAGCAACACCGCCCAGCAGTGTCATGAACAGTTGCAGGTGAATGCCATGCGCAGCCAGACTGGCACCGCCCTTGAACCCGATGGCCAGCAACAGGTAAAGCGACATGAACTTGGCCGCGCCCGCCGGAATGGACAGGTCACTGCGTACAAAGGCCGCCAAAAGCCCAAGAGCAAAAAACAATATGGTAGGCACCAGCAGATTGCTGGACAGTGTCTCGATCACTCCGGGCATATTTGACTCCTGACCCCTCGTTTTCGGGTTAGGTGCCTTGCAAAACAGATTTCGCCAAATACTATCTTTCTAAGTTATAAATAGTTTCAGGCTATGAAATGCGCCCGACATTGCGGCAGTTGGAATACATCGTTACCGTCAGTCGCCTTGGGCGATTCAGTTTGGCTGCCGAGGTGCTGAATGTCAGCCAGCCCAGCCTGTCGACGCAAATTGCGACTGTAGAACAAGAACTTGGCGTTCGAATCTTTGATCGTAACCGTGGTGGAATCCAAGTGACGACAAAGGGTGAAGAGTTCATCTTGCGCGCGCAAAAGATCCTGGCAGAGGTCAAGGACCTGCGCCATGCAATGTCGAACGATATGCCCGTCGGAGGAAGGTTGCGACTGGGGGTATTGCCTTCGATCGGGCCCTATCTGTTGCCGCAAGCCATCAAACAGGTGCACCAGATTCGCCCCGGGTTGCGCATTGTCGTGCGCGAGGAAAACACACTGGATCTGGAACAGGGTCTGAAATCCGGTCGATTTGACCTGATATTGTCCACGCCCGAAGACCATCCGAATACCGTGCAACACCGTTTGTTCAACGAACCTCTCTGGGTCGCGGTTGCCGTTGATGACGTTCTGGCGCGGGATTTGCAGGGTGTCAGTGCCACAGATCTTCAGAACCGGATTTTCCTCACCCTGGATCAAAGCCACCGCCTGTCGCGCATCGTCTATGCATTGGCGGCAGAATGCGGTGGGGTGGTTTCGGATGAGTATGAAGGCACGACACTTGATTCCATTGTCCTGATGGCGGCTTCGGGTGTTGGTGTTGCGGTACTGCCTGATCTTTATGCTCGCAGACAGGGGATCTACCGCGACGAGGTGCGGTTGCGCCCGCTCTCCATTGCCAATGCAAATCGCGATATCGCCCTTTTGGCACGCAGTTCCGAAACACCGCCGCGGGGTCAGAATGTGCTGACCGACAGCCTGCGCTCTTCCGCCCGGTCCATGGGGCTGTCGGTGATCGGTTCATAAAAAAAGGCCCGCACTTTTACATGCGGGCCAAAGGTTGGTCTTCAGGGAGAAATTACCAGTCCATCGGACCCTTCTCGTGGAAAGAGTCGACGAGGAAATCAATGAAAGCCCGCACTTTGGGTTGTGTAAAACGGCCGGGCGGGTAGACCGCGTAAACGCCTTGAACTTCGTCGGGCAGGGATGGCATGGCATCGACAACCAGCCCTGCCTTCAAGGCTTCTGCGTAAAGATAGCTGGGCAGATACGCGATACCCAAGCCGGAAACCGCCGCGTTCAACAGGGATTGGCCATCGTTCACGCTCAACCATCCGGCTGTTCGAACCTGACGCTTTTCGCCGGATGGCGCGGTCAGTTTCCAGACATTGCCCGAGGACTGGCTGGAATAATGCAGCAGCTTGTGTTCGTTCAGGTCGTCGATCTTCTGTGGGCGGCCGAATCTTTCGACATAACTGGGCGCGGCGACCATGCGTTTGACGGTTTCGGTCAGTTTGCGGGCCCGCAGCGTGCTGTCTTCCAGCTCACCAATGCGGACGGCCACGTCAAATCCTTCGGAAATAAGTTCGACGTAACGATTGTTCAGTACCATGTTCACAGTGATGTCGGGGTAGGCCGCAAGGAACTCGGACAGCACAGGTGACAGGTGATTTACGCCAAAATCCGTGGCAACGCTGATGCGCAAAAGACCAGATGGGGCTGATTGCATCGACGTGACCAGTGAATCCGCTTCTCCTGCATCATTGAGAACGCGGCGCGCGCGGTCATAATAGGCCAGCCCGATTTCTGTTGGTGACACCCGGCGCGTGGTACGGTTCAACAGTCGCGCTCCCAGACGTGCTTCAAGGCTCGATACGTGTTTGGACACGGCTGATTTGGAGATGCCCATCTTCTTGGCCGCATCGGTGAAGCCACCCTGGTCCACCACATTGGCGAAGGCTTCCATTTCGGTCAGTCGGTCCATACTCGTTCCCCAGATCTTGATTTCCGTCCTGACTATGGCGCTGAATCTGGGCGGAAACGGGGCAGACATGGGATAATATCAGGGATTTGAATCGGATCGTTTGCGTATGGGAAACGCAGAAACAGTGGTTTCCAATCTAGCCTCAGGCATTGTGATGCTGTGTTTTCTAGGCAATCGCGCTAAGCTGTTACCTTGAGAATGGCATTTTTGTGACCAGGGAGAAGATCATGAAGACCTTTTTCGCTATTGCTGCCCTTTGCCTTTCGGCGGGTTTTGCACACGCCGGAGGAGAGACCCCATCGAATCCCGATGCAAAGGTCTATTTCGTCAACCTGTCGGACGGTGACACCGTGCAATCACCGGTCACGGTTGTCTTTGGCCTCAGCGGGATGGGTGTCGCTCCAGCGGGAACCGAGAAAGAAAACACCGGACACCACCATCTGCTGCTTGACCGTCCCCCGCTGGGTGAGGGCGAGGATGGTGCAGATGAGTTGGCCAATGGTTTGCCCGCCGACGACAACCACATACACTTCGGAGGCGGTCAGACCGAAGTGACGCTGGACCTGCCATCGGGCCAGCACACATTGCAACTGGTTCTGGGCGACGCCGGGCACGTGCCACATGCCACACCGATTGTATCCGAAGTTATTACGATTACCGTGGAGTAGTCCGCATGCCCAGTCGCAGGTTGAACGTGTCCGGGGCGCCTGCGTTGGTCGCAGGTGTACGGAGTCCCTTAGAGTAGATCGCGGCCGCATCGATGAAGTCATACTTGCGCAACAGATCCTAGGCGACCTGAACATGTTCGGCATGTCCGAACGTCGTATTGTCGATGGCATGTGCCTCAAACGCGCTGGTGATCTCGGCGCTCATTTCTCGTCCTACTTGAAACGGTGACTGTCCTCGGCCGTCCAGTCGAGGTCATAGACGGTTTTGAGCTGCTTGATCTTCTCCAGCGTTTCCTTGGAAAAAGCCGGTTTGTTCTCGAAGCTGTGCAGGGCGATGCCCTCGATCAGATAACCAAGGGTCATGTCCAATGACTCCGCCAGTCCCTTGAGGACCTTCAGTAGGCGTTTCTCAATTCGAATTCCTGTTTGGTTCGTTCTATTTTATGACTCATGTGATACATACGTACATTGATAACATCTAAGTCAAGCAGCACAAAAAAGCCGCCTCATCAGAGACGGCTTTCCTCGACGTAACTTGAAATTCGTTTCAAAACGTAGCGGCCAGACGTGTGCCCTGATTGATTGCGCGTTTGGCGTCCAACTCTGCGGCCACATCCGCACCGCCGATCACGTGTGGCGTGACTCCTCGCTCGATCAGTGCATCTGCCAGTGACCGCTCTGAAACCTGACCTGAACACAGTACAACAGTGTCAACAGGGATTACAGTCGGGTCGGCGCGCTCTTCTCCGAACGAGACATGCAGCCCCTCGTCATCGATGCGCTCGTAATTCACGCCGCCCACGAAGTTCACGTCCTTCATCTTCAGCGTCGCGCGGTGAATCCAGCCGGTGGTCTTGCCCAGCCCCTTGCCATGCGCCTGTTTCTTGCGCTGCAGTAGCGTGATCTGGCGCTTGGGCGCCTCGGGCTGCGGGCCTTCGGGCGCCAGGCCTGCGCGGTGCTGCTCGGGATCGGCGACGCCCCACTCCTTCATCCACAGGGGCAAGTCGGTGGTGGGCGAGTGGCCTTCCTCCAGCAGGTATTCCGACACGTCGAAGCCGATGCCGCCCGCACCGATCACGGCCACCGACTTGCCCACCGGGGCCTTGTCGCGCAGCACGTCGATATAGTTCACGACATTGTCGCGATCCTCTCCGGGGATCTGCGGGTCGCGCGGATTGACGCCGGTGGCGATCACCACCTCGTCGAACCCGGTCAGATCATCGGCGCCAACCTCGCGGCCCAGTTCGACCTTGACGCCCAGCGTGTCGAGCATGGTGCTGTACCAGTCCACCAGCCCCCAGAACTCTTCCTTGCCCGGCACCTGCTTGGCCATGTTCAGTTGCCCGCCGATCTCGTCGGCCTTGTCGAACACGGTCACGTCATGTCCGCGCTGGGCGGCGGTCATCGCCGTGGACAGGCCCGCCGGACCCGCACCCACGATGGCCACGCGCTTGGGCGCGTCGGTCTTTTCGATCACCAGCTCGGTCTCGTGGCAGGCGCGCGGGTTCACCAGGCAGGAGGTCAGCTTTCCGCTGAAGGTGTGGTCCAGACAGGCCTGATTGCAGGCGATGCAGGGCGCGATCTTCGTGGCTTCGCCAGCAATCGCCTTGTTCACGAAATCCGCATCCGCCAGCATCGGCCGGGCCAGCGAGACCATGTCGGCGCAGCCCTCGGCCAGCACCTGTTCGGCCACGTCCGGCGTGTTGATCCGGTTCGAGGTGATGACCGGAATCCCCACCTTGCCCATCAGTTTTTTGGTCACCCAGGCAAAGGCCGCCCGCGGGACGCTGGTGGCGATGGTCGGAATCCGCGCCTCGTGCCAGCCGATGCCGGTGTTGATGATCGTGGCCCCGGCTTGCTCGATCCGCTGCGCCAGCTGCACCACCTCGTTAAAGGTCGAGCCATTGGGCACCAGGTCGATCATCGACAGGCGATAGATGATGATGAAATCACTGCCCACTGCCTCGCGGGTGCGGCGCACCACTTCCAGCGGCAGGCGCATCCGGTTCTCATAGGATCCACCCCAGCGGTCGGTGCGCTTGTTGGTATGGGTTACCAGGAACTGGTTGAGGAAATACCCTTCCGACCCCATGATCTCGACCCCGTCATAGCCCGCCTTCCGGGCCAGCACGGCGGCGTTCACGATATCGCTGATCTGTTTCTCGATACCTTCTTCGTCCAGCTCGTTCGGTGGGAAGGGCGAGATCGGCGACTTCACCGGGCTGGGCGCCACGCATTTGGGGCCATAGGAATAGCGACCCGCATGCAGGATCTGCATGGCGATCTTGCCGCCCGCCTGATGCACCCGGTCGGTGACGATGGAATGGTTGGCCACATCCTTGTCGCTGGTCATCATCGCAGCGCCGGGCAGGACCGAGCCTTCAAGGTTTGGCCCAATTCCGCCCGTCACCATAAGCGCCACACCACCGCGAGCGCGCGCTGCATAAAACTCGGCCACCCGGTTCCAGTCGCCGGTTTCCTCAAGCCCGGTGTGCATCGAGCCCATCAGCACGCGGTTTTTCAACGTGGTAAAGCCCAGATCCAGCGGGACCAGCATGTTTGGGTACGCAGTCATGGCGAAACTCTCCCTCCCGAATTTGCGTGATAGATTGACGTTCGCGTCAACTTTGTCACGCGAAACCCCACGTCACCCTCTTTGCTGTTGCGCCGGTGATTGCTAGAGGTGGTCGAAACAACCCGCTGAGGCCGCGCATGACCCCCAAAGAAATCGCCAAACTGCCCTATCGCCCCTGCGTCGGGCTGATGTTGATGAATGCCGAGGGCAAGATTTTCGTCGGCCAGCGCAATGATCGCCACAAGGACGCCTGGCAAATGCCACAGGGTGGCGTGGACAAGGGCGAAGACCCGCGCGACGCAGCCTTGCGCGAGCTGTGGGAAGAAACCGGCGTGACTGCGGATCTAGTCGAGGTCGTGGCAGAGACCGATGGCTGGTTGCCCTATGATCTTCCGCACGACATCGTGCCCAAGATCTGGAAAGGTCGCTATCGCGGGCAGGAACAGAAATGGTATCTGCTGCGCTTTATCGGTGCAGATGATCAGATCAATATCGCGACCGATCACCCCGAATTCTCACACTGGAAATGGCAGGCGCCTGATCGGTTGATCGAAGAGATCGTACCGTTCAAACGCACGGTGTATGAACAAGTGCTGAAGGCTTTTGACAGCTACTTGGGCAAAAAGGCCTGACGCTTGGGAAAGTTGGACATTTTCCAGGCTGGCCTTTAGCGCTGAGCCGTTCATAACCGGCCTGTCATGACTCAAACGACCTATCCCAGCCCCGTACGCGCGCATCGCTCTGCCGACATGGTCGTCCATGTTTTCGGGTTGTCCCTGATCCTGACGGCTGGCAGCCTGCTGATCATGAACGCCTATCAGCGTTTGGATTCCGTGCTGCTTCTTGCGGTCATTGTTTATGTTCTCTGTGCGCTTGCGTCGAACCTTGCGTCCTGTGCCTATCATTTTGCGCCCTGGCATGACCGTCGCAAACTGCTGCGTCGTATCGACCATGCCGCGATTTATCCCAGCATCTGCGGGACATTCACACCGTTCTTCGTTCAGGCGGGCACGACATGGACCATGACGCTGCTATGGGTATGCTGGAGCCTGACCATCGCAGCCGTCTGGAACAAGATCGCAAATGAAACGGTCAAATCACGATGGTCGACAGCGTCATACCTTGGTTTGGGTGGCATTGGTCTGGGGGCAATCCCAGACATGACCACTGTTCCCACAGCCACACTTTGGTGCATTGTGGGTGGCGCAGCCAGTTATGTTATCGGAACGATGTTTTACGCCCAAAAGACACTACCGTTTCGTTACGCGATATGGCACGTCTGGGTGAACCTGGGCGGAGTTCTGATGTTTGTTGGAATCTGGCTGGCGCTGTTTTCTTGATAAACGGCAGGGCCGGGGCGTGGGTGCCCCGAACCGTTTTCAGATCAAATCAAGAGGGTCCTGATTTGAGTTCACATCAACCCTTCGGCGTGCAGCAATTCCTGCATGTTTGCCTCGGGGCGTGGGCCGATATGGCTGATGACTTCGCGGGCGCAGACATTGCCGATGCGGGCGCAGGTCTCGTAATCCCGACCCGTGGCCATGCCGAAAAGGAAGCCCGCCGCAAACTGGTCGCCTGCGCCTGTTGCATCAACAGGGACAATCTTTTCAACCGGCACGTCAATGCGGGTGTCGCCGTTCAGAACGGTCACACCGTCGCCTGAGCGGGTGCAGACCACCAGCGGACAGATCGCGGCCGTCTTGGCCAATGCTTCTTCCAGATCGTCAGTTTCGAACAGTGATTTGATCTCGGCCTCATTGCCGATCACGAAGTCCAGCTCATTTTCGATCAGCAGCAGGAAATCGACCCGGTGACGTTCCACGCAGAACGGGTCGGAAATGGCGATGCCGGCCTTGCCGTCACTCTTATGGCAGGCGCGCGCGGCCTCAAGGAATGCCGCCTTGCCTTTTTCCTTGTCGAACAGATACCCCTCGAGGAACATGATCTGGCTGTTTCCAGCGACCTCTTCCGAGACATCCTGAGACGACAGCTCCGAGGAAATGCCCAGATAGGTGTTCATTGACCGCTCACCATCGGGCGACACAAAGATCATCGAACGTGACGTCGGCAATTCACCACCGGGTACAGGTGGGTTCACGAAATCGACGCCATCCTCGTTCATCGCATCTGCATAGAAACGGCCCAGCGCGTCATCGTGAACCCGGCCGATGAACGCAGCATCCAGCCCAAGTGCGCCTGCGCCCGCAATGGTATTGGCCACCGAGCCGCCCGGCGTTTGAACACGGCTTTCCATTGAGGCGTACAGCACCTCGCCGCGTTCCTGTTCGATCAACTGCATGATGCCTTTTTCGATGCCCATCAGCTCCAGGAAGCTGTCATCGGCCTGGGAAATCACATCCACAACGGCATTTCCGATGCCGGTCAGTTGATAAGTCTTCATAGGGTTTTGTCCTCGAATTTACAGAGATCACGGATGATGCAGGTCGGGCATTTCGGCTTGCGCGCCTTGCAATGGTACCGGCCATGCAGGATCAACCAGTGATGCGCATGAAGTTGAAAGTCAGCAGGAATATTGTCTTCGATCGCGCGTTCGACAGTGTCTACATCTTTGCCGGGGCAAATACCGGTGCGGTTGCCGACGCGAAAGATATGGGTGTCCACCGCCTGCGCCGGTTGTCGCCACCACATGTTCAGAACCACGTTGGCCGTCTTGCGGCCCACACCCGGAAGGGATTGCAGGGCAGCCCGGGAATTGGGAACCTCGCCGCCATATTCGTCTACGAGGATACGGCTGAGCTTGATGACGTTCTTGGCCTTCTGGCGGAACAAACCAATGGTCTTGATGTGCTCGATCAGGCCTTCCTCGCCCAGATCCAGCATCTTTTGCGGCGTGTCAGCGATCTTGAACAGCGCGCGCGTCGCTTTGTTGACGCCTGCATCCGTGGCTTGCGCCGAAAGGGCCACGGCGACGACCAGAGTATAGACGTTCACATGCTCCAGCTCGCCCTTGGGTTCCGGGTCGGCCTCCTGAAAGCGCGTGAAAATCTCGCGGATCGTATGATAGTCGAGTTGCTTTGCCATCCGGGCCTTAATGCCGTCCACCGGTCTCTGACACAAGCCCAAAGCCAATGCGCAAGTTCCGGGTCGCGGCAGCGTGGCCTGCGCGCTATGGTTTTGTCAGAAGATGAGGTGGAACCATGAACGTCCAGACCCCGGAAAGCGGATACCATTACAACGTCATGCGCCGCGCAATCGACCTGATTGATCAGGGCGGCGAGGGCCTGAGCCTTGATGAACTGGCACGCCAGATGGATATGAGCCCGGCCCATTTCCAGCGCCTGTTCTCGCGTTGGACCGGAGTGTCGCCAAAACGGTACCAACAATACCTGACACTGGGCCATGCGAAGGCATTGCTGCGCGAACGGTTCACAACACTGGAAACGGCACACAATGTGGGCCTGTCCGGTAGCGGACGTCTGCATGATCTGTTCCTGAAGTGGGAATCCATGAGCCCCGGCGAATATGCCCGCAAGGGCGAAGGTCTGACGATCTATTGGGGGTGGTTCGAATGCCCCTTTGGCCCCGCGCTGGTCATGGGTACCGACAAGGGCATCTGCGGCATGGCCTTCGGGGCCGAGACCGGCGAAGAGGCCGCGATGGAAGACATGATCTCGCGCTGGCCCAAGGCGACGTTTGTCGAAGATCCGATGCGCCTGCGTCCTTGGGCGCTGAGTGCTTTTGGCGCTGCCAACGATCGGTTGGAGCCAACACCGGTTTTCCTGATCGGATCCCCTCTGCAAATCAAGGTGTGGGAAGCGCTGATGCATATCCCGTCCGGGCAGGTCACGACCTACTCCGAGATCGCCCAACGGGTCGGCTCTCCGCAAGCCGTTCGCGCAGTGGGAACGGCAGTTGGCCGCAACCCGGTCAGTTGGCTGATCCCCTGCCATCGGGCATTGCGCAAGTCAGGTGGCCTGGGAGGCTATCACTGGGGATTGCCGGTCAAGCGTGCCATGCTGGCCTACGAGGCGGCGCAGGCAGACGCCTGATTGACAGACGGCCTGACCGCTGCCAAAAGGCACCTCAGGTTCGGGTCCCCTGCCGTTCGCGGCCATTGGCTTTGGTGAAACCCGGTTTTGAAATGCATCTGTTGCCCTTTCTTGGCGCGCGGATGGTAATGCGAGCCCCGTCCTGATTTCGCGCCCGTTCAAGGAAACGAGGCACATGATGACACGATCCCAAACCGTTGCTCCGGTTGAAGAGCTGAAAGCGCAGGCAAAACGCTTGCGGGAAAAACTGAAAACGACGGGTGTTTCTCTGTCGCATAGCGCGGCATTGGAACTTCTGGCCCATCAGCATGGCGTTCGAGACTGGAACACCTTGCATGCGATGTCCGGAAACCGGATGCATCTGCGCGTAGGTGATCGGGTTGAAGGACGCTATTTGGGTCAGGCGTTCACAGCCGAAATTCGCGGCATGACCGTATTGGGCGATGGCGCGCGTCGCCGAGTGACCCTGCATTTCGATACGCCGGTAGATGTGGTCCGCTTTGACAGCTTCTCTGCATTTCGACAGCGCGTCACCGGAGAGATTGGGTGGGACGGTCGGTCCAGACGCCACACGTCCGATGGCGAACCCCAGCTTGTGGTGCGGCCCGTATAGAGCGTAATGGGCGAGGCAACCGCGTTGCCCCGCCCAATCTGTCTGCTTCGCAGGTGAAGTTACTCTGCGGCCCAGCCGCCGACGGCTTTGACTTCAAGGAAATCCTCGAGACCGAAGACTCCGCCTTCCCGCCCGTTGCCGGATTGCTTCATGCCGCCGAACGGTGAGCCCGCGCTGCGCGATTGTCCGTTCATTTCGACCATGCCCGACCGCAGAGCCCGCGCCATGCGATTGGCACGCGCACCATCCTGTGTCTGAACATAATTGGTCAGGCCATAGGGTGTATCATTGGCGGTTTCGACAGCCTCCTCTTCTGTGTCGAAGGGGATTATGGTCAGAACTGGGCCAAAGATTTCTTCGCGGGCGATGGTCATCTGGTTATTTGCATCAGCAAAGACCGTGGGGCGGATATAATAGCCCTTGTTCAGCCCCTCAGGTCGTCCGGTGCCGCCTGCAACCAGCCGCGCACCTTCGTCGATGCCCTTCTGGATCAGGTCCTGAATCTTGGTCCACTGTACTTCATTCACAACCGGACCGATGTGGCGACCTTCCTCCATGGCAGGGCCAACCTTGACCATGTTCGCAACTTCGGCCGCCGTTTCTACAGCCTTGTCGTAGATCGGGCGCTGCACCAACATCCGGCTGGGTGCGTTACAGCTCTGGCCGGTGTTTTGCATCATGTGCAGCACCCCGCGCTTGACCGCTTTTTCGTCCGCATCCTCAAAGATGACGTTGGCTCCTTTGCCTCCCAGTTCCAGATGCACTTTCTTGAGGGTGTCAGCCGCGTTCTTCGAAATCGCAGTGCCCGCGCGAGTCGAACCGGTGAAGCTGACCATATCAACATCCGGATGACCCGAAAGTTGCGATCCAACACCCGCTCCGTCGCCGTTGACCAGATTGAACACACCGGGCGGGAAGCCTGCCTTGTCCATCATCTCGGCAAAAATCATCGCGTTCAGCGGGCTTTGTTCTGACGGTTTCAGAACCATCGTGCAGCCCGCAATCGCAGCAGCACCAACCTTGAGCGTGATCTGGTTCATCGGCCAGTTCCACGGCGTGATCAGAGCGGCAACGCCAACCGCCTCATAAATGATGCGATCATTCGGTGCATGATCCCCCAGCGGGCGCTCGAATTCAAACGACCTTGCGGCGCGGATGAAGTTCTTCAGGTGATAGATGCCGGCACCAGCCTGCGCCGAGCGCGCCAGATCGATCGGGGCGCCCATTTCAAGTGACATCGCCTGCGCCAGATCCTCTGCCCGGGTTGCATAGAGTTCGACCAGCTTTTCCACCAGCGCGATGCGGGTTTCCACTGGAGTTGCCATCCAGCCTGGCAAAGCGGCTTTGGCTGCGGCAACGGCTGCATTCGTGTCGGCTTCGGCGCCAAGCGAGATCACTGCGCAGGGCTCTTCGGTCGAGGGGTTGATGACCTCGAAGTCATTGGGCTGCGACGGGGCCACCCACTGACCGTTAATATAGAAATCCCGCTTTTCGATCATCCTGAGCCCTCCTGAAGGTTCGCCTGAAGCCGGCTGTTCGGGGCCACTCTGTCACCCATGCACAGGCTGAGCAATAGTGAATTTGATCAAATTTTTTTCTGGTCAGACTCACGAAATCCGTATCCCTGGACACGATGGCTGGTTTAACCTGTGCACAAAGTGATTAGGTTCCAGACGACCGACTCAGGTTTTTCACAGAAAAGGAGATGCCCCATGGGTTTGCGCATCAACGACACCGTCCCGAATTTCACGGCAGAAACGGATCAGGGCACCATTCAGTTTCACGACTGGATTGGCGACAGCTGGGCCATTCTGTTCTCGCACCCAAAGGATTTCACGCCTGTTTGCACAACCGAGTTTTCGGCTGTTGCGCAGCTGAATGACGAATGGGCCGCGCGCAACACCAAGGTAATTGGCGTGTCCGTTGATGGTGTCGAAGACCACAAGAAGTGGAAGAAGGACATCGAGGAATATGGCAAGGCCAATCCCGGTTTCCCGATTATCGCTGATGATGGTCTGGCTGTGTCCAAGGCCTTCGACATGCTGCCCGCCGAAGCATATCTGCCTGATGGCCGTACACCGGCTGACAGCGCCACAGTACGCTCGGTCTTCATTATCGGCCCGGACAAGCAGTTGAAGCTGTCGATGACGTACCCGATGACCGTGGGCCGGAACTTTGCTGAAATTCTACGCGCGCTTGACGGGTTGCAGATGTCAGCCAAGGGCGTTGCGACGCCTGCCAATTGGGTGCCGGGCGAAGACGTGATCATCCCGCCAACCGTGTCGAACGAAGATGCCAAGGCCAAGTTTGGCGAGTTCGAAACGATCTTTCCCTATTTGCGTAAGACCAAGGCGCCGTCGTAAGCCGATTGCCGGGTCAGGGGGGCTGTCTGCCCCCCATCGTGGCTGCCGGCACGATTCCCCCCGAGGATGTTTTTAGCCAGATGAAGCTGGCGGTTGTTGCAGGCCGGATGACCACCGGCATATCCAGCGCGCGCTGTTTTTTCAGGGTTTTTCGGGGCCCCCGCACCTGAGGCGCGAGGGCAAAAAGGGGCAGGAAACCGGAGCGAAACCTGACACCCGAAGTGATCAGAAATTATAGCGAAGTCCGAAATTGACGCTGAATATATCCAGATCGTCCTCTACGTTGCCGGTCAAAGTTCCGTTGGGGGCCAGACGCTGCGACGAAACATCAAAGGCACGGGCGTAACGTGCATCAACGGTGAACGCTGTCGACGAGTTGATGTCATATGCCACACCGGCGATCACCTGGGCGGCAAAGGTGGTGTCGGTATCGTCCAGCGCCACACCCGGCCCATAAGAAAAATCCAGATCCGAATAGGTGGCACCCAGACCAAACCCGGCAAACGGTGTCAGCACTCCGGCCTGTCTGAAATCGAACAGCACATTGGCAAATAACGAGGTCTGCGTGACGTCGCCCGAGATATTGCCCTCGGGCCCCGGACCATTGCCGGTAAAATTCACACCATCCACGTCACTGTCGCGATAAGACAGCTCCAGTTCGATCCGCGTTTCGATGATGTCGTTTGACCATTGCGGGATTTCCTTACCTATCGCGAAGCCCAGTCCGAAACCTGAGTCGAATTCGGTATCGACCGATTGCGTCGCGCCACCGATCGTCCCGGTGAAATCGCTGTCCTGTATTTGGCTGTAGCCGATGAAGCCGTGAATATAGGTGCCGTCGCTCAGGCTCTGCGCGGCAAGCGCCGTTGCGCTGATCGTCAGAGCCGAAGAGGCGAGAATGAGGCGCGTGAACATAACCATCTCCAGTGTTCCAAAGTCCGCATGCCATGGATGTGGACAAGGCTGGCCCAAAAAGAAAGGCGCCGGGCCTTCACTTCGTTTCACAGGTTTTTAGGAATGTGTGAGTGAATAGGTACGAGGTTCTGCCACTGTTTCAGGGCACATCCCTGACCAACGGTTCTGACAGGAGTTCGTCGACAAAGAAACTGAGCAACTGCAACCTGCTGGAAACGCCCGCCTTTCGATAGACCGCAGCGCTTTGGGCTTTGATCGTCCCTTCTTTCGTCTGTCGCATTCCGGCGATTTCCGCGATGGAAAGACCCTTGATCGTCAGCATGGCAACGTCACGCTCAGCATCACTGAGCTGCCACTCGCTGAACTGAGTTTCGATGACCTGGGCAAAAGCCCCTTGCGCCACTTCCAGTTGCCGCTGCATGTCGCGCACCCGTCTGGACTGGGAACGGATCAGGGCGATCGTGGCGCTCAGGCCCCCGACAAGCGCCAGCGACAGAAACAGCTCGAACGAATGCAGGTGACGAAACCCCGCGCCGTCGCCGCCAGTCCAATCCAGCAGCGCATCCGTCATGAAAAAGGCGGCGCAGAGGGCCTGCACCACCAGAAGGAGCCAGAGTAAAGACGTTTGAGGTACTTTCATGCGGCCCCTTGGACGTTGCAGGTTCAGTCGTCATCCTCTTCGAGCTCGATGGCTGTCACCACCCCGTCCGTGTCAGACAGAACCAGTTCAGTTTCCACGCCATCCTTGATGAGTTCAACCTCGATCTTCCCACCTTCGAATTCGATCTCTTCGATCTGGTACCCCTGAGCTTCAAGGGCCGCGCGGATATCGGCTTCGCTTGTGCCCAGTATGTCGCCCAGTCCGACATTAGCAAAAGCAAGAACCGGTGCAGTTACGATCAATCCCGTCAGTGTCAGCAGTTTCAAGGTTTCCATATCGCATCTCCTTTTTGTGTTGTGGCAATGCGGTCGAACTGGGGATGGCAGAGGAGACCTGCGATTGGCTTTTGGTTGAAACGGGGCGAATTGAACCAAGGTTTATTCAATTTGCGGCCGTTTCCGCCCGTCAGTTTCAGGTTGCAATCAATTTGTGATAGTTTGTTTTGGGAAAACATACAGGCATGTGACCAACGATGTCGGGCTTTCTGACTGTCTTGAACAGGAGAAGACCATGGCTTTTACAGATTGGTACGTCGAGGGGGAAAGCTTCGGAAACTGCAATTGCGGCTATGCCTGCCCCTGTCAGTTCGAGGAATTGCCGACGCATGGCGATTGCCGGGGTTTCGAAGTGCTTGAAATATTCAAAGGATATTTTGGAGAAACGGATCTTAGTGGAACCAGGGCGGCATTGATCTATGCGTGGCCCGGGCCAATATTCGAGGGTGGTGGTGAAATGCAGGTGATCGTCGATCCTGCGGCCTCACCGGCGCAGCGCGATGCGCTGGAAAAAGTCTTTCACGGTGAAGAAACCGAAGAGATGGCAACACATTGGTACGTGTTCCGGGCCATGTGTGAGACGGTGCATGACACGCTTTACCTGCCGATTGAGCTTGAGATGGACATCGAAGGGCGAACGGCCAGCGTTACCGTTGGTGACGTATTAAAGTCGAACGGGCGCCCGATTCAGGCCCCGCATGGCGGCGGGGAACACCGCGTACGCATCGATATTCCCGGCGGGATCGAATTCACCATTGCCGAGATCGGCAGCGCCTCGACCCGAGCCGATGCGTCGATCAAGCTGGATCTGAAAGACAGTTACGGCCAGTGGCACGTGTTGAAACATGGCCCGGGTGGTGTCACGCACTGACCTGCGGTCAGGCCGCTTTTGAGGTTTCGTTCGGATACACCTTCCAGCCCGGAACCGCCAGATCCGCTGCAAGCACTCGGACTTCAAAGGGTTTGAGGATCGGCAATACGGTTGAACCGTAACCGCATTCACCATTTGCCAGTTCCGGGAACAGTTCAAACAACTGCTCCGGGTTGCGGGCGCCATTGCATCAAGACTTGTGTCACCGGGGTAAAAGGACTCGGACCAGATTCCTTCGACATTCACCAGCTCATGCTGATCAAAGAGGATGTGAATGTACTCCACCCCTTGTGCAGGCGTTTCCTGAACGATGGTCTTTCCATTGATCAGCCCTTTTGCAGGCGCCAACATCGTTGTTTCGCAATGCATCAGTTCCATCATGGCTGAGGTCACGGCAATCCGGTGCTGTGGCGAGATGACGAGATCGCGGGATGGGCCGTTCGGCCCGAAACAGCCCGCTTTGATCCGTACAGGGGATAGGTGAGGGTTTCGCTGCAACTCGGACGCGGACAAACGGCGCTTGCCGATCCAGCGTACCGGACGGGCATGGCCGTCGGCGGTGACAACCGGGTCGCCGGGCTCCAGCGCCTCAACCCGGCGCAGTCCCGTCGGAGTCTGGATCAGCGATCCAAAGGTAAAACACACGAAAGAAGGCAAAGTGTGATACGCGGATGACGGCGCGGTTCCGGCAAAGCCGGTATCTGAAATCGTGTCATTCAGTTCGGCCTGACCGGAAGTGACGATGATGTAACGCGGGTTGGAAAACTGGATCAGGATAAGCGTGACCGGCGCGCCATCGACTGTGCCCGTATAATTTTCGAAAGTACTGAAATTCTGGGTCGAGCCGGAAAAGCCGGGAAGAGACTCAAGATCAAGTTGCGAACTGCCGTCCGGGTCAGGATCTTGCAGCAGGGCGTCATTATCCGTGACTTCGACCGAATAAGCAGCAGTAATATCAACACTGCGGTTGCTGAAGGGGTCTGCGCTGATTTCGTAAACAGTAATCGATGCCACGGTTGAACAGCTTCCCTGAAAACGGCAAAATACCCCTTAAGGTTGAGCTAATACACGCAATAAGTGTTAATAATTGATTTACCAAAATTGCGACGCAGTTCCCCTTCCTGCTGCCCCGCAAACAAAAAAGGCCCCGGATGAAACCGGGGCCTTCTGCTGTCTGTCAGAGGGGGCAGATTATTCTGCGCTTTCCTCTTTCTTTTCTTTCTTCTCGGGAACGATCTCTTCACCGGTTTCCTGATCGACCACTTTCATCGACAGGCGAACCTTGCCGCGATCGTCAAAACCCAGAAGCTTGACCTTCACTTCCTGACCTTCTTTCAGAACATCCGACGGATGGTTCAGACGGCGGTTTTCGATCTGCGACACGTGGACCAGACCGTCGCGCTTACCGAAGAAGTTCACGAAGGCCCCGAAATCGACGATTTTTACAACTTTACCAGTGTAGATCTGACCTTCTTCAGGTTCTGCCACGATCGAATAGATCATGTCATAGGCCTTCTGGATCGATTCACCATCCGGCGAGGCGATCTTAATGACGCCATCGTCGTTGATGTCCACCTTGGCTCCCGAAACCTCAACGATCTCACGGATGACCTTGCCACCTGAACCGATCACTTCACGGATCTTGTCGGTCGGAATGTTCATGGTCTCGATGCGCGGGGCGTGGACCGAGAAATCGTTGGTCTCGGACAGGGCTTTGCCCATCTCGCCCAGGATGTGCAACCGGCCGTCCTTGGCCTGCGCCAGGGCTTTCTCCATGATTTCGGGCGTGATGCCCGCAACCTTGATGTCCATCTGCAGCGAGGTGATGCCGTTTTCGGTACCGGCAACCTTGAAGTCCATGTCGCCCAAGTGGTCTTCGTCACCCAGAATGTCGGACAGGATGGCATAGTCGCCGTCATCTTCCAGGATCAGACCCATGGCCACACCGGCAACCGGTGCTTTCAGCGGAACACCCGCATCCATCATCGACAGCGAACCGCCGCAGACCGACGCCATCGAGCTGGAGCCGTTGGATTCAGTGATCTCCGACACGATACGGATCGTGTAGGGGAAGTCGGTCGCCGCAGGCAGAACCGCCTGCAGGGCGCGCCATGCCAGCTTGCCGTGGCCGATCTCACGACGGCCCGGGCCACCCACGCGGCCAACTTCACCAACCGAATACGGAGGGAAGTTGTAGTGCAGCAGGAAGTTCGATTTGAAGTTGCCATGCAGCGCGTCGATGAACTGTTCATCGTCACCGGTGCCCAGCGTGGTTACGGCCAGCGCCTGCGTTTCACCACGGGTGAACAGGGCAGAACCGTGAGTACGGGGCAGCATCGAGGTTTCTGCAACGATTCCACGGATATCGGTGGTCGAACGACCGTCGATCCGCTTGCCGCCTTTGACGACGTCGCCGCGCAGAATGCCAGCTTCCAGCTTTTTCATAGCCGAACCGAGGTTGCCGTCTTCCAGCTGCTCTTCGGTCAGCGCTTCCTTGATCGCTTCACGGGCAGCGGCAACAGCGGCGGTGCGCTCTTGCTTGTCGGTGATCGCGAAGGCGGCGCGCATCTGTTCTTCACCGGCGGCCTTAACGGCAGCATACAGCTCCGAGTAATCCGGTGCCTGGAAATCGAACGGCTCTTTCGCGGCTTCTTCGGCGAGGCTGATGATCAGGTCGATCACCGGCTGAATCTGTTCATGCGCAAAGTTCACCGCGCCCAGCATTTCCGCCTCAGAGAGCTCGTACGCTTCCGATTCCACCATCATTACGGCGTCTTTGGTCCCGGCAACTACCAGATCCAGACGCTGTTCAGGGTTCAGGCGCAGGTCCTGCATGTCATCGACGGTCGGGTTCAGAACGTATTCACCGTCTTCGAAACCAACACGGGCACCGGCGATCGGGCCCATGAACGGCGCGCCGGAGATGGTCAGAGCAGCCGAAGCGGCGATCATCGCGACGATGTCGGGATCGTTGACCAGATCGTGGCTCAGCACGGTGCACATCACCAGAACTTCGTTTTTGAAGCCGTCAACGAACAGCGGGCGGATCGGACGGTCGATCAAACGCGCAGTCAGCGTCTCTTTCTCGGTCGGGCGCGCCTCGCGCTTGAAGAAGCCACCCGGTACTTTACCGGCGGCATAGTATTTCTCTTGGTAGTGGACGGTCAGCGGGAAAAAGTCCTGACCGGGTTTTTGCGCCCGCGCAAAGGTCACGTTTGCCATGACGCTGGTTTCGCCCAGCGTGGCAATCACGCTGCCGTCAGCCTGACGGGCAACCTTGCCGGTTTCCAGTGTCAGCGTCTCTTCGCCCCACTGCATTGATTTCTTCGTTACATCAAACATATGCGTATCCTAGAAGGGAGCACTCCCGCCCCTGCGGGTCTCCCGTTTGCATGGCGGCCCCATTGCCGCCGACCCCAATTTATCTTCCATTCGAGTGCCGGGGTCAGGGCACAACGTCTCAGATACCGCGCGCATACATGAGAATGCGTTGAAAGGAAAGAGGAACTGGATGGGATGGCCGAATCACGCTGAGACAGACAACGGCTCTCTCTAAGTGTTCAGTTTTCAGATCGCGAGCAAAAGCTGTGAGCGGCGATGCAATGTGTTTCTTCGCAGGCGACGACCCAGAGATCTGTGGGTCGATTACATCGCTAACATCGGTAAAATCGAATGCATTTTGTAAAAATATGAAGGCAGTATAAGCTTTTACCACAAGCCCGCGGACGAAATGACGGAAACGCGCCAAGGGGGTTAATAATCCCATACCCGTCCGCCAACCGAAAACCTTGGCGTTTGCAGCTAGCGAACAGAAGGGCAATCGAATGGCACAAACAAAAAAGATGCTGGATCCGGATCCCCGGATTTACGACTTCGAAACGGAATATGAACTGGGGCAGGATAACGTCCGACCGTTTGGCTTGGACATTCACAACCCGGTCTTTCTGATCTCAAGTATCATGATCTTTGCGTTCGTCCTGATCGCATTAGCCAACCAAGAGGCCGCGGCTTCGTTCTTCGGCTGGCTCCGACCCTGGCTGACCAGCACGTTTGATTGGTTTCTGGTCCTTTCGGTTGATGCAATCACCCTGTTTTGTCTTGTTCTCATCATCCTGCCCGTCGGTAGCGTGCGGATCGGTGGCAAAGACGCCAAGCCTGATTATTCCTATGCGGGATGGATCGCGATGATGTTCGCTGCTGGAATAGGTATCGGTCTGCTGTTCTTTGGCGTGATGGAGCCGGTCTATTACAATTTTGCCGAAGACGGGAACGCAAGCCCGCTGGGCATTGATATCGCGGTGCCGGGAAATGAATATGCCGGTGTCGTCGGAACCATTCATCATTGGGGTCTGGAAGGCTGGGCGGTTTACGCCGCGGTCGGCCTGAGCCTGGCGATCTTCAGTTACAACCTGAACTTGCCGCTGACCTTGCGCTCGGCCTTCTATCCGATCCTTGGCGAACGGGTCTGGGGGTGGTGGGGCCACATCATCGATACGTTGGCGGTCTTTGCCACGTTGTTCGGGTTGACCACATCACTTGGTCTGGGTGCTCAGCAAGTTGCCGCTGGTCTTTACGAG
This sequence comes from Ruegeria sp. YTSB088, assembly GCF_059609825.1. NCBI lineage: Bacteria > Pseudomonadati > Pseudomonadota > Alphaproteobacteria > Rhodobacterales > Roseobacteraceae > Ruegeria > Ruegeria sp. YTSB088. The sequence goes on along the minus strand of NZ_JBXWMM010000010.1, from coordinate 42,861 downwards.
GTCTTCGGCATCGAACCCAGCCCCACTGTCGTTGTCTTGCTGATCATCGGGATCACGTTGATTGCGCTGGGCTCGGTTCTGCTGGGCATGGATGCGGGCGTCAAACGGCTGAGTGAGATCAATATGGTCATGGCCGTCGGACTATTCCTCTTCGTAATCGCCGTAACTGGCATTGGCACGGCCATCGCACGATATTTCAACGTGATGACCGACTACGTGCTGCACTTACCTGCCTTGTCGAACCCGTTCGGACGAGAAGACACCAGCTATTTCCATGGTTGGACGACCTTCTACTGGGCATGGTGGATCGCATGGTCACCCTTTGTGGGCATGTTCATTGCCCGGATCTCGAAGGGTCGTACTGTTCGCGAGTTCATAATCTGCGCGTTGCTGGCGCCGACAGCCGTCTGTGCCCTGTGGATGTCAACCTTCGGCGGCGCCGCCATCGACATGTTGAACGCGGGCGGAGCGGAAGGTGTTCGCGCGACAGTGATTGACAGCTACGCCCCAGAAGGTGCGTTGTTCGGTTTCCTGAAAGAACTGCCGCTTTACGGCATCGTTGCCCCGATTGCCCTTGTCCTGATCGTAATCTTCTTTGTCACCTCATCCGATTCAGGGTCGTTGGTGATCGACACGATCACTGCTGGCGGCAAGATGGACGCCCCCGTGGTTCAGCGCGTGTTCTGGTGCACATTGGAAGGTCTGGTCGCCATCGCATTGCTGTTGGGGGGTGGTCTTTCAGCGCTGCAAGGCGCAGCGGTTTCAACCGGCATCCCCTTTACGCTGGTGGTTTTAACAATGTGCTACTGTTTGTGGCTGGCGCTGAAATCAGAAAAAGCGAAAATGTAGAGCCGTACACATTTCCAAGAATGAAACGCCCACCGATTGGTGGGCGTCTTCGGTTTTGTGGAACTGCACAAGGCATAATGACTTAGATGATGTTTTGACTGAGTTCATGCGCGCACCAGTATCAACAAAAACTGCGTTGGGCGGGGTATGCGTTTGGTGCCAGATGCCGAAATCCCGGGCTTCAGGATATTGCTGAAGGGGGGAAACGTCCAACTATGCACTGAACAGGGAACTTGCCCGTTTTGTCGAGTGTTATCGGGCGCTGCTATTGCGTTGACATTGAATTCTCAGAATAGGACGTTCACGCGAAGAAAACTGCTTTCGACCACCCTCCGGAGGAATAAGTGTCAATTGTTGATGTCCTGGCCGCGCGCCTGATCGAAGATGTCAAATTCAACGACCTGTCAGGAAGCTTCCTGATGCTTGGGCGGCAGGACTGGATAGGTGCGCGTCGGTCGTCATCCGCCGCATTGTTTCGGGAAACCTTGCAGAAGTACCTGCCCGGAGTGAGCGAAGCTGACCTTTGCAACCCGGATGATGGGTACTCGGAAACCTTCTTTCGTAAACTTGGGTTTTCGGAAGTGGACTCTCTGGATTTCTCGGGTTTCGAAGGGGCGAGTATCGTTCAGGATCTCGCGGGGGATTTGCCTGAAAATCTGGTTGGTCGGTTTGACGTTATCTATGACGGTGGAACCTGCGAGCACGTGTTCGACTTGCCGACCGCCTACCGGAACATTGATAAGATGCTGAAGCCCGGGGGGGTGTTTATCGCACACTCGCCATCGAACAATTGGATCAATCACGGCTTCTATCAGATTTGCCCAGAGATAGTGTACGGCTTTTGGGTAAACGCCATGAACTATGAGGCTCTGAAATGCGTGTGGCAGCCCTTAAGGCCATACGCCGCGCGTGATGTGGTGAAAATGACGGATCCCAACAAGACAAAGAAACGTCCGCGCCCGCTGGGAACCTTTGGTCCGGGATTGCCTGTTCTTTTGGATTTTGTGGTTCGAAAACCTGTTGCTGACACCAAGACGAGTGCAAATGTGTCGCAAAGTGACTATGCCACACGTTGGGAAAACACGCGGAAGGCGTAAGGCCCGGTGTCGCAACAGACATTCTCTGACCGTCGGGGAATGTCCAACTGCTCTGGTAAGTTAAGGGGGATGTGTCGCTTTCGGCGGATCCAACAGAAAACGCCCGCCGGGTGGCGGGCGTCGAACCGGAAAACCCGGTTTAAAGTCTTCTGAAAAAGCTTAGCGGCGGATGCCCAGCTTTTTGATCAGATCCTGGTAACGCGCTTCTTCCTTGCCTTTCAGGTAATCCAGCAGCTTACGGCGCTGGGCAACCATCTTCAGCAGACCGCGACGACCGTGGTTGTCTTTTTTGTGGGTCTTGAAGTGCTCGGTCAGGGTGGTGATGCGCGAGGTCAGGATGGCAACCTGGACTTCAGGCGAGCCGGTGTCGCCGTCCTTGGTTGCGAATTCTTTCATGACGCGTGCTTTTTCTTCAGCAGTAATCGACATCGGGGTCTCCTTTGAAAGGTTAGAGTTGATGGCGCAGGCCGGGATGTCGTCCAGCACAGGCCCATGGAGAAAACCGCACCGATTCCGATGCGGATGGGCGCGTATAGGCGCATTTTCACCAAATGGCAAAGGGAAACTGCGGGCTCAGACCATCTGTCCGTACTGGGCCAGTTGCGCTTCGGTGATCAATTGAATGTCGGCCACCGTCATACCTTCGGCCCCGTATACCTGCGCCACTTCCTGACCGTTGATCATCACTCGGGTCAGATTGGCGTTTTCAGCGTCAGGTTCCACCTCAATCTCCGGGTCGGCCTCATCCTCCCAGGTTACGAGCAGCTTGTCCTCACCGGGTTGGAAGCCCGTGACGGTCACGTCTTCGTCACCCGGGCTCAGCACGATGTCATCGGCGCCCTGCCCACCGGTCACCACATCCCCGCCGCCTGCCACAATGGTATCGTCACCAGCGCCGCCATTCAGGAAATCCTTTTCGGCCGCGCCGTCTTCGATACCGAGGACAAAGTCGTCGCCGTCGCCCCCAAAGATCGTATCCTCACCTGCGCCACCGTTCAGGGCATCGTCTCCGAACCCGCCCTGCAATGCGTCGTCATCTGCCCCGCCTGTCAGAGTATCATCGCCCTGACCGCCATAAAGTTCGTCTTCGCCTTCGCCGCCATCCAGGGTGTCGTCCCCGAAATGGCCGAACAGGGCGTCGTTCCCCTGATTGCCGAACAGAAAGTCGTCATCAGCCTCTCCGTGCAGAACATCATCACCCTGACCGCCCGAAATCGTATCCGTACCGTCACCCCCGTGCAGAACGTCGTCGCCCTTGCCGCCGTCGATGGTGTCATCGCCGCCAAACCCGTTGACCTGATCGACACCGACCTGTCCGGTGATCTGGTCCGGGCCATCGCTGCCGGCAATTACGAGGTCTCCTTCGAATTCAGAGATTACGGTGCCAGTGGACGGGGTTTCGATATCGGGATTCACCGGGTCTTCGACGTTTTCGCCAATCTCAAGAAACTCTCCGGTATCGGGTTCAGTTTCTGCGTCATCATTGGGGTCGTCCTCTGATACGTCCTCGTCTTCGATCAGCATGTCGCTCATCGCGTATGCAGCACCGCCGATGGCGGCGAGTCCGATCAATCCGGCCAGAAACATGACACCCCTCCGATCGCAGAATGCTCCGAGGGCGAACATCCCATGCAATCGGCAATCGGATCAAAGTCAAGTTATTGAAATGGTTAATACTTTATTGCCATTGCTCTGGCTGTTGGCTGTAGGCGATATAGAGCGGGTGCTTGGGATGGCCGTCTTTGGTCAAACCCAGATGGAACAGCGGCTGGCTGGTCCGGCGCAGCAGGGTCTCCACCGCCGGGCCCCGGTTCAGATGCGCACCATGGGTGCCCCAGGCAGCGATGACCTGATCGGCCCACCGAACACCTTCCAGAATGGCGGCGTCATTTTCCGGGCCTACCGGATCGGCAGCAGCGCGCATCTTGCGCGGATCGGTGTCGCGCCAGGCAAAGATGTTGGTTACCTGAAACGCGCCAAACCCCAGCGCTCGGGCACGGCGTTCGCAGCGTTCCACTGTCGGGTCGTTCTGCACTTCGGTCGCAGTAGACGGGTTCAACATGACAAACAGCGCCTTGCGCCCTGCCGGGTCCCAAACACGCGTCAGGCTATAGCGGTATTTCTCGCAGTCGGAATAGATGGCGGTCGAGGGCGCATCGCCCTTGGTGTGCGTTCGGGTGATCATGCCTTTCGCCTAACACGTGGTTCAGGCGGCGAACACCCGGCTGGGATGCAATTCGCCTGATTTATAAACCCCTACGGCAACGGCCTTGCCATCCAGTGAGGCCCATGCCTCGTCTCCGTATTCAACATCTGAGGCCAGCACCATGCCCGGGTTACCATTGCGTAGACGGGTCGCGCCTTCGGGGGTGCATTTGAGCTCGGGCAGGTCCGACAGACCGGTTTCCAACGGGTGCAGATATTCGTCCAGCGCGGTGGTCTTTGCCATCTCGTCGATCTGCTCGATGCTCAGCCCGTCTTCGGCCTCGAACGGTCCGGACCAGATCCGGCGAAGTTCCCGGACGTGGCCATGACATCCCAGGGCTTCACCCAGATCGCGGGCGATCGAGCGGACATAACCGCCCTTGCCGCAGGTCATCTCCAGCACCACGTGATCTGCGTCGGGGCGATCGACAAGGATCAGTTCCTCGACCCAAAGGGGCCGGGCGGTCAGTTCCACATCTTCGCCATCGCGGGCCAGTTTGTAGGCGCGCTGGCCGTCGATTTTCACGGCGGAAAACTTGGGCGGGACCTGCATGATGTCGCCCAGAAACGGGGTCAACGCCTGCTTGATGTCTTCATCTGACGGGCGGGCATCGCTTTCGGCAATCACTTCGCCCTCGGCATCGTCAGTGTTGGTGGCCTGACCCAGACGGACAGTGAAGGTGTAAGCCTTCAAAGCATCAGTGATGTAGGGAACGGTCTTGGTCGCCTCACCCAGGGCCACGGCCAGAACGCCGGTGGCCTCGGGGTCCAGCGTACCCGCATGGCCTGCCTTCTTGGCGTCCATGGCCCAGCGCACCTTGTTGACCACGGCGGTCGAAGTCATGCCCGCGGGCTTATCCACCACCAGCCAGCCGGAAATGTCCCGACCCTTGCGTTTGCGTCCCATTTAGCACCTTCAATCTTGCTGAGGCGCGCGACCTAGCGGATCGCCATCGCCCTGTCAATTTCAAGGTGCGTCTTCGACCACACCCACGATAGGCCCCAGCGAAAACCCGACATCGGACCGATTGTTCGCGCGGTCATACATGCGAGAGATATTGCCATCGAAGAACAGCGCATTCGGAGTTTCCAGCACGTCCCGGAACAGACGGCCGAATTCGTGGAACGTGACGTAATCTTCGGAAATCGCAAACACCACACGGGTGCCATCGGCACTGGTGCCCACTCCGTTGCGCACATAGAGCGAGGTCGAATCGGGCAGGAACCGGGGATGCAACTCGCCATTGATCACCAGCATCGGGCCGGATTGGCTGGCGTACCGGCAGTCGGGGGCCTGATCGAGGAAATCCAGCGTCTCGTACACATCAGCACGGCCCTCGCGGATGCAGAAAACGCCGTTGGGCAGCAAGCCAAAATTGCCGGGGCCGGGGTTGGAGATCACCCGCATGACCTCTTTGCCGTTCTCGACATAATGGCCGACGGGCGACCGGTCATCGTGATACATGCCCGCGTTCATGGCAAAGGCCAGACGCTCATCACCGGGGGCCAGCGCCTCGTTCACCGACGAGAAATGCCCCAGAAGATCCCCATTCTCATCGTTGAGAAACAGGCGCAGGTCTTCGGTTTCCGCGTCGACTTCGCAGACGGTATAGCGTTTGTCATCATGGGTCAGCTTTTCGCAAGTAACCGCAGAGGCTTGCACGGCCCAGACAACCGCGCCCAATGTGACAAGTACCCGGATCACTCGTCCAGATCGCGGCGCACCGCGTCCTGTTCGAACATGCGGCGGGTGTCGTCCAGACGGTCGAACGTGTCATCAAGCCGGAACCGCAGATCGGGCGAGAATTTCAGGCCGACCTTCTTGCCAACCATGCGCCGAAGTTCACTTTTGTTGCGGGCGAGCAGTTCGATCACATCCTCCTGCCCCTTGCCGCCCAATGGCAGCACATAGGCGGTGGCGATCTTCAGATCGGGCGAGGTGCGCACCTCGCCTACGGTGATCGACATGCGGTTCAGTTCGGTGTCGTGGACATCTCCGCGCGCCAGAACTTCGGACAGGGTGCGGCGGATCAGTTCGCCGACACGCAGCTGTCGTTGGGACGGGCCGGGGCCATCATGGAATTTGTTCTTTGCCATAAACCCCGATCTAAGCGCAAACCGGGGCTTTGCCAAGCGGGCGCGAACGGGGTAGGAGGCTTTGAGCAGTTTGCAGCAAGGGAATACCGCCATGACCCATATTCCGGGGATCGTCATCACAGGGGCTTCGGGCCGTATGGGGCAGATGCTGATCAACACCGTAACCGACAGTGATCAGGCGCGCCTGGTCGGCGTGATCGAGCGCAAAGGGCATGACTGGGTCGGTCAGGATGTGGGCGAAGCCATGGGTGGCCAGGCGCTGGGCGTCAAAGTTACCGATGACCCGCTGGAAGCATTCGCGCAGGCACAGGCGGTGATCGATTTCACCGCACCCGAGGCGACGCTGGACTTTGCCGCTTTGGCCGCGCAGGCGCGCTGTGTGCATGTAATCGGCACAACCGGCATGACCGACGAACAGATCGCGGCGCTGGAACCTGCCTCGCGTCACGCCGTTATCGTGCGGGCAGGGAACATGAGCCTTGGCGTCAACCTGCTGGTGCAACTGACAAAAAAGGTTGCCGCCGCGCTGGATGAGGATTTCGATATCGAGATCATCGAGGGCCATCACCACCACAAGGTTGATGCCCCCTCCGGCACAGCGCTGATGCTGGGCGAAGCCGCCGCCGAAGGGCGCGGGGTCAATCTGGCGGACGTGTCCGATCGGGGTCGCGACGGCATTACTGGCGCTCGCAAACGTGGCGACATCGGCTTTCACGCCATTCGCGGCGGCGACATCGTGGGCGAGCATGACGTGTTGTTCGCCGCCCCCGGTGAACGCATCGTTCTGCGCCATCTGGCCACCGACCGCGCTATCTTTGCCCGCGGCGCGCTGAAAGCGGCTCTGTGGGGACAGGGCAAGGCACCCGGCCAATATGACATGGTCGATGTATTGGGGCTTTAGGCGCTAAGTTCAATTGTACGCAGTCGCAACAACAAAGAATGCTGCAATTCAAATGGCTGCCGCCAGTCGGTTAAAGACTCATGACCAGCGGATGACGCGGGCCGCGAAAGCGATTGCATGCAGGAAAGTCTTGGGACAGGACCGTATCAGTGACATTGCCAGCAGTACCTAAAAACATTCTCGGGCATAATGAAAAAGCAATAGTAGCGAAACGGGACCTCCCATGAACAAAGAAAATAGGGTTGCGGCTTGAAGGTTGTCATACATCAAGGGTTTCACAAAACAGGAACCAGAACCCTGCAAACTATGTTGTTCAGGAACCGTTCCCGGCTTAAGAGCCGAGTGAACTTTCTTGTCCCCCGTGACCTGAAAGAAGCGGGGTTTGCCGCCCGGCGCTATTCCATTTTGCAAGAAGACAGGGTCCTTGCGAGATTCCGCAAAAGATTTCGTCAAGCTCTTGCTCCTTTCGAAGGTCAAACAGACACGCCTCTTCTTGTCAGCAGCGAGGAGTTTGCCGGCCTGATACCGGGGCGAAACAACGTGTGGTCATATTCGCAGACGCACGTTTTGGCTGATGCGGTGCTAGACGAAATTGACAGGTTCGCGAACGGCAATGCGCGTACCACATTCTTGTTCACGACGAGAAACCGCGCTGACTGGATCAGAAGCGTTTATTGGCAAAACATCCGCTCGAACAGAATCCGAGAGGACCTTTCGGAGTATGCTGATCTTTTGCAGCAGGGTACAGACCTTGAAGGTGTGGTAAGCCGCGTCAAAAACTCCGTGTCTTCGAGGGCTGACGTCCTGTCCTTAAACGTTTCGGAGCTCAACGATCGATTATTTCCTGTGGCAAAGGCGCTATCGATGCTGAACGTAAGGTCTGATGATCTGACGCCTGTCAGTAATCTGAATGTTCAGCCGGTTGGAGTCGCAGAGTACTTTCTGGAGTTGAACCGCTCACCCATGACCGATGAAGAAGTGATGGCGGCAAAACGAGCCCATTTGGACAGTTTGCGGACCTCTTAGCAGTGCGCTTCTGCTCATCTCGTGCAAACTGTCTTGATGCTTCGGGGTCGGATTATGCCGCCACGTCGCGCGCCCTAATTCTAAAATCGGCATTGTAATCGACATCATGTCGCAGCCTGCCATTACAGGCAATGACATCGATGGCAACGGGCAGGGGTTGATCCTGAGTGAAACCACGCACGGCAGAACCGCTCTCACTGTGAATTGCGCCGGTTTTCGCCGGTGCAATCCCATCTGAGTCTCTCTTGCGCACGTACAAAGTGACGCAGCGGTTTGCGGCAAAGATCGTGGGAACTTGAAATGCGTTACCCTAAGGCGGTGCGCTTGGTCAAAGATCGCGGATCTTGTCGGCGCGCAGGGGGCAGGCGAGGTAGACGCCGAACTCCTGCCCGATATCGGCGCTGACACGCGCGTGAACTGCGCCCTGACGGTCAAGGAAACGCTGGTCGTCCTCAACCGGGAAAATGCCCTCATGCCAGATGCCGGGATGAATATAGAGGCCACGCGAGCCATCACACCAGAACGCCACCACTTTTTCGGGCGTCAGGTTGTCGCCAGGCAGGGCAGCTGGGATGATGAAGGGTTTGTTGTCGAGCGGCCAGAACATCTGCCCCCCGTCCGGGTGGTAGTTCATATGCCACAGCAACACCTGATCCCGCGGGGCCGTTTGCCGGTCGGTTTGCGCCTGCTGGGGGTCGGCTGACCAACCTAGCACGTAATGGCCTTTGACCGCCTCGTTCTCACCGTAAAGCACGTCACCCTGCCAGTCGCATTTGAACGTGCCTTCAACCCAGCCGCCTTCGTCACCCGTGCCTTCGTCAACCGGCCGCCAGCCCTGCTGCGGCCAGCGTACGATCTCGATTTCAAAGGTTTCGGGGTCGTCGACCAAACAGCCGTAACCCTTGACCGATGTGTCCGTCGCACGGATCAGGGGAACCTCGTGCCACGGCAGCGAGGGTTTCGAACTGGCCTCGAAGATGTACTCGGGTGCAGTCATGATGCACCCAGATGCCTGTCGACCATGCGCTGAACCATCGGTGCGAAATGGGCGAAGTCCGGTGTCTCCATATCCGTGCGTTTGCCGGCCTCATCCAGATACCGGACCTGAACGATCTCTTTCAGGTTTGGATTGGATTCGAACGCGGCGACTTCCTCAGCGCTCATCGGGCCGCCTTGCAGCTCCAAGGTATGGACCGAGGCGGCGGAGAGGCGGTTGAAATATTCGGGCTTGGTGGCGCAGAGATACCGTTTGGCGGCCACGTGATATCGACAGCAATCGGTGATGACCGAGGGGAAGAACTGTTCCAGAACTTCCGCACCTGCATCCTCATGGTGGCGGTCTTCGGTATCATCGGGGTGGTAGGTCCCGAACTCGGATGTGAAATGGCCGATATCATGCAACAGAGCGCCGACGATGATTTCCTCAGGCTGACCGTTCTGTTCGGCGATGGTGGCGCCTTGCAGCATGTGCTGGGCCATGGTGACGGGTTCACCAAGATATTCCTCACCGCCGCGGCGGTGGAAAATATCCCCGATGAAGGCGACGATATTGTTTCGGCTCAGGGTCGAGAAATCGGGTTTCATTCCGCTGCCTCCGGCTGCGTCATCTCTATCGCCGCCAAAGTCGACAGCAACCCGTCCTTGTCGGCATAGCACCCTTGCAACCAACGCGAACCTGCACCGGAATAGCCCAGTCGTGCGTGCAGAACACGGGTGTTGTCGACGATGAAGCTTTCGCCCGGCTCCAGTTTGAACGACACGCCCATGGCCGGATCGTCGATGATCTCGCCCAGTTGACGATAAGCGGCGTAATAAGCCTCCATCCTGTCGAACGGGACGTCCACGAAGGGCGCGGATGAGCGGTTGTTGAATCGGATGCCGACCAGTTCTCCATCCGGCGACAATTCGATCATCGGACGGCGAGATCGCAGGCAGACACCGTCTGACCCCTTGTATTCGAAGCGGGCGGGGTAGCCTGCCAGCAGGGCAAAGCCCTCGGGGTTCTGCGCACGCAGCTTTTCGGCAGCGCGGAAGCCGTCGACAACGATCGAGTCGCCCCCTTCGGCGCTGTTTTCCAGACAGTAAAGGATTTGTAGCGTCGGTACAGGGTCTCGATAGGGGTTGTCGGTGTGGGCCTGCAAGCCAAGCCCGGTATAGGCGAGGTTGGTCGGGTTCACTTCCGTCCGAACCTCGAAATAAGGGCCATAGTTGGTTTCGCGGACGTAGCCGAACAGGTCGGCCACTTTTAGAAGCGACTCTGGTTCGGTTGGCCCGCTCGTCAGCTTGGCAAAGCCGTAACTCGCCACAGACGCCAGCCAGTTGCGTTTGGCCGCAGGGCGGGAATGAACCTCGTTCCAATCGCCAGAGGGTGCGGCGATCCCGCCTTCCCAGGTGATGATGCCGGGGCGAGTGCGGCCCAGCGTATCATCACGTTCGCAATCATAGTTGTGTTCTGCCAGCCATTCGGCCGGGAAGGTAACGGTTTTGTCCTCGGACTGGAACGTGACCTGAAGGTCGCCCGCGACAACTTCGGCGGAACTGACCGAGATGTCAGCAGGGATATCGCCGACGGTGATCAGTCGCTGGCCGTTGCCCGGGGCGCGGGTTTCCGGATCCAGCGCGTTGTCGCGCAACCAGATGGCGTGAAAGCGGGCTTGCGTTCCCGTGTCGAACACGACGGTGACGACCGAGGTGTCATGAGTGGCGGTGCGCAGCATTGGGGCCTCCTGTTCGGCGCGAACTTTGGTTGAGCAGATACGCCGTTCGTGGCATTACGACAATTAATCCTTATTTCGCCTGAGGCTTGGAAAATCTAATGGCTAAGAAAAAGATCGGACTACCGCCACTGGACTGGTTGCGCGTGTTCGAGGCCGCCGGGCGTCTTGGTGGGTTCTCGGCAGCGGCCAAGGAATTCGGGCTAACGCAGGCCGCTGTCAGCCAGCGGATCGGTAATCTGGAAGCCTGGCTGGGCCGATCCTTGTTTGTGCGCGAGGCGCGGGGCGTGTCACTGACGGTCGAAGGTGAAAGTTATCTGCCCTTGGTGCAGGACAGCCTTCGTGCGCTGGAGCGCAATACCGAGGACCTGTTTGGCAAATCCCCGCGCGAGCTGCGCGTGGCCGGGTTGTCTTCGAGCATCCACGCATTGGTTCTTCCGGCGCTGACCAAGTTCCAGGAGGTGCAGCCCAAGGTTCGGGTAATGACCGACTCGGTCGCACGCCGGTCGTCTTTGGACGAAGAACGAACCTGGCTGCAAATCCGATATGGTCGGGGCTTGTGGGCCGGGCGCGATTCAGCCTTGATCGCGCATGAGGTCCTTGCTCCCCTTGCGGCACCGGGTGTTGACTGGGGCGCCCCACTGATTGATCTGCGCGGAGAACGCCCCGGTTGGAGAGAGTGGAGCCAGAAGAACGGCCAGCAAGACCTGCCGCCTTCAAAAATCAGCTTCGATTCGATGGAACATGCGATTTCGGCAGCGCGGCGCGGCATGGGAGTGGTTCTGGGATCGGTTCCGTTAGCCTCTGCCGATCTGCAGGAGGGGCGGTTGCGCCGACTGGATCTACCCGAATTGCACACCAAAGACGGGTACTGGCTGACGTGGCCTGAAGGCCGGGCGAAGTCCAAGAAACAACGTGCCCTGATCGAAGATTTCCTGAAGGCGCTGCGTGGTTGACCGTTCAGAAGTCGATGGCGATGCCCTTCTTTTCCCAATCACCGTAACGGGCCGGGTCCGGTCCGTCTCGACCACCCAGCTCTTTCGGCAATTCCTGGGCTTGGGCTGTGGCTTTGAGGCGGCGTTCTTCCGCTTCGGCCAGGGCGCGCTGGGCGGCGGGGGGCAAGTCTTTGCGGTCGTCACTCATGACATCGGGTTCCTTTCCGTGCACAGCCTTGATATACGCCCGCGTCCGCCATTGGCAATGCGGGCGCAGGTCACATGAAGGCGGTACCATGTTTAACAGCGCAACAGCAGCACGGCGCAGCGCAATCTATCTTCTGGATCAGGTTCTGGGCGAAGGTCGCCTGCTGGCCGAGTGTCTGGCGGCGGGCGCAGTGGATCGGTTGGAACCCGAGGACCGCGCGCGCGCTCAGCGCCTGGCTTTGGAAACGCTGCGTGGGCTGGAACGTGCCGACCGCCTGTTGGACAATCACCTGAACCGCACGCCTGCCCTGACGGTCCACAACGCACTGAGACTGGGGGCGGTCGAGCTTTGCAATGGCGAAGCCGCGCATGGCGTTGTCAATTCCATGGTCGAGATCGTCAGCCGTTCGCGCAAGCATAGTCGCCTCAAGGGGTTGGTGAATGCCGTTCTGCGCAAGGTTGCGGCAGAAGGCCCCGAGGCGTGGCCAAAGATGCGCGTTCCGCGTTTGCCGGATTGGTTGCGTGAGCCTCTGATCGCAGCGTGGGGCACGGATGCTGTTACCGGAATGGAGCAGGCACATTTCGCGGGCGCACCACTGGACCTTACCTTGAAACCAGGGGCGGAAGGCCCTTCAGGCGAGATCCTTCCGACCGGGTCGCTGCGTATACACGACGCGGGTCAGGTCTCGACCCTGCCGGGGTACGAAGCAGGTGACTGGTGGGTGCAGGACGCCGCTGCGGCTTTGCCGGTTCGCATTCTGGACCCGAAGGCGGGCGAAAAAGTGCTGGATCTCTGCGCGGCCCCAGGTGGGAAAACGATGCAACTTGCGGCCGCAGGGGCCGATGTCACGGCACTGGATTTGTCGGCCTCGCGGATGGAACGGGTGCGCGAAAACCTTGCAAGGACCGGCCTGAAGGCGAAGGTCGTTGTTGGCGATGCGTTGGAACACGAGGGCCAGTACGACGCGATCTTGCTGGACGCGCCGTGCTCGGCCACAGGTACGATCCGCAGGCATCCTGACTTGCCGTTTGCCAAGGACGGTTCGGACTTCGGCGGTCTGATCGAGCTCCAGTCGCGCATGTTGGCCCAGGCGTGGAGTTTGCTGAAACCCGGTGGCCGTCTGGTCTATTGCACCTGCTCCCTACTGCCGGATGAAGGTGAAGTTCAGGTGGAAGAGGCGTTGGACATGTATCCTGACATGAGAGCGGATCGCGACGCGCTGAACGTACCCGGTGTTGAAACAGATTGGCTCACTGAAGAAGGCGGCTTGCGATTGCGTCCCGATTATTGGCTGGACCGGGGCGGTATGGATGGGTTCTATATCGCGTGCCTGACCAAATCCGCCTGAGCGCACGCTTTTCGATGACTTGACGATCAGCGCGGTCTATCGTTGGGTCTCAAGCGCCAGCAGAGCGTAAGGGGCAGAGTAACACGCGTCATGTCGAAATCGGACACCATGACCAGCCGGTGGATGCGGTTTCAGAACCGCTTCTATGCGCGCCTGAGCCAGCGGCAGAAGGCGGTCACAGGGTTTGTTGCACAACCGGATCCGCGCTCGGTGGGTTCGTTTGCACGTGGGCGGCAACTGGTTGCCGGAAACCTGTTGTTCGCCGGGTATCTGGTCGAGGCCGAAGATACCGGGCTTTGGGACGTCACCGCCCCCAGCGCCGGCTTTGACGAAGAACGTCATGGTTTTGCCTGGCTGGATGATCTGGCTGCGGTCGGAGACATGCGTGCGCGGGAAAAGGCGCAGCGCTGGGTCTGGGGATGGATCGAGGCGCATGGGCGCGGGCAAGGCCCTGGCTGGGTGCCTGATCTGACCGGACGACGGGTCACGCGCTGGATCAACCAGGCGATTTTTCTGCTGCGAGGGGCGGATGAAAGGCAAAGCAAGCTGTTTTTCCGCTCGCTGGCCCAACAGACATGGTTTCTGTCCAAACGGTGGCAGGCCGCGACCCCGGGTCTGCCTCGGTTTGAGGCGCTGGCTGGACTGGTACAGGTCGGGCTGGCGTTGGAGGGGCTGGAGCACATGGCCGACCCGGCCCTGCGCGCCCTGGCCGGAGAATGTGACCGTCAGGTCGACGCGCAGGGCGGCATTCCAACACGCAATCCGGAAGAACTGCTCGAGGTCTTCACATTGCTCAGCTGGACTTCGGCGGCGCTGAACGATCTTGGGCGCGGGACGCCTGCCGCTCAGGCCAATGCGATCAAACGAATCGCGCCGACCCTGCGCAGCCTGCGCCATGCGGATGGGGCGTTGGCGCGGTTCCATGGTGGCGGGCGCGGTGTCGAGGGGCGTCTGGAACAGGCGCTTGCGCAAAGCGGTGTCAAACACAAGGCAGCCACTGCGTTGCCGATGGGCTATGCCCGGCTGGCAGCCGCACGCACCACGGTGATCGTGGATGCCAGCGTGCCGCCGTCGGGGGCGGCCTCCTACAATGCGCATGCTTCTACATTGGCGTTTGAGCTGACCTCGGGGCGGCGTCCGTTGATCGTGAACTGCGGGTCGGGGGCCAGTTTCGGGTTGGAATGGCGCCGCGCCGGACGGGCGACACCGTCGCATTCGACGCTTTGCCTGGATGGGTTCTCAAGCGCCCGGCTGGCCAACCCGGTGCCGGGGCGTGAAGCTCAGGCGCTGGTCGACGCGCCACAGGAGGTGCCCGTTGATTTCGAGGACGCGTTCGAGGGCATCCGCTTTATGGCCGGGCATGATGGATATGCCAAGGTGTTTGGCCTGACCCACGCGCGCACATTCGAATTGCGATTTGACGGTCGGGAACTGACCGTTGAGGATATTCTGCTGACCGCGACCGACAAGGCGAAGCGACAGTTTGACAAGGCGATGGATGCTTCGGGGCTCAATGGCATCGGTTACGACATCCGGTTTCATCTGCATCCTGATGTTGATGCGGCGCTGGATTTGGGCGGGGCGGCGGTGTCGATGGCGCTCAAAAGCGGTGAGATCTGGGTTTTCCGCCATGATGGCGTTGGAAAATTGTCCGTAGAGCCAAGCGTTTATCTTGAAAAAGGGCGTTTAAAGCCACGCGCGACAAAACAGATCGTTCTATCTGGCCGCGCAATGGAGTATGCGACGCGCATCCGGTGGACTCTGAGCAAGGCACAAGACACAGCCTATGCCGTGCGCGATACGCACCGGGACGAGCCAGAATTCGACTGACGCCAAAAGGACCTTTGGACCCATGAACGATCTTCACCCCGTGCGCCGCGCGTTGCTTTCCGTATCCGACAAAACCGGGCTGATCGAGCTGGGCAAGGCGCTGGCCGAGCGCGGGGTCGAGCTGCTGTCGACCGGTGGCACGGCCAAGGCGCTGCGTGATGCAGGGCTCGCGGTGAAGGATGTCAGCGAGATCACTGGCTTCCCCGAGATGATGGATGGTCGGGTCAAGACCCTGCACCCGATGGTGCATGGCGGACTGCTGGCCCTGCGTGACAATGACACCCATGTTGCAGCCATGAAGGAACACGGCATCGGTGCAATCGATCTGTTGGTTGTGAACCTGTATCCGTTTGAAGCAACTGCGGCCAAAGGCGCAGGTTACGATGAGTGCGTCGAGAATATCGACATCGGTGGCCCGGCGATGATTCGCGCAGCGGCCAAGAACCATGCGTTTGTGAACGTGGTCGTGGACGTTGAGGATTACGACAAACTGCTGGACGATATGGATCAGCACGACGGCGCGACATGTCCGAAATTCCGCCGCAAGCTGGCGCAGAAGGCCTATGCCCGCACCGCCGCCTATGACACCGCAGTGTCCAACTGGCTGGCCGACGCGCTGGAGCTTGAGGCCCCCAGGCGTCGCGCGTTTGCCGGTGAATTGAAACAGACCTTGCGCTATGGCGAGAACAGCCATCAGCAAGCCGCGTTCTACACCGACGGCACCAATCGGCCCGGTGTGGCCACCGCTGTTCAGCATCAGGGCAAGGAACTCAGCTACAACAATATCAACGACACCGACGCGGCCTTTGAACTGGTTGCCGAGTTTGACCCCGAGCAGGGTGCCGCCTGCGCCATCATCAAGCACGCCAACCCATGTGGCGTGGCCAAGGGGGCGACCCTGCTTGAGGCCTACAAGGCCGCCTTCGACTGCGATCGCACCTCTGCCTTCGGCGGGATCGTGGCGTTGAATCAACCGTTGGACGCCGAGACCGCGCAGGAGATCACCGGGATTTTCACCGAGGTCGTGATCGCTCCGGGCGCATCGGATGAGGCCAAGGCCATCTTTGCCGCCAAGAAAAACCTGCGCCTCTTGACGACCGAAGCTCTGCCGGATGTGACCGCCGGTGGGAAAACCGTGCGTCAGGTGGCCGGTGGGTTGCTGGTGCAGGACAAGGACAACGGCTTTGTCGGCATGGATGATCTGAAAGTTGTAACCAAGAAGGCCCCGACCGACGAACAGATGCGTGACCTTTTGTTTGCCTGGAAAGTGGCAAAACACGTCAAGTCCAACGCTATCGTCTATGTCAAAGACGGCGCCACCGTGGGCGTCGGCGCGGGCCAGATGAGCCGTGTGGACTCGGCCCTGATCGCCGCCAAGAAAGCCGAACGTATGGCCGACGTGCTGGGCTTGGCGCAACCGCTGACCATCGGCTCGGCCGTTGCGTCGGACGCATTTTTTCCCTTCCCTGACGGCCTGATGGAAGCGGCCGAGGCAGGCGCAACCTGTGTGATCCAGCCCGGTGGGTCCATGCGTGACGATGAAGTCATCGCCGCCGCGGATGAGGCCGGCCTGGCCATGGTCTTTACCGGCATGCGCCATTTCCGTCACTGATGCGGTCACGCCTGCTTCTCTGGGCGGCCTTGGCCGCCTTTGCGATCGACCAGATCAGCAAATACCTGGTCGTTCATGCCATGCGCGTGGCCGAACAGCCCGGTGGTATTGATGTTTTGCCACCGCTGCTGGTGTTCAAATACGGCGAGAACCGGGGCATCAATTTCGGCCTGTTGCAAGGGAACTCGGAGGCCGCGCGCTGGATTTTGATCGGAGTTTCCGTGGCGATCTGTGTTGGCGTGCTTGTCTGGCTCAGCCGTGCAGCCCCCTCAAGACTGATGCTGTTTTGTGGTGGTTTGTTGGTCGGCGGTGCGCTTGCGAATGTGGTGGACCGGGTCCTTTACGGATATGTACTGGATTTCCTGAACATGTCTTGTTGCGGCATCAACAACCCGTTTGTGTTCAACCTAGCAGATGTGTTCATATTTGCGGGTGCCATCGGGCTGGTGCTGTTTGACGGCAAAAAGGCCTCGTGACGCGCGGAATGATATGCGATAAAAGCCCCTGAAACAGGCTGGAGACACCAATGCGGATGCCGCGCGCCCTATTTGTTTTGACTGTTGCTGCTGCGGTTGCGGCGTGTTCGAATCCTGGTCTTCGGGATCTGGCGCCTCCGGGTCCGGGTCCGGATGAGTTTTCGGTGTTGCCTGTAAAACCACTGACTCAGCCTCAGGATTATGCCTTCTTGCCTGCGCCTACTCCGGGTGGCGCAAACCTGACTGATCCGAACCCCAATGCCGATGCTGTGGCTGCACTGGGCGGCAATGCCGCTGCACTAAACCCGAATACGGCTGTGCCATCCTCGGATGCAGCGCTTGTCACGGCGTCCAGCCGCTATGGTGTTTCCCCCGATGCGCGGCAGGTGGTCGAGGCTGATGACGCCGCGTTCCGCAAACGCCGGGGGCGCTGGACCGGTCTGCGCCTGTTCCCGGTCGACCGCTATAGTCAGGTTTACGAAAAACAATCGATCGATCCGTTCGCGGAAACAGAAGCTGCCCGTCGGGCTGGGATCGAAACCCCATCTTCGCCGCCGGGTGAATAATTCTTAACTTTCCGTCATCGGGCTTGAACCCGGGCCGCGTCACCGTAGTTTGAATACCAGAAACGAAACGGAGGATGCCCTATGGTTCGGGCCCTGGCCTTGTCGGCTGCCCTGATCGCTGCCACCCCGGTTTTTGCCGAGGACGGGAAAGAAGCGGTCACCACATTCACATTGGACAACGGAATGGATGTCGTTGTGGTCGAAGACCGCCGCGCACCAGTCGTACAACACATGGTCTGGTACCGTGCCGGATCCGCAGATGAGCCGATCGGATCGTCAGGTGTGGCGCATTTTCTGGAACACCTTCTGTTCAAAGGCACCGACACGCTGGCCCCGGGTGAGTTTTCGGCCACCGTGGCGGCCAATGGCGGCAACGACAACGCCTTTACCTCGTATGACTACACCGCATATTTTCAGCGTGTCGCTGCCGACAGGCTTGAGCTGATGATGCGGATGGAATCCGATCGGATGCGAAACCTTCGGCTGAATGAAGAGGATATTCTGACCGAACGGGACGTGATTCTTGAGGAACGCAACCAGCGCACCGAAAACAATCCGCGCGCCCTGTTCGGCGAGCAGATGAGTGCGGCTCAGTATCTTAACCACCGCTACGGCGTGCCGATCATCGGCTGGATGCACGAGATGGAGGATCTGGACATGGAGGACGCGCTATCGTTCTACCAGACCCATTATGCACCCAATAACGCCATTCTGGTGGTCACGGGCGATGTTGATCCCGACGAAGTCCGCGCGCTTGCCGATCAGTATTACGGTGTGATTCCCGCCAACCCGGACCTGCCCGAGCGGGTGCGGTCACAGGAACCGCCGCAAACGGCCGAGCGCCGTCTGACCTTCAAGGACCCGCGCGTGGCCCAGCCTTACGTTCAGCGCAGCTATCTGGCACCGGAACGCGATCCGGGCGAACAGGAGAAAGCAGCGGCTCTGTTCTTGCTGGCCGAATTGCTGGGTGGAAGCACCACCTCTTATCTGAACGAAAAGTTGCAGTTTGATCAACAGAAGGTCGTCTATGCCGGGGCGTTCTATCGTGGTGTTTCGCTGGATGACACGACATTTGATCTTATTGTCGTTCCGGCCGAAGGTGTTTCCCTGCAAGAAGCCGAAGACGAAATGGATCAGGCCGTGGCAGATTTCATTGCCGAAGGTGTGAACGAAGACGATCTTGGCCGCATCAAGATGCAGTTGCGCGCGGCCCAGACCTATGCGCGCGACAATGTGGACGGCATCGGCAACCGCTATGGCCGGGCCCTGACCAGCGGTCTGACGGTCGAAGATGTGCAGGCCTGGCCCGAGATCCTTCAGGCCGTGACCGGAGATGAGATCATCGCCGCAGCCCGCGAAGTTCTGCAACCAGAGGCGTCGGTCACCGGCTGGCTGATGCGCGATGACGAGGTGACGCAATGAAACGGTTTATTGCAACGCTGATTGCCTGTTTAGTCGCCCTGCCGGCTTTGGCCGAGATCGAGATAGAAGAAGTGACCTCGCCCGGTGGCATCAAAGCCTGGCTGGTCGAGGATCATTCCATCCCATTTGCCGCGCTGGAACTGCGATTCCGTGGTGGCACATCGTTGGACGACCCTGACAAACGCGGCGCGGTCTACCTTATGAGCGGGCTGATCGAAGAAGGTGCGAGCGACATGGATGCGCGGACCTATGCCCGTGAGCTGGAGGCTCTGGCCGCCTCATTCCGATACAATGCCGGCGACGATTCAGTTTCGATTTCCGCGCGTTTTCTGTCCGAAAACCGGGATGAAGTGGTTGATTTGCTGCGCACAACGATCCACGAGCCGCGTTTTGATCAGGATGCGGTTGACCGGGTGCGCGCGCAGATTCTGTCGGGTCTGCGCTCGGACCAGACTGACCCGAACGAAATCGCGGGGCACAGTTTTGCGCAGATGGCCTATGGAGATCATCCCTACGGATCTGAAGGGAAAGGCACCATTGAAAGCGTCTCGGCCCTGACGCGTGACGACGTGGTCGCGGCTTATGAAGGCGTCTTTGCCAAGGATCGCCTGTACGTGGCGGCCGTCGGCGATATCACGGCAGAGGAACTGGGTTTCCTGCTTGATACCCTGCTCGGCGACTTGTCGGACACCGGAAAGCCCATCCCCGGCAAGGCTGATGTCAACATTTCCGGCGGCGTCAGTGTTGTCGAATTCGACACGCCTCAGTCCGTGGCCTTGTTTGGTCAAGCAGGGATTGATCGGGACGATCCGGATTTCTTTGCAGCTTTCGTTCTAAACCACATTCTTGGCGGTGGCGGGTTTGAAAGCCGACTGATGCAGGAGGTGCGAGAAAAGCGCGGTCTTACCTATGGGGTCGGGACTTATCTGGTGCCCAAGGATCTGGCCTCGGTCTACCTTGGATCCGTGTCCTCTGCCAATGACCGTATCGCCGAAGCCATCGACGTAATTCGCGATGAATGGGCGCGCGCGGCCACTGAGGGTGTGACGCAAGAGGAACTTGATGACGCCAAGACCTATCTGACCGGCGCCTATCCGCTGCGGTTTGACGGCAACGGACAGATTGCCGGGATCATGGTTGGGATGCAGATGGAAGGTCTGCCGATCGACTATATCGCCACCCGGAATGACAAGGTGAACGCGGTGACATTGGAAGATGTAAACCGGGTCGCCGCCGAACTGCTCGACCCGGATGGTTTGCATTTTGTTGTCGTTGGCAAACCGGTTGGCATGGAAACAACGAACTGAACCTGTGGGGGTAAGCTGCGGCTTACCCCTTTTTCATGCTCCGCAGCATCTGCCCCATCATCTGGCCGAACTTGCCTGAGCCACGCTGATACAGCGCTCCGTCAACAGCCAGAACCGTACCACTGATGTAACTCGCCATGTCCGAGCTGAGGAACAGGCAAGCGTTGGCCACGTCCTGCGGCCGGCCCCAACGGCCCAGCGGCACGTCGCGGCGCAAGGCCTCACCAGCATCGGGAGTCGGGGCAAGGCGCTTGGCGCCTTCCGTGCCTTCGATGAAGCCCGGCACGACCGAGTTCACGCGAATGCCCTCCACACCCCATTCCATCGAGAGTGTGCGTGTAATCTGGTCGACACCTGCCTTGGCGGCGCAGACATGTGCCTGACCCTCATAGGGTAGATAGGATTGCGGGGCCGAGATGTTGATGATGCTTGCACCCGGGCGCTTAAGGTATGGATATGCCCCCTTCATCACGTGGATCGTGCCCATCAGGTCGATATCGATCACTGTCTTGAACGCGTTGACTGACATTTCAGCAGCCAATGCCGGAAAATTGCCCGCCGCACCCGAGATCAGCACATCGAAATCACCAAATGCGTCGTGGAACTGCTTGAGACCCGCCGCCACCGCATCAGGGTCACGCACATCGAACGCCGCCCCGATCGCATCCTGTGCACCAGCGGCTTTCAGCGCGGCAACGGTGTCATCGACCTTTTCCTGCGACCGACTGGCAACGGCCAGTTTGGCACCTGCGGCCGCGAAAGCCTCGGCAATGCCGCGGTTGATACCGCTGGTTCCGCCGATGACGATGACGGTTTTTCCCGAAAAATCCATATAGGCCTCCCTAGGCGGGGAGCCCTACTCGCCGTAGGGCACCCAGATGTTTTTCACTTCGGTCGAAGCCTGAAGGAAGCGGCGGGAATGGTCCATGCCCCAATCAAATGCCGTCGCGTTATTGACCCATGTCCGTTTCAGGTTCCCGGCAGAGACGACCTCGATCTCCTTCGACAGGTCGGTGGACGAGAACGACCAGACCGCATCCACATTCAGGTGCGAGGCCAGCGGTTTCGCCAGCTCTGCATGGCTGCCGGTCAGGATGTTGACCACACCCGCAGGCACGTCAGAGGTCTCGAGGATCTGGTAGAAGTCCGTCGCGGCCAGAGGGTATGGCTCGGACGTCACCAGAACTGTCCGGTTGCCCATCGCAATCGCAGGCGCCATGGCCGAGACCAGACCCAGCAGCGGCGCCTCGTCCGCACAGAGCGCGCCGATCACGCCCACCGGTTCCTTCATCGCAATCGCCACGCCCCGGATCGGAACGCCATGCACCTGACCGTCATACTTGTCGGCCCAGGCAGCGGCGGTGAACAGGCGCTGGATCGCGGCGTCGACCTCTTTCGCGCCGTCCTTGCGGCCGGTCATCGCGTCGATGCGCCCGACGAATTCATCCGCGCGGGCCGAGAGGTTCTCGCCGATATAGTACAGGATCTGCGCCCGCAGATGGCCGGTGGTCTTGGACCAGCCCTTGGCCCCCGCCGCGGCCTCTACCGCGTTTCGGACGTCCTTTCGGTTGGCAAGGCCCACGTGGCCCAGCAGCCCCGCCTTACCCCAGACCGGCTTCGAATAGCCGCTGTCAGGCCGCGCCTGCTTGCCTCCGACATACATCTTGGCCGTGCGGTCGATCGGATCTACCGGCGCACCTTCGCCGGTGACTGCTTCGACCTTCGCCAGCGGTTTTGCCTTGCCTTTGGGCTTGGTGTACGCGGCCAGTCCTTCCCAGCCTCCTTCTCGACCAAAGCCGCTTTCGCGTACACCGCCAAACCCGGCGGCTGCGTCGAACAGGTTGGTGGCGTTTACCCAAACCACGCCCGCGACCAGCTTGGGAGCGATGTCCAGCGCAAGGTTCACGTTCTCGGTCCAGGCCGTCGCGGCCAGCCCGTAACGGGTGTTGTTGGCCAGTTCGACTGCCTCTTCCGGGGTGCGGAAGGTGGACGAGACCAGAACCGGGCCAAAGATCTCCTCCTGCATCAGAGGGTCCGAGGTCTCCAGGCCCGAGATCAAAGTCGGCGGATAGTAACACCCGTTCGCAGGTAAATCACACGCGGCCTGGTGAACGTGACCAGCAGTGTTGCTTTCGACCATGCCTTTGATGGTCTGCAACTGAACCGGGTCGACCACGGCGCCCACGTCGATGCATTTGTCCAGAGGATTGCCGACACGCAGCTTGTCCATCCGGGCACGCAGCTTGTCATGGAAACGGTCGGCGATGCCTTCCTGCACCAGCAGGCGCGAGCCCGCACAGCAGACCTGACCCTGATTGAACCAGATCGCATCGACCAGACCTTCGATGGCTGAATCAATATCGGCGTCGTCAAAGACGATATAGGGCGACTTGCCGCCCAGCTCGAGCGTCAGGGACTTGCAGGAACCGGCGGTGGCCTCGCGGATGCGGCGGCCCACTTCGGTCGAACCGGTAAAGGCGATCTTGTCCACGTCCGCGTTCACGATCATCTCGCCCACTGCGCCGTCGCCTGTCACGATGTTGACCACGCCCTTGGGCAGACCGGCCTGCTGGCAGATATCGGCAAACACCAGCGCGGTCAGCGAAGTGTATTCCGCCGGTTTCAGAACAACCGTATTGCCCATCGCCAGTGCAGGCGCGATCTTCCACGCCAGCATCAGCAATGGAAAGTTCCACGGGATGATCTGGCCGCACACACCCAGTGCCTCAGCGTCTGGCAGCTCGCTTTCCATCAGCTGGGCCATGCCCGCATGAAAATAGAAATGCCGCTGCGCCAGAGGGATGTCGATGTCACGCGATTCACGGATCGGCTTGCCGTTGTCGAGGCTTTCCAGCACGGCAAACAGGCGCGAATGCTTCTGCAACAGGCGCGCGATGGCGTAGAGGTATCGCGCACGGCCCGCGCCACCCAGTTTTTCCCACTTGGGTTGCGCTTTGCGCGCGGCGGTCACGGCAGCGTCCACGTCTGCCTGTTTCGCTTGCGTCAGCTTGGCCAGAACCTCTCCGGTCGCCGGGTTGCGGCTTTCGAACCCCTTGCCGGGTTTGGTAAAGGTACCATCGATATAGTGTCCAAACTTGTCGCCCTGATCGACCAGCCAGGCCAACGCCTCGGCAGCGCTTTCGGGGGCGGGTCCGTATTCCATGGTTTCGAAAATCTCTTTGACTGTCATAGTTCTTGTCCTTTTCCGGGGCTTCGCCCGTTCAGCGCTGAAATCGTTCCACCGGAACGAGTTCCGGGCGCGCCTCACCCCATGGAGTGACGGTAACCGGCGGAGTAAGCGCCTGTCACATAGTGTTCCAACTGCCGCTCGATATCGCCCAACAGCGACGAGGCGCCAAAGCGGAACAGGTCGGGTTGCAGCCAGCGGTCGCCAAGCTCGTCCTTGATCAGCGACAGGTAGACCAGCGCGTCCTTGGCCTTGGAAATCCCGCCCGCAGGCTTGTAGCCCACGCGATAGCCGGTGCGGTCGTAATAGTCACGGATCGCCCGGATCATCACCAGCGACACCGGCAGGGTGGCGTTGACGCTTTCCTTGCCGGTCGAAGTCTTGATGAAATCCGCCCCCGCCATCATGCAGACCAGCGAGGCGCGCGCAACATTACGCAGGCTGCCCAGTTCGCCGGTGGCGAGGATGGCTTTGACATGCGCATTACCGCAGGCCACACGGAAGGCCTTCATCTCATCGTACAACGCCTGCCAGTCGCCCGACAGCACATGTCGACGCGAGATCACGATATCGATTTCCTCGGCCCCGGCTTTCACGCTCTCTTCAATCTCGGCCACGCGCAGGTGGAAGGGGGACAGGCCCGCCGGAAAGCCGGTCGAAACGGCTGCGACAGGAATCCCGGTGCCTGCCAGGGCATCCACGGCGGGTTCGATCATGTCGTGATAGACACAGACCGCCCCGGTGGTGATCGGTGGCATATCCAGCGCTTGCAGCACTGAAGGGGCAACAGGTTGCCGTGCCTTGGCACACAGGCGGCGCACGCGACCCACGGTATCATCGCCTGACAAGGTGGTCAGGTCGATCATCGTGATCGCCTTCAGCAGCCAGGCTGCCTGATATTCCTTTTTGACCGACCGGCGGCCCGGCAGGGTCGCGGCGCGGCGCTCGATAGCCGAGGTATTGGCCTGAATGGCGCGCACCCAGTCCAGATCCAGATCCATGCCAGGGTTCCGGGATTCGGTCACTTGCGGCAGATGCGCGGTGCGCACGGGGCTTTCTGAGCTCTGCGTATCCATTGTCACGTCCTTTGGGAGGTTTGCGACAAAATCGCACGGGAGACCGGGGAATGGAAGATGTAGACGGGCAATGATTGGAAAAATTTTGACCAAATGGACAAAAAAACGACTTTCTTGCGAATAATTCGCATTAGCGTTGACTTACTTGCGAATGGTTCTCATATTCAGTTCAACAGGAAGCAAAAGCTGAGGTCGAAGATGATTCGCCGGAATTTTCTTGCAGTATTGGCGCTGGCCGTATCCCTGCCAGTCACAGCCTGGGCCGATGCACCCCTCAAGGTGGTGGCCACGACGGGCATGATTGCCGACGCGGCACGTCAGGTCGGCGGTGATCAGGTTGAC
The DNA here is from genome assembly GCF_059609825.1 of Ruegeria sp. YTSB088. NCBI lineage: Bacteria > Pseudomonadati > Pseudomonadota > Alphaproteobacteria > Rhodobacterales > Roseobacteraceae > Ruegeria > Ruegeria sp. YTSB088. The sequence goes on along the minus strand of NZ_JBXWMM010000010.1, from coordinate 17,663 downwards.
GTCAGGGGATTGATGGGTCCCGGCGTCGACCCGCATGCCTATCGCCAGACCCGCAGCGATATCGTGGCGATGACGCGTGCGGATCTGATCCTGTGGCATGGCCTGTACCTCGAAGCACAGATGGAAGATTTCTTCCATGACCTTGATCGCAAGCGAACCGTGGTTGCAGTTGCCGAAGGAATCGATAAGTCGAAGCTGCGCGCGCATGACGATTATGCGGACAAATATGATCCGCATGTTTGGATGACGCCCGAGTTGTGGCGGGACGTAGTGCTTGAAGTGCAAGCAGCCCTCACCGAGGTACGTCCTGAAGCGGCCGAGGTTTTTGCGGCGAACGCGCAGGCACACCTGGCAGGTATCGATCGTCTGACAGCCTATGCGGACAAAGCTCTGGCGTCTGTTCCGGACAACAACAAGGTTCTTGTCACCGCCCATGATGCCTTTGGGTATTTCGGTGAAAGCTTCGGATTCGAGGTTCTGGGAATTCAGGGCATCTCAACCCAGTCCGAGGCTGGTCTGAACCGGATTGGTGAACTGGTCGATCTGCTGGTTGACCGGAAGATCACGGCTGTTTTCGTCGAAAGCTCGGTCTCGGATCGTTCAATCCGCGCGCTGATCGAGGGCGCGGCTGCCAAGGGACATGAGGTGCACGTGGGGGGCGAACTGTTCTCGGACGCCATGGGTGAAGAAGGAACCTATGAAGGCACTTATGTTGGAATGTTGGATCACAACATTACGGTCATTGCCAGTGCTTTGGGTGGTGATGTGCCGGATCGCGGAATGGACGGAAAACTGTCGGCGGGGTTTTGATCGATGCTGGATCTGATTAGCGACGAAGGTATGACCGTTGACGACAACGGGTTGGTCGACAGCCCCCTTGCCCTGCGCGGCCTGACGGTCTCATACGGGCAGAAACCTGCGGTGTTTTCAGTCGACATGACCGTACGGCCCGGGGCGATGACCGCGATCATCGGACCGAACGGAGCCGGGAAGTCCACATTGCTCAAGGCGGCGCTTGGCATCGTTTCCCCCCTGTCAGGTCAGGTGACCGTGTTTGGCCAGCCATTGGACACGCAGCGCGCACGCATTGCCTATGTACCTCAGCGCGCCAGCGTGGATTGGGATTTTCCAACGCGCGTCATCGACGTGGTTCTGATGGGCCTGTCGCGCGAACTTGGCTTGCTGGGCCGTGTGCGTGCCCGCCACAAGGCGTGCGCGATGGATTGTTTGCACCGTGTTGGAATGCGGGATTTCGCGGATCGCCAGATCGGGCAGTTGTCCGGCGGGCAGCAACAACGCGTATTTCTGGCGCGCGCGCTGGCGCAGGGCGCTGATCTGTACCTTCTGGACGAACCTTTCGCAGGCGTGGATGCGGCCACCGAGAAAGCTATCATCTCGGTGCTGAAATCCCTGAAAAAGTCGGGCAAGACGGTTGTCGTGGTGCATCACGACCTGGCGACCGTGACCGACTATTTCGACCACGTCTTCCTGATCAATACACGTAAGGTGGCCGAGGGACCGGTGGCCGAGGCCTTCACGGCGGAAACATTGCAATCAGCATATGGCGGTCGACTGGCAACCGCGCAGATCGATCAGATATCGCGCGCGCTGGGGTAACGCATGCTTTGGGATGCTCTGACTCTTCAACTTGGTTACAACGCCACGCTGGTTGCCATCGGTGCAACCTTGCTGGGTGTTTCAGCCGGAGTGACGGGGACATTTCTGTTCCTGCGCAAGCGCGCTTTGGTCAGTGATGCAATCAGCCACGCGACTCTGCCAGGCGTCTGTCTGGCTTTCATGGTGTTGGTCGCGCTGGGAGGGGACGGGCGCAACCTGCTGGGCCTGTTGACAGGATCGGCCATCTCGGCCTGGATCGGCCTTCTCTGCATGAACTGGCTGACGCGTCACACGCGTTTGGCCGAGGACGCCGCCATCGGAGCGGTCCTGTCGGTTTTCTTCGGCTTTGGCATCGTGTTGCTGACTGTCATACAGACGATGGGCGTAGGCCGTCAGGCCGGATTGGAAGGCTTCCTGCTAGGGTCTACTGCCGGGATGCTCTGGGCTGATGCAATGATCATTGCAATCGGGGGGGCGGCGACGCTGCTGATGGTCATGATCATTCGTCGCCCAATGATTCTTGTCGCCTTCGATCCCGAGTTTGCTGCGGCCCGCGGGTTGCCGGTGCACAGAATTGATCTGGCCATGATGGGTTTGGTCATGGCCGTCACAGTGGTTGGCCTTAAAATCGTGGGTCTGATTCTGATCGTGGCTTTGCTGATCATTCCCGCCGTGACCGCGCGGTTCTGGTCCGAACGCTCGGACCATGTTGTTCTTCTTGCCGGAGTTGCTGGCGGGCTGGCTGGTTACATTGGCGCGGCCATTTCGGCCTCGGCGCCAAACCTGCCGACAGGGCCGATCATCGTTCTGGTCAGCTTTGCCTTCTTTGTCGTGTCTTTGTTTTTTGCACCGATACGTGGCGTTTTGGCTGCGGTGTTACGCCATCTGCGCTTCCAGCGTCGGGTGCATATTCGTCAGGGTCTTTTGGCCTTGGCGCAAGGGCAAAAGATTTACGAGCCCCTGACCCTGCGCTTGCTGCGCCGCGCTGGGCTGGTGCGCGCGGACGGCGTTGCGACCGACATCGGCAAAGCCCGCGCGGCCAAGGCGTTGCGGGACGAAAAGCGTTGGGAAATCGTGCGCGCAGATCAGGCGCATGAGGCGACAGCCGCGCTTTATGATGGGTTACGGGACATCGAAACCGTCCTGACCCGCGATCAGATCGCCGAGATAGACCGCCGCATCGGCGGGCCAATGGGGGTGCCGGTATGAGTGGTGAAGAATTCGTCCCCCTGTCTCTGACGCCGTTGTTGATCGGTACATTCGCGGCCATTGCCTGCGCATTACCTGGCAATTTTCTGGTGTTGCGCAAACAGGCATTGATCGGAGACGCGATCAGCCATGTGGTGCTGCCGGGAATTGTTGTGGCGTTTCTGATCACAGGGACGATATCGACCTGGCCGATGATGCTGGGCGCGGCAGGCGCTGCCGTTGTGGCCGTGGTGCTGATCGAAGCCATTCGCCGATTGGGTCAGATCGAACCCGGGGCCGCCATGGGCGTGGTCTTTACCACCATGTTCGCCGCGGGCGTCCTGTTGCTTGAGCAGACGGATACGTCGACGGTGCATCTGGATGTGGAACATGCGCTTTACGGCAATCTCGAAAGCCTGATCTGGCTGGACGCCACCGGATGGTCGTCCTTGCTGGACACAGAGGCGCTGTCCGGGATGCCCCCGGAATTACCCCGCATTGCGCTGACACTGGTCGGTGTATCTTTGTTCACATGGCTTTTCTGGCGGCCGCTGAAGATCTCTACCTTCGATGAAGGCTTTGCTCGGACCATTGGCATACGCACCGGCGTTCTGGGCATGGCACTGGTTATCACCGCGGCAATTGCGGCGGTGGCGGCTTTTGACGCGGTGGGCTCGATCATCGTGATCGCCATGTTCATCTGCCCGCCCGCCGCGGCACGGATGTTGACCAACCGGCTGGAAACGCAGATTGCCTGGAGCGTTGTGTTCGCCATTGCCGCGGCGGTGTCGGGCTATGTACTTGCAGGCTATGGCCCGCTGTGGCTGGGTGGTGCGGATGCCGTCAGCGCGTCGGGTATGATCGCCACGATGTCAGGCCTGATTCTCGCTTTGGCAGCGATGTTCGGCCCCTGCCGGGCTCGGATCGGCGCTCACATGTCTGTCTGATCGGGCATTTTCCCGCCACTCTTGCCCATACGCCATCGGCCAAACTCTGCCCAGAAACTGAGCGGGAAAATCTTAAGCAGATTTTCCAACACGTGCATGATACATCCTGCCCTATTAATTAGCTGAAACACACCACTCACTTGGCACGTCCGGGTGATCCGGAATGAGGACTCGTTCGCGGACACCCGGACGCCCCCTCCCTTCAAAACGTACTGTTCAAACCGGTGGCAGAATCGTGCGCGATTATGCTAGGTCTAGGGGTATGGCCCAGGCAAACCCCAATATCGGCGAAAAACGCCCCGTGATTAAGCAGCTCGATGATGCCGCAATCAACCGCATCGCGGCTGGTGAGGTGGTGGAACGACCGGCCTCGGCGGTCAAGGAACTGGTCGAGAACGCAATCGATGCAGGGGCCACCCGGATTGCCATCGATGTTGCCGATGGTGGCAAGACCCTGATCCGTGTCACGGATGATGGGTGCGGTATCTCGGCGGAAGATCTTCCGCTGGCCTTGTCCCGCCATGCCACGTCAAAGATTGACGGGTCGGACCTGCTGAACATCCACACTTTCGGCTTTCGGGGCGAGGCTCTGCCGTCCTTGGGGGCCGTCGGGCGTCTGACCATAACCAGCTGCGTTCCCGGCGCGGATGCGGCGCAGGTGCACGTCGCGGGTGGCAAAATGGATGCGGTCAAACCCGCCGCACTGCGCACGGGGACTGTGGTCGAACTGCGCGATCTGTTCTACGCCACACCGGCCCGCCTGAAATTCATGCGCACCGACCGGGCCGAGGGGCAGGCAATCACCGACATAGTGAAACGGCTGGCCATGGCCGAATCTTCCGTGACATTTACCTTGCGAGATGTGTCCGGTGGCGGAGAGGGTCGCGTGACTTTTCGCGCAGATCGCGAGAACGGAGACCTGTTTGATGCGCTCCACGCCCGACTGGCCCGCGTGATCGGGCGCGAATTTGCAGAAAACTCCTTGCAGATTGATGCCACACGTGAAGGCATCCGTCTTTACGGCTACGCCGCCCTGCCGACCTATTCGCGGGGCGCAGCCGTGGCACAGTACCTTTTCGTCAACGGACGCCCCGTGCGCGACAAGATGCTGACCGGCGCGCTGCGGGCGGCTTATTTCGATTTCCTGAGCCGCGACCGCCACCCGGCTGCGGCTTTGTTCATCGACTGCGACCCCACGCTGGTTGACGTGAACGTCCACCCTGCCAAATCCGAGGTCCGGTTCCGAGATCCCGGTATTGCGCGGGGACTGATCGTTTCCAGCCTGCGCCATGCTTTGGCGGAAGCCGGGCACAGGGCATCCTCGACCGTCGCGAATGCGACGCTGGGCGCAATGCGGCCGGAACCGGCACAGCCGGCACCTGCGCGGGTTTATCAGATGGATCGCCCGTCGCCTGCCGCGCGCACGGAGGCGTTTCGTCCGCAGGCTCCGGGATTTGCCGAACTGGCCAACGACTACAGTGGCAGCATTGTCGAGCCGACTCCGATTGCACAGGTCGCCGAGATTCAGGAGCAACCTCAGGCGCAGGATCTGCCGCTTGGTGCAGCCCGCGGACAGGTGCATGAGAATTACATCATTGCTCAGACCGCCGATGGCATGGTGATCGTTGATCAACATGCTGCACATGAACGGCTGGTTTATGAAAAGCTGAAAACGCAGATGGCCGAGAATGGCGTCGCGGCGCAGGCACTGCTGATTCCGGAAATCGTGGAATTGTCCGAAGGGGATTGCGCCCGCCTGATGGCCGTCGCAGATGATTTGACGCGCTTTGGCTTAACCATCGAACCCTTCGGTGGAAGCGCCATTGCCGTACGCGAAACCCCTGCCATTCTGGGCGAAGTCGATGCGCGGGCGATGATCCTCGATATCCTGGATGAAATCGCGGATCAGGGTGAAAGTCAGATGGTGCAGTCAAGGATCGAGGCGATCCTCAGCCGTGTGGCCTGCCATGGGTCGATCCGATCCGGTCGACGGATGCGCGCCGAAGAAATGAATGCCCTGCTGCGCGAGATGGAGGCGACGCCGCATTCCGGCCAGTGCAACCATGGGCGACCAACTTATGTGGAACTTAAACTCAGCGATATCGAACGCCTGTTCGGACGCAGTTGATCTGGTTTCAAACATGGCTTAACAAGATAGAAACAAAACGAGAACAAGCTGAACCCCATGATCCAGATTGCAGGCACTGAGATGGCGTTGAATGATCCCGCGATACTGACCGTGGGTGGCGTGGTGGCGTTGATTCTGCTGCTGCTGTTCCTGTCGTTGCGGGCGGCCAACCGCTCGGCCCGGTTGGCGGAACCTCTGGCGCGGCAGATGGCGCATCTGGGTCAGCACGTCCAGCAACTGGGCCAGGGACAGGAACAGTTGCGCGGCGGCCTTCAGCATGTCTCGGACACTCAGGCCAACGCGCAGATGCAGGTGATTCAGACGGTCGAGGCGCGTTTGGCTTCGGTCCAGCAGCAGATGAATGACCGGCTGGCGGATAATGCGATGAAATCGGCGCGTGCGCTGGCCGAGATGCAGGAACGGATGAAAGAGACGTTGCATGGCTCGTCGAAACAGACGGCGACCTCGCTGACCCAATTGCAGGAACGTCTGGCCGCCATCGACAAGGCGCAGGACAATATAACCAAACTGTCGGGCGATGTGCTGTCTTTGCAGGATATCCTGTCGAACAAACAGAGGCGCGGGATGTTCGGGGAAATCCAGCTGAACGATATCGTGTCCAAGGCGCTGCCCGCTGACAGTTATTCGCTGCAGGCCACATTGTCGAACGGCAGGCGGGCGGATTGCCTGATTCACCTGCCGAACCCGCCGGGACCGATCGTGATCGACGCAAAATTCCCTTTGGAGGATTTCGAGGCGCTGGCCGCTGCGCAGACGAAGGCGGATGTCGATAGATGCCTGCGGGCATTCGGCGCAGCGGTGAAAGTGCATATCAATGCGATTTCCGAGAAGTACATCCTGGATGGGGAAACCGCGGACGGTGCTTTGATGTTCGTGCCGTCCGAAGCGATTTATGCCGAGCTGCACGCCCGTCTTCCCGACGTTGTACGCGAGGGGTTCGCCGCGCGGGTCTGGATCGTGTCCCCGACCACGTGCATGGCCACGCTGAATACCATGCGGGCGATCCTGAAAGATGCGCGTATGCGCGAACAGGCCGGTGCAATACGCAAAGAGTTGGGGCTGCTGCATAAGGATGTGGACCGCCTGGGTGATCGCGTCTCGAACCTGGATCGTCATTTCGGGCAGGCGGCCAAGGATATCTCAGAGATCAAGATCAGCGCCGAAAAAGCAGGCCGCCGTGCGCAGCGTCTGGACAATTTCGACTTTGAAGAAATCGAGACGAAGGCCGAAACTGACGTTGTGCCCCTTGCAAGACACGAAGGTTGAAATCTATTGGATGGACAGGTCTAGATTGTACCCTACGGTTTTACCGGTGTCCCTATCATTGCCCATCAGATAGACGCGGATCGTATAGTCTCCATCGTCGGGCAGATTGATCCGGGCGGTGTTGCCGTCGATCGATCCGTTATAGATCGCGACACCGTCGCTGCCCGGCGGCAGGATGTTGAAATAGATCACGCCGTTACCATTGGTATCGCTGACCTGAAGATCGGCAAACATCTCCTGCCCGGTTTTGGCGCCAAGCGTATAGTCGAAGTACCCATCTCCCGAGATGGTCCCACTGACCATGGTTCCATAATTGCCGGGCTGAAACTGAACCTCGGCCGACATTTGGGCCGAGACGACGGGCGCGACTGCAACGAGAAGGACGGATACAAAAAGTCTTCCGAACATGATCATTCCTTTCAAAACACGCCTTGCGCGGGGATCGCAGGTAAAGTCAGATGCGCAGGAAGGGCTGGAACAGGCGCGGCATCAGCTTGTTGAACTTCAACGGTGCATCCGTAACCGCCAGACAAATGCAATCTTCCGAAATGTCCGCCAAAGGTGTGTGTTCCAAATCCTCGTCTGCGATCTCGACGTCGCCACGGGCGAAGTGATCCACTTCGTCCGAGAAAGCGCCCTGAAGCACCATCGTCAGTTCCATTCCATGATGCCCGTGATCAGGAACGGCAGCACCGGCTGGAATGAGCAGCAAGCGGGCCGTCGCGTCCTTTGTCGTCGGCAGGATGACTTGCTTTACGCCCATGCCGACGGGTCTCCAGCGGATATCAGAGACAGTCCCGCCGACATAGTCCTGCAAGGGCGCCGGCAACACTGGGCAATTCGGACGCGCAGGTTTCGCCGCTGGTGCGCCTTTGGCGATTAATGCCATTGTCGCGGCCAGAGATGTATCACTCATGGCGATGGATTCTGTCTGTTCCTCCAGAACATGTCCACCTACGGCGTCGTAACTCCCGGCCCGCGCACGGCAATGGTCGCACAGAGACAGATGCGTCGCGACCATCAGGTCGAAGGCTTCGGGCAGACTTCCTGCGGCATATGCCATCAACAGGTCATCTGTCAGGTGATGTTTGATCGACTTACTCATGTTACCCATCTCAGTTCATCGCATGGCGCAAGCGGTCCAGCGCCAGCCTAATTCGTGACTTGATCGTTCCCAGCGGCAAGCCGGTCTGTGACGCGATTTCCCGATGGCTCAGATCACCGAAATACGCCTTTTCGATCAGTTCTCTCTGCGCGTCCGGCAGCGCTGTCAAAGCGGTGCGCAGCTGCGCGGTTTCCTGTTGCAGCGCGATGACATCGTCCTGCTCAGGCTCGGCCTCGGGACCCCACCACAGATCTTCGGGTTCGGGGCGGCGTTGCTTGCGCAGAACGTCAATGCGCTTGTTCCGAGCGATGGTGAACACCCAGGTGGCCACCGTTGCCCGCGTCGGGTCGAACAGATGGGACTTGCGCCATAAGGTCGCCATCACCTCTTGGGCGCACTCTTCCGCCATCGCGGCGTCTGACCCTGACTTCATCAGGAACGCCTTGATGCGCGGCGCGAAATGCTGGAACAGCTCGGCAAATGCCGCCTGATCCTGCTCGTCGCGGATGCGCCTGACGTGGTCCACCCATTCGGTTCTCGTCTCGCGCCTGCCGTTGGTTCCGTTCACCCGTCCACCCTTGATGCGTTTCTTTTCGCGCCGAGGCTGAAGGGCGGCCGGTTGAGCCGCAGGTTCGTCCAAGGTCACGGTATCGATCTCGGTAAACATAACCTCAATACGGCGCGTTACCCAAGCCGGATCACTTTATAGGGACATTATGATCCAATTTGTGCAAATTTCCGTATCAAGGTTATCGGCATCTGAAGAAATTCAGTGCAGTTAAAGGTGTTTACGAGAAGGCCGGAAAGCAACGGATGACGCAGGAAATAGACCATATCGCGGGCCACACCTACCACGGGCGCAAGGGCGCGATCGAAAACGCGTTTCGTTACTCGGTCGACTACATTCTGCTGGATCCCGAAGCAGCACAGAACACGCCCTTGCTGTTTTCGGTTGATCGCGCGAATGTCACGAACTGGCGCACCAGAGATCATGGAGGAGAGCCAGGTCGGGGCGAAGGCGCGCTTTGGCTGCGTGCGCGTTTTGATGAGATGTCGGTACAACAACCGGCGCGCTTCGAGTTGCTGACCCAACCTCGCGTTTTTGGGCACGTCTTCAATCCCGTCAGTTTTTGGTTCTGTTTTGACGACAGTGACCATCTTTATGCCGTGGTCGCCGAAGTCACCAATACTTATGGCACCCGCCATAGCTACCTGTGTCACAAACCCGATTTCTCGGCCATCGAACCGACTGACAGGGTGGTGGCGGACAAGCTGATGCATGTCTCACCGTTTCAGAAGATCGAAGGCAGTTATACGTTCCGCTTTGACTATCGCCCGGATCGGGTCGGCGTCTGGATCGACTATGGCCGCGCTGGCGGTGGGCTGATCGCGACGCTGACCGGACCGCGGCAGCCCCTGACCAACCGGGTGATCCTGTGGTCCTTGCTGCGGCGACCATTTGGCGCCCGGAGAACCTTTGCACTGATCGTCTGGCAGGCTTTCAGGCTGTGGTTGAAAAAAGCAACCTTTCGCCCGTTTCGCAGGCAACCGGTACCGGACCAGCCGGTTTCACGGGCGCGGCACTAGGGCCGTTGTTTGCGTAAGATCAAAGACTCGGGTGGTGTTCGGTGATTGTGATGGCATGACAACCGCGAACACGAGGAACATGATCCATGTTGGAAATATCGGCAAGAAAGGTCGCTCAGATAGCCATGATGGGGCGCGAGCTAAACCGGGCAGAAGGTGAAATGCGCGCCTTTATCGAACGTATGAGCGAAGACGAGCAAGCCGAACTGGTTGCCATCATGTGGATCGGCCGCGAAAGTTTTTTCGCCGAAGATCTGGCCGAAGCGATTGCCACTGCCAAGGCCGAGGCCTCAACCCCCTGCGCCGACTACCTGATCGGTACTCCGCACATGTCCGATCATCTTGAGAATGGTTTGGATGCGTTGGGGATATCGGCCGAGGACGTCGAAAATGATCTGATGTAGACGGGACCCAAGGTCATGAAGCAATCTAAACCGATAGTTCGCCCCTAGACCAAGCCACCGACGTTCAAGAAATGGCATATGCTCTCAAATTGAGTTAGTTTACAACCTACGAACAGGGTGGGTTTTGGATTTAGGGGCAGGAACTTGCGACGTATGACACGGCTTTTCGGGTTCTTTGTCTCGATTTTTTTGGGGACTACGAGCGTCCGACCTGTGGAGGCATGCAGCATCTGTCTAACTTTGCCGGAGTTTACGCTTGCTGACCGCATACTATCGGCGAACGTAGTTATTCTGGCACGGCCAGCGTTTGATAACGCTTTTAAGTATCAGCCGGTTACCATTATCAAAGGAACTCAGGGAAAGCTTTCGTCGCTACCAGATATTCCCTTTCTCATTGATAGCGCAACACGCGCGGCATTTCGATCAGATACTGAGGCCCGCGTTTTGCTGATTTACGGCACCGACGACATCGATGCCGCCGGTCGCGGGTTTTCGCGGAGCTGGAAAAAGGTTTTTCGGATTACTCCGGAACGGGCTCGGTTTTTGGACGCACTTCAGACCAACGGGCAAAACTGGATTCTGGGTGAAACGAAAGACATCGAACGAGTGACTTTCTTTGGCAGCTTTCTCACACATTCCGACCGGATATTGCGTGATACGGCGATGGTCGAGATCAGTCGTGCACCATACGAGTTAGTTCGTGCCGCTGGACTGGCTGTACCAACGGAGCAGCTGTTACAGGAAGTTCAGACATTACAGCGGTTCAACTATGCGCCGGTATCGATCAGGCTACTCGGGTTACAATCGGACGCAACTGCGGTTTCTATTGTTCGGTCGCGATACAAGGCGCGGCTACAGAACGGTGGGGTGCATCTGGAGGAGTGGGCACTCGCGGGAATTGAAGCGGACAGTTCAGAAGCCCTTGCCAGGATCGAGGCAGCTCTTACTCAAGCGACTTTGTCATTTGACGAAAAAAGCAGCTTGATCCGAGCCCTGTCTGATGCGGGCACGTCGATGCCCGAACATCGTGCTAAAATATTGGAGATCTATGGCCGCGTATTAGATCGTGATACTTCACTGGCTGCGCAAACCGCCATTGCGGTTCGGTATTGGGACTTTTCTCCTTTGCAACACAGGTTCGATGCTCTCCTTTCCGCTGGGAACATCGATCCGGCGACGCGTTTTGCCATTCAGACAGTCTTGCCCACCGAAAGCAGGTAAAGTCGGGTCCGGCACTAGCGCAGGATCTTTAAACGCACGTTAATGTTTTGGAATGGCGTCCTTAACGAATGCCTCCTTTATTTGATGTCAGGAAGACAATGACATCAAGTTCAGGAGGAGAAAGACATGTCACATACACAAACGTTCGCAGGCCGGGGTGGCCTGCTTGACGGTCTGTTTTCAAACTATGCGGATGCAAAGGTTGAGCATTTCCGCCGCCGGATTTTCTCGAAAACCGTGCGGGATCTGGAAAAGCTTGATGACCTGCAACTGGCCGATATCGGCGTCCAGCGGGATCAGATCAAACGATGCGCATATGAGAGTGTTTATAACAACAAGCCTTACCGGCAGTGATGAAGCACTCAGCGTGACCTGAAACCAATTCCCGTGATCCTGTTAGTGAGGTTACCAGTATGTTCGACGTCATACCGCCCACCAATCAATCGGCTCCGGCTGCCAGCGCGCTTTTGCTGTTCGATCGTGCAATGCGAATCCGTTCGATCAGCCCTGATATTGTCCGCGCAGCGCAGCATCTGAATGCAATGACCGATCATAAATTGTCAGAGCTCGGAATCAACCGCAGTGATATCGAAGATACTATCCAGCGGTATATCTAAAGGTCGGGTGAGAGAAACCCGAATGAGTACAACATGCATAAAGAAGAACAATGAAAGCCATTCCAGACTGTCTGGAATGGCTTTTTTGCATTCAGGCCGTGTGATCGACGATTTGCAGATGCTGGGCCAGCCTGTTGATTTCGCTCATCCACCCCTGCACCAGCTTGGGATCACTGGGGGCCGCGTGAACTCCGGCCGGGATGGCGCGGTTCAATACGGCCTCGACGGCAAGTGAGACCGGAATGGACACCAGACGCGCCATCGCCGTCCCACGCTCATCCCCCCAGGCGTCCATGACATAGGTCTTGTGCCAGACGGGGATACCGTTTTTCTCGGCCTTCAATCCCACGCACAGTACAACGCGATCAGGCTCGCCTTCGTCATAGGCGTTTTCCTCCCAGAACTGGTCCGACATCTCTTTCAGACGCGCATCTCCTTCGGGACCAGACAGGGTTTCGATCTCGGTGAACACTTCCGACCACGCGTCGGCCCAGCCGTTCAAGCGCAGGGTGCCGCGGACGAATTCCTTGACCGGCCAGTGATCCTCGAAATGGTATTGCGCCATGAAGGGGATCGAGTCGCGGTTCGGATAGACTTCGAAGCTTTCCGGCGCTGGCAGCGGGGCAATGTAGCTGCTGATTGCATCCCACGGGCGGGTTACGTCCAGCGGCGCGTAATCGCGGATCGACTTCGACGGCGACCGCAGTGCTTTCAGCACGCCCAGCGGCGACCAGCTGAACTTGTATCGGAACGGGTTCGGATGTTTGGGAATGCCACCGCAATATGAGATGAAGCTGAGGTGGTTTTTCGGATCGAATGAATCAGAACTGCGGTAGTCGTCGATCAGCGCATGCGCCATCAGGTGATCGATGCCCGGGTCCAGACCGACCTCGTTGACCAGTGCGACACCGGCCTCGCGCGCCTTGTCATCCAGCGCGCGCATCTCGGGCGCGATATACGAGGACGAGACGAAATTGGCTCCTTTCGAAATCGCCAGTTCTGCCAGCGGCACGTGCCAGTCGCCCGGCAGCATCGAGACGATCACATCGCCCTTCTCCAATACAGCGCCGAGCGCGTCGGTGTCGAAGGCGCGGATGTCGTCGGTCAGGTCTCCGACCTCGGCCTTGGCCTTTTCGATGGTCCGGTTCCAGACGGTGACCTTATGGCCGCCTTCGATCAGGCGGCGCAGGCCGGGAATGGCCGAGAGGCCGGTGCCACACCAATGAATGGTCATTAGAAAACTCCTCTGAGGCTGTTCAGCCGAACTTCAATTTCGCGGTCACAATCGCACCGACAAGAAGGATCGATATCACATTGCCGAGGATCAGCGGCCACGCCGAGATCATCAACCCATAGATCAGCCACAAAGTCAGGGTGGTCAGAATCAACAGGTTTGCGGGCAGAGACAAATCCTTGGTCTCGCGGCTGCGCCAGGTTTTCAGGGTCTGCGGCAACCAGCAGATGGTACCCAGAACCGCCGCCGCCCCTCCGATCAGGTGTTCCATGCGTGTGCTCGCCTAAACATGTTTGTTGAACTCGTCCCGCGCGCGACCCCAGACACCCTTTTCCAGATCGGTCAGGGTCAGCAGGGACGGCAGAAGCTGCGCCGCGTAGTCTTCCGAGCTTTCAACCGGCAGCATAGACGGAAGGTTGTCGATTGCCATCACGTCCATCACCGGGTCGGTGGCCACGCGCAGGGCGGGTGCTTCCCATGTGGTGGCGCGGTCATAGACGGGCACCGGGTTGTAGTCGCTGTCCGGGTCGCAGGCCACGTCGCCGATGGCTGTCAGGTTGCGGCGGGCTGTCAGCGCCTCGCGCGGGACAAAGACCGGAGTGCCGGGCCGCGCGAAAATGCAGTTCAGGAACAGATCATGGTCAAGGATTTCTGGGAAAGGTCCACCGCTGGCCGTCTCGGCCATGTCCCATTTGGTGACCGCGACGCCCATCGCCACACACAGGTCTGCGGCACCGGTGCCGACGCGGCCCAAAGCTCCGATGACGATGGCGCGCGGGCGCGTTGCACCGGTGGCGTCAAGCTCATCCCGAAGTTCCGCATTCAGCGCATCCTTGCCAGCGTACACGCCAACGGGCGGGCATATCCCGCCTCGTTGCTGCGCCGCCCAGGTCTTGAGCGTCACGGCAGCACCCGCATAACCGGCCCAATACCCGAATGCCGCGACCCGGCGACCATCCTCATTCACGAGGTATTCCAGATCATAAAGCGTGCCGCCACCGGCCTTGAACCGCTCCAGCAGCTTGCGGCCCGAATGCTGGCCCTTGTAGGCGTGGCCGAACATGATGTGGCGGTGGGGCAGGGGTGTACCGTCTTCGGGTAGCTCCTTGAGGCCGAAGATAATCGCGTCCAGCGGGGCATCGGGCCAGGAATTCTCGGGCGCGATCTCGCAGCCAGCGTCCTTGTAGCCGTCCAGTGGGATGGCGCGGGCATGGCTTTCCTCGACCGTCACGCGGATGCCAGCCGCGATCAGCGCGGCGGCACCTTCCGGTGTCAGCCCAACCCGTTCTTCGTTCGGGCGCTGTTCTGCCCGGACCCAGAGATGTGTCATCTTACTTCCTTTTGTCAGAGCATTCCGGCGGCACGCACCGCCTGAACCGAGGGACGTGCCTCCATCGCCTCACGGAAGGCGACGATTTTGGAAAAGGCCGAAACATCGACTCCGTCGCCTTCAAGCCAGCTGCACACCACGAACAGGTAAGCATCGGCCAGCGAGAACGCCTCGCCCAGCACAAATGGTCCACGCAGCCCGCTCAACGAGATGTAAGTGCAGGATTCGGTCATCGTTTGCGCGACCTTGTCTTTCATGTCCTTCCAGCTGGATTTCTTGTCGGCCCAGCGGTGCCCGCGCAACTTGTGCGCATGATTCACATGCATGGTCGAGGCAAGGTAGAACATCACTTCGCGCATCCGCGCGGCCATCACCGGATCGGGAGGCACCAGCCCTGCTTCGGGGGCCTTGGCGGCAACAAACTCCAGCAAAGCCCCGGTCTCGGTCAGGATGCCTCCATCAACGACCAGCGCCGGAACGCGGCCCTTGGGATTGATCTGTTTGTAGGCCGGTTTCGTCTGCTCGCCCCCGGCGAAGTCGAGCTTGATTGCTTCGTATTCCAGTCCGGCCTCTTCCAGGGCAATCGCAACAGCGACCGAGATGGTACGGGGTGCATAGTAGAGCTGCATCAGGCGTCTCCGGTCTGGTTACAGGTGGGTCTGCGCGAACTGTCGGTCAGGGGCTTCCAAATGCGGTACGGCATTGAAAAGAACCGGGCTCAGTTGAGCGCCAATCGGGTGCAGACGATGCATTGACGTGTTCATGATGGCAAGGGCCACCCGTGCCATTGACGGGATATCCAACCCCATCGCCTGACGCACCACCATCGAAATTAACCCGCCTGAGGTCACGACAATGGCCGATCCGCCCTCGGTTCCGATCTCGTGCAGCGCGTCGCGCACGCGCGTCTCGAATTCTACGAAAGTTTCCGGCGGGTTCTCAATTTCGCCATTGGCCCAGGCCGCAAACGTTTTGGGCAGATGTTCGACAAAACCTTCGCGGTCCGTGGGGATCGCGACACCGTGTTGGTCCTCGAACAATTGCGCCAGCGTGAAATACTCGATCTCGTTCAGTCGTGCGTCGCGGATTGGATTGGGCAAGTCCATACTGGCCGCTGTCTCGGCGTGGCGGGTCAGGGTGCCGCAATAGACCCGGGTATAATGGCTGCGGGTATCACGCAGATGCGCCCCCAGCCAGCGGGCCTGCTGATGCCCCAAGTCGCTGAGCCTGTCGTAACTTACCTCGTCCCGTGCTGTTGTGTTTGCCTGCCCGTGACGCACCAATGTGATATGTGACATGTCGGTCCCTCTTGCGCCGAAGTCTTAGGGCAGGTTCCCCTCCGGTGCCAGAGGGGTTTCATGTCCGTTGAAAAAAACCTCGCCCCTTTTCTGTTTCTGGCTATGGTTCGCCCCGAACAAGTCTTCGGAGGGGTTTATGACCGTCGATCACATGCGTTTTCTGACCGACCTGCATAAGTTGCGTGAATTCGGTGCCTCGGGTGTGGGCAAGGGGGTTGTCCGCCCCGCCTATTCGGACGCGGATATCGCCGCGCGCCAGTGGCTTGCCGGACGTATGCGCGAAGCAGACCTGACCCCGCAGTTTGACCCGGTTGGCAACCTGTTCGGATTGGTGACCGGCCCCTCGCTGCTTTTGGGATCACATTCTGACAGTCAGCCTGAAGGCGGCTGGCTGGATGGTGCGCTGGGCGTTATTGCCGCGCTGGAAATCGCACGTTCCAGCGACCGGCCCGTTTCGGTTGTCAGCTTTCAGGACGAAGAGGGGCGGTTTGGTGTGACCACTGGCTCGGCCGTCTGGTCGGGCGGGTTACCTCTGGAAAAAGCCGATGTGTTGACGGATGGGGCCGGTGTCAGCTTTGGCCAGGCCCGATCATCCATGGCAGACCTGGCGCAAGGTTTCGTGGACCCGTCCCGTTTCACTGGCTTCATAGAGATGCATATCGAACAGGGCCCCTCGCTGGACGCGTCTGGAGGCCAGATTGGCGTGGTCACCGATATCGTTGGCATCCGCGATATGTCGATCACCTTCGAAGGTCAGCAGAATCACGCCGGCACCACTCCCATGCACCTGCGTCGTGACGCATTTCAGGCCCTGTCCCTGTTCAACACCCGGCTCAATGAGTGGTTTCGCAATGTTGTCACCCCGCAGACTGTCTGGACTATCGGGCGGGTCGACCTGCATCCAAACGCATCGTCCATCGTGCCGGGACGGGTTCGCTTCTCGATGCAATGGCGCGATGGTGATGCAGACCGTTTGGCCCGGATGGAGGAGATCATTCGAGCGTCAGCTCATGAGACGGCCGAGGAACTGGGACTGAATTTGGACTACGACCCGATGCTGGGGCTGGAACCCGTCGCCATGGATCAAACCTTGCGCCGCGCACTCGAAAACGGTGCGGAGCGGGTCGCTCCGAATAGGTGGCGCACAATGCCGTCAGGGGCCTTGCACGATGCCACCAACGTTTCTCGATTGATGCCGGTCGCGATGGTGTTCGTGCCCTCGATCGGCGGAATCAGCCATGACTTTGCCGAAGATACGGCAGAGGCCGATTTGATTGCGGGGCTCGAAGTTCTGGATCATGCCGTGCGGACACTCTCCACTTGAGCGTCACTTTGCAAAATACTGCCGAAGAAGATGTTGCATCAGCGGAGAAGTCCCTCTTCTTGGCTTTTGGCAAGATGAATGGATTTTTTACCCGGTGAAAACGAGGACTGTTGCCTAACGGAAAAAAGTTTCCTATAGGAACATTCATGGTGCATGCGTCTGTATACCGCCTCTTCTTCGGATCGGTGTTTCACAAAAAACCGGGTGGAATCATTGCATTCTATGCGGCTTGGGGCAGACTGACTGTCATGCATTTTGACCTTTAAATAATCGGAAGTTGGCCGGATCATGACGTCACCGAAACGCACGCCTCTTCACTCGTTGCACGTTGCTTTGGGTGGTAAGATGGTTGATTTTGCTGGGTGGGAGATGCCTG
>NZ_JBXWMM010000009.1:0-200285 GCF_059609825.1 Ruegeria sp. YTSB088 | reverse complement strand
GCTGCCATGAAGCTGTGGTGGGCACAGATGGCTCTGAACTTTTTGTGGTCCCCAACCTTTTTTGTACTGCAACTGCCATGGTTTGCCCTTGTGGTCATTCTCGCGTTGCTGATTGTCATCGTCGTGTTCATCGCTCGGGTCAGGAACTCGGATCGGGTCTCCGCACTGGCCTTCTTGCCTTACTTTGCATGGGTCGCATTTGCCACGGCCTTGAACTTTTCTATCGCGATACTGAACTGAGAAAGAACGATATGCGTGCCAACTTCACTGGGCTTGTTTCAGGTCTTGTAATCATCGGATGCACAATGGCTCAGGCTGATGGAAATTTAACTGAAGACTTCTCCAAGTCTCCGGAGACGCGTTGGGACTACGTTGCCGACACTGTCATGGGCGGAGTTTCTTCAGGGCAGGTGCAGTTTAGTTCGGAAGGTAATGTTGCATTCGCGCGGCTGACCGGAACCGTGAGTACAGAAAACAACGGAGGCTTCATCCAGTTCCGACGCAAGTTGCCTGATCGGCCAGATGAGGGTGTATCAGGCGTCAGACTGTTGGTCCGAGGGAACGGCGAGCAATACTTCGTTCACCTCAGAACACGTGGCACAGTGCTTCCATGGCAATACTATCAGGCCGAGTTTCCAACTTCTGAAGAATGGACCAAAATCAGTTTACCCCTGTCAGGCTTTAAGGCTTCAGGTGTCATGTTGCGCGCTATTCCCGTCGCTGACGAAATCACGTCAATTGGAGTTGTTGCCTACGGGCGCGATCATGAGGTCCGCGTAGACGTCAGCGAGATTGATTTCTACTGAAGGTCGCCCAAGCGATGGGCTAAAAAACACTAGGGTGAAAACCCATTCAGTGTAGTCGCGCCCCCAAGTGGGGCGAAAAGCCGTCAGTGTTTCTCCCAATAAACCTAAAGCTGGGACCCAATTGGTAAAACACTTAGAAAACCAGAAACTAAGTGATCCCAGGTTGATCCTGTCGGCTCGGATCGATATTCAAGGATGTTGCCATCATCATTTTTTGTCGTCCATTTAAGCTGACCATCTTGCTCGAGCGCTACTTTATATGTGTATGCAGGTAAAGCGTCGTCCAAAGCGCTCATGGTCTGTGCAGTCAGTGCTGGCGAGTCAATCAAAATTCCCATCTCGGTGTTGATATTGACAGATCGTGGGTCCCAGTTGAACGACCCTACGAACAAGTATCGGTCATCAACTGCAAATGCCTTGGAGTGTAGGCCTGACCTTGATTGAGCCCAGTTTATACCCCGGCGTTGGACCTGATAGGCGTCGGGTCGCAACTCATAGAGTTCTACTCCACCGCGTAAAAGTGCTCGGCGTTTTTTAGCGTAGTGTGCGTAAACGGGTGCGACGTCGTTAGACGCAAGCGAATTGGTCACGACCTTCACGTTAACACCGCGGCTCTCAAGTTCGGTAAGCCATTTCACACCGTTGTTGCGCGGCACGAAATAGGCGGACACGATGTTCACCTCACTGTTGGCATTCTCAAAGTACGGAAACAATTGAGATGCCAGAACGGGACCTGAGTTCTCGAGACCCGCGGCTTTTGCGGGCGGATCAGCATAAAGCTTCGCAGGCAGCCAATCCAGTGACAGGGCTCCATCCGCGAAGTTCTCTTGCGCTGACTTTCTGAGGGCAGCTCCGTACTGGGTTAGCTTCGCTTCCTCGACCAGTTCGTTTAACCGGACTCGCGCATCAGCAAGGTCAAATTCCTTAGGTTCTCCAACGACCACATGAGCCGGAACGGCGAATTCGCTGTTCCAGTAAGCGTCAAAGCTATGCGACACCTCGCGTACAACAGGGCCTGCGGCCAGCACATCCAGATCGGCATAGTTCATTTCTTTCCGCGCCAGAAAATACTCGGCGCCGATGTTTCTCCCACCCACAATCGTGAACACGTTGTCCGCCGTCATGGACTTGTTGTGCATTCTGCGATTGATGCGTTTGAAGTCTGTCAGACCCGCGAACAATAGGCTCTGATCGCGCCAAAACGGATTGAACAGCCTGATTTCAATATTCTCATGATTGTCCAATGCGGCTGTCATCGCGTCATAGCTGGACGTATCCATGTCATCCAGCAACAATCGGACGCGAACACCCCGATCTGCTGCCTGCAAAAGACTGGCTGCAAAGAGGTGACCCGTTGGGTCGTTGTGCAGAAGGTAGTATTGCGCGTCTATCGTTCGCTCGGCCGCAGCCGCCAACAACAGCCTTGAGACGAGCGCTTCTTCGCCATCACTGATCAGCTTGACGCCTGACCGACCGTCTTTGGGGTCCCCAAGGCGATTGGCCGCCTGGCCCAGAGCTGTGCCCGAAATCGCTGGCAGCGAAGCCGATACGGTCTTTTCATATTTGCGGGTTTTTGGAGCGCAAGCGACAAGAGCCAGCGCGCAACAAACACAAATCACGAACTTCCATTTCGCCATCGGCTTCCTCCAACCCTGTGTCCTAAGTGACTACGCCGGAGCACGCGATTGCAAGTTTGTTCTATGAAGCCTGAGGTTGTTTCGTTTGTTAGTGTTGATTTCGCAAATCCAACAATCGCCACGATGTCGGTTCGCGAATTTGTCGCAACCTCAGTTCAAACGTACTCTCGCACAACCCAATTGCGTCGAACCAAACCGTTCGCAACCAGTTTCCGCGTTCTAAGTCTCTCTGTTCTGATAATGTGATGCTCTCTGGTTTATGGAGTGTAGGTACTCATTGTATTGACCTATCGCGATACCGCCCCACCCTTCTGGTGCAAATTTTAGGAGCATCCTGAGTGTTTGCGAGGACCACAGCTTTACTGATCTGCACCGTGTTTTCCCCGGCCATGGCATTGCAGCTCAGCGAAACCGGGCGCTACGAGCTAAATCAACCCGCAAGTCTCGATTACGACCCAACCTTTTGTGGGTTGTGGATCGCGAACGAGGGGCCCGAGGCAGTTCTTGTCACATTGCAAGGCAATGAGTTGAGACGCATATCCAGCGATCTCTTCCGGATCAAAGCAATTGCTATTGAACGGGATCACTTGTTGCTGGGAGATGGCCTTGGCAGCCTTCAACGAGTCACAAAGGACGTCGAGCCTTTAGGAGCGCCCTTTGAACTGGAAGGTAGATTTGTGGACACGGAAGGAATCGCGATCAACGCCAAAAGACAAATCGTGACCGTAGAGGATGATCCCGAACGGTTGTCGTGGTTCACGTCAGAGGATGCTTTGACAGCGAGGTTGGATACAATGAAGCTCTCTCCTCCCTTGAGTGAGGCACAGGGTATCGCGATTGATCCACGCACAGGCCACATGTTGATTGTTGATGATTGGGAAGGGTCAAACAGCCTGTACGAGTTCACGGCTGATGGCCAGCTGCTTGCCCCAGCAAAGCTTGTTGGAGTTTGGAACAGACCCGGAAGGCATTGCCATAAGGCCTGGATCCAACCAATTGTTCGTGGCGTTCGACAGCGGAGCGAAGATTGTCACGTTCGACTACACACCCACCTTGCCTGAAGGATCAACGTTGCTGGCCTCGGGCGCGGATTGCATGATGTTCTAGGTGTTTGGCGACCTTCGTACGCCAACGATGATCAAGCGAGGAAACGGGGTCATCAAACACAAGTTCTGAGTTATGCGCTGCGTTGGCTAATTCTGTTTTCTACAAACCAAGTCGAACCTCAGCAGATCAAGCCAGTGCTGCGCAGCCGCTTTCAGCTACACAGCAAAAAGGTTACAATGCGCCTTCGTCGCCCAGGAACTCGATACCAGCTGTCGCGCCATCACTGTAGGCTATGCAATTCCAAGGAGCACGATCCTCGCCAACGCCGACAGTGACTTGTGTTCCCGCCTCGCTAAACGCGGATGAGAGCACCACGACTTGCGAATTGTTCGTCGTGTTGGCTACATCTCGCAAACATGCCTGTTGAGCCGGTGTGAGCTCGGCGGACGCGCTTGATGTACTCGTGTCGTCGCAGGCCGCAAGCAGTGCGAAACATGTCGCGCCTGCAATCATCACTATCTTGTTAGACATTTTCTTCTCCCTTTGGTTCCCTTGAAATTGGTAAAATTGGATGCGCTTGTTTGAAGCTCTCGCGTCTGTGCAGCCAATAGAACATACCTCGATCCTGTGACTGTCTTGCCCAAAACTTGCCGCGGAGGGCTTGGTCGGCGGAACGATTTTTCGTTGACTACCGAGACCGCCTACAACGCGTGATGGCTGAATGGCGTCACTGCAAAAAGCTAGAGCGAACTCTGGAGGGAGGGCTAGTTCGTTGAGTCTAAGCATCGCGTCCTCCCAACGCTCGATCATTATTAAAGGCCTTCCGACCGCCAGCACTCACTCTAGCAGTCGGAAGGGCCCGATAAATCGGGCGACACCGACAACAACGGAGGTAAAATAAAGTTGAGTCGAATTCGCATGTTTGAATCTAATTTTTCATAAATCAATATTTTTTCCGCGCGTAAAATTCTTTACGCTCTCATGCGATAGGCTTCTACTTTCAAACAATAAGGTAAGTGGGAGCATCCGTAGGGGCGAGTGCGTTCTCCTGAGCGGCGAAGCGTTTGAGGCCGCAAAGAAAGTAAGAATGGAGTGAAATATGAGATTTGGTGAAGCAGTTAAAACGTGTTTCTCGAAATACTTCCAGTTCTCCGGTCGGGCTTTACGCTCAGAATACTGGTGGTTCTTCTTGTTTGTGGTTCTCGTAAGTGCCGTTTTAGCTGTGCTGGATACTATCATATTCGGGACCAACCCAGAAACTGGGCAAGGATCTCGCGTCATGTCCTCTGTTTTTCAACTGGCCGTTCTCATACCTATGCTCGCAGCAGGTTGGCGGAGGTTGCATGATACAGGACGACCTGGCTGGTATTTGCTGCTGCCGATGGCGCTCAGCATTACAACGCTTTTTGTTATGCTGGGTGGCGTGGCGTTCTTCTCGGTATTGGAGCAAGGGACGGAAAACCCCGATGCATTGCGAGGACCCGCGGCAGTCTTGGGCGTGACCGGTATTGTTGTTGTCTCAATTCTTCAATTGGTTCTGTCCATCCTGATGATCTGGTGGCTGACACGACCTTCCCAAGAAGGTGCAAACGAATACGGCGCACCTGTTTCCTGACCAGGTTGCCCAGGCAACGGGCCGGAATCTCTGCTGAAAGACAGTACGAGTCCTAATACCATGGAGAGTGAAAATGAGTTTCAAGCTGATTTCCATTGGAATTCTAATGATGGCAATGGCAACCACAGCATCAGCGGAGTGGTCGTTCAGTTCCGGGCCCAACCCCAATGCCTTTATTCAGACCGGAAACATGACGCTGGAACTTCAGTGTAACCGTATCCGCTTTGCTCCGGCTGGATACGAGGACAGCCAGGACATTGTGGAGAAGCAAGGGCTTTCAATTCGTTTTTTGAAAAACGGCAACACCGAGGTTGGCGCATTTCAGGTTGGCGCTGAAAACGCTGCTTTGCAGATCGTTGACAATTATCCCGTCGAGATCAGTTTCAATAGCCAGCAGGACTATGGTTTTGTACTAGACCAACTTGCGGCCAATGCATCGGTAAACCTGTCGATGGTTGATCAAGATATCAGCTATGG
Organism: Ruegeria sp. YTSB088; assembly: GCF_059609825.1. NCBI lineage: Bacteria > Pseudomonadati > Pseudomonadota > Alphaproteobacteria > Rhodobacterales > Roseobacteraceae > Ruegeria > Ruegeria sp. YTSB088. The sequence goes on along the minus strand of NZ_JBXWMM010000009.1, from coordinate 194,703 downwards.
AATCTTTGACTTGAAAGGTTCCGGCGCGGCAATTCGGTCCCTTCGTTCCGCGTGCGATTCAGATGCTAGCCAGGGGACCTCCTACGAAGCACCCGAAGGCATCGTCTATTGTGGTGGCGGAGCGATAAAACGCGTAATCGAACCCGTAATTTTGGACAACCCGGACGGAGAGTGGGACGCGCGAGTAACGGTTAACGGCGAGTCGATCAGAGCCATGACGGCCTACAGCTACTTCGGAAACTCTGAGCCGCCGACCGGATTTGTCGTGGCCCTGCTTGGGGAAGACAGGTCCGAATTTCTGATTTTTAGCGAAGGCTCGGCAAACTGGCTGGAATACGGGGACTATAGGTATGATCAATGCAATTGATTCCCCCCTCCAACCGATTTCCCAATTGGTAAGCCAGTTTAAATGCTTGGTTTCCTCGATTGTGCTGGGTTCGGGTCTAGTTTGGACCTCATCAGCTTTCGCGGCTGACGTTTCGCAACTTCCAACCGGTTTGCGGGCGAAGGTTGATCTGGCGGCACAGGCCTGCACAGAGTTCAACAACGGTAAGTTTGGCTTAGATTGGGGCGCGGTTGAAAGGGTGGATCTTGACGGAGATCTACAACGCGACTGGGTTCTGAATGAGTCTGGTTTTGCGTGTTCGAGCGCCGCTTCTCTTTACTGCGGCACTGGCGGATGCATGTCGCACTTTTGGGTTGGCGAAGAGGTGCACTCCTTGCTCAACAAAGGCTGGACGGTCGTTGACTTTGGGCGTCAACGAGTTGTTGTCGCAGATATACATGGCTCCAATTGCGACGGAATAAACCCGACGCCTTGCGTCACAGCCAGTGTTTGGGATGCGGAAACTAAGACGTGGCGCTCGTCTGCTGGCGATTGGGAGTAAACTGCATATGTGCGTAGCAAATGTGCCAGAGGACGCCGTTAGCTCGATGGGTTCTCTGTCGCATGCAAACTTCTGGGCGAATTGTGCAAATTTATGCGCAAATACCGCACAGAGGTTATGGGCAAGCTTCCAAGATTTTCTTTAATGAAATCAATGTCGAAAACGCAGTGTTATGTGCGCACCTACATCAGGTGTAGGTTTGCGCATAACACTTCGCGCACCCCATAGGTTTGCGTAGTTTGCCCATAGTTTTGCGTTGTAAGTCTGGAACCAATCTGACGGTTGGATTGGTGCCAGCTCAAGGGCAATCACGAGTATTTTCAAGAAGCAGGGTTGATGCCAAACGCGACAAATGACGGCACCCATCCCGATGCGAACATTCCACCGTCATCCTACCTCGGATAAAACAGACGTTCCTGCAAGGATCAGAGTTCGTGGAGTCAGCCACCAAGCAGACCTTCGCTGCTAGCGCAGCACTAGGACTCAGTGACGGCGGCAATGCACAGGAAGCGGACTTTTCATCTAAGATGCAATGTTTTTTTCTTGGACAGCAGCTATGTGGGACAAAGCAGTCGTTCGTAGAATCTCTAAAGACGAAGATGCAAATGCGTGATAGCTCCAGATTATGGCCACGACATCTGCGCGAAATCGAACGCCCATACCTTACGCATTTGCGGGTATTGGTGTTCTCTTTGCTTCAATCTGTTTCGGGCTGGTTCCCTACTTCAGCCGCAGCCTGACCGAACAGGGTGTTGCACCCTATGCGGTCGCATTCTACCGCTATATTGTTGCGGCTCTTCTTCTGCTTCCTGTTCTCATTGTGCACCGAAAAGAATGGCGAGAGATCACTTGGGGTCTCTCCGCCGGAGCCGTAATGGGGCTTGGTTGGATCGGATATGTAACGGCGCTGGAGAAGCTGCCCGCATCGACAGTGGGTGTGCTTTACATGACCTATCCGGTGTTCACCTTAGGTATTGCTTGGGCAGTGTTTGGCGATGCACCCACGCGACGCGCCATGTTGGCCGCTGGTCTGATTGTGGTGGCAGCTGTCATTGCTGGCTCGCCTGCGTCAGTGGCTGCGGAAAACCTACCAACGCTGCTGCTATCCCTTGCCGCCCCATTTGGGTTTGGCTTCGGAATTTGCGTACTGGTACACAGGTTGTCACGGATTGCACCGTTGGCACGTATCGCGTCAGTTTCTCTGGGGTCTGTACTGGGCCTCGCGCCGCTCATCCTTGGAGCTGAGGTTGGAGAGCTTCTCCCAAGGGAACAATCCGATTGGCTTTTCATTGTTGGTATTGGTCTGGTTACCGCTTTCGTGCCCCAGCTTATCTACACGATTTGCTCACCTGTTATTGGGGCTTCCCAAACTGCGGTCGTCGGAAGCATCGAATTACCCACGATGTTTGCCGTGGGATATCTTGCCTTTGGCGAAGCCATCTCTTTACCTCAAGCTTTGGCATGTGCCTTAGTGCTGGGCGCAATCGCGATCACAAGAAGTAAGAAGACGCGCACCGTATCTACCGTACTCGCAAAATCACCAAGGCGGTAGTACTGGGCTCGAACCGGTCATCTGACGGTTTCAGTTGTTCATCGGGTCCGTTCAGACGACATCAAGGTCGGCCTAGCGGACGAAGCGGACATTTGGTGTCTTGCGAGAATGCGGGAGTGGCACAGGCGGTTTTGCCGCCTATACTTTGTTCTCAATTGACCCTTCAAACATTTACTCGATGGCGGGTAGCCCTGTCACGGCTTCAAAGGCGTCGGAATGTGCTTCGACATGATGTGGATCACGTGTGCCTGGAAGAACTTCGAAGAAGGGATCGAAATCGACCATCGCCTGCGCCAGTACGCCCAAGATTGTCGGGTCTCCATCGAGCGTTGCAGCGCCGTCCGCGATCTGGGCATCCAGCGACTTCTCCCCAGCCATGACCGGCTCCAAATCCGAGCGGTTGATCGTGAGTGTTACATCTGGAGCATCAGAGACAAACCCTTCGACATTTGTCAGAGTGCCGTTGCGCAATTCGACGAGGAATTTCTCGCCATTGTCTGGAGTTAGGAGATTCATGGTGAACTCATGCCCCTCGACCTTGCGGCCGTCCATCTTGATCGCGAGGAAATTCAGGAACAATTCTGTCGACATGGCGCGGATCACGTCCGGGCTGGATGTATCCGGTATGTCACCCTCGGGAATGCCAGACCGTAGTTCAAAGGCACCGGACAAGAAGGAATTTCTCAGCCCCGGGTTTTCCTGTTGATAGCCCAGTTGCTCATACACATCTGCGAGCAAATTCCGGGCCGCCATGTTGCGAGGTTCAGCTTGAACCAGTTTGTTCAGGATTTCTGTCGCCAGCATGTAGTCGCCTTTGTCATGCAAGTCGGCTCCACGAGCGATGATCGCGTCCGAACCGCCCATCATCTCGACATAGAGCGGCGCGCTGTCCTCCGGTGAGTGCGGGATCAGGGTTGCGGGGTTACAATCCCAAAACCCGATATAGCGCTGCACGACGCCCCGGCTGTTGTGGGCTGCAGATCCATGGTAGCCGCGGCAATGCCATTTATCCTGCAGCCCCTTGGGAAACTCATAAACGTTGTGAATCTGATTGATCGTCACTCCCTTGTTCACAAAATGCAGGACCTGATTGTTCAAGTTGGCGTAAACGTCGCGTTGGTCGCGCAGGATGGACTGAATACGATCATTTCCCCAACGCGGCCAATGGTGCGAATAGAACATCACCTCCGCCTCTTCCCCATAAAGGTGCAGCGCCCTCGAGATGTATTTCGACCAACGTAGCGGATCCCGCACAGGCGCACCGCGCAACGTGTATATGTTATGAACCGTCGCAGTGACATTCTCCGCCATCCAGAGCGCTTTCATGTCCGGCAAATAGGTGTTCATGTTAGACGGAGCTTCGGTGCCCGGCGTGTTCTGAAAGATCATACGAACACCGTCGACCTCGAACTCCTCGATATCGTCTTCGACAACGCGTGTCGGCGCGATGAGGCCGACCTGACCAGAGGAGACACCTTGACCGAGACCCTGACCAGCATAGCCGTGCGGGCTTGCAGGCAGGAGCAAGCCATATTGGTAAAACAGGCGCCGGTTCATAGCGTTACCGGCATACACGTTCTCTGAAATCGTGTGTTCCATGAAATCGCGCGGCGCGATGATTTCGACTTTCCCGGCTCGCACATCTTCCTCGTTGACGACGCCGCGCACACCGCCCCAATGGTCGCCGTGGCTGTGTGAGTATATCACTGCGGTCACCGGAAGATCGCCGCCAACATGTTCGCGGAGCAATTTGAGTGCTGCACGCGCAGGCTCTGCTGACACCAGCGGGTCAATCACGATCCAGCCCGTCTTGCCCCGAACAAATGACACATCAGACAGGTCAAAACCGCGCACTTGGTAGATGCCGGGGATCACTTCGTACAAACCGTAGTTCTGGTTCAGGCGCGAAATACGCTGCATCGAAGGGTGAATACTGTCGAAGTCAGTGTCGGTGTTCAGGAAGTCAAAACGTTCCTTGTCCCAAGCGACGTGGCCCGCGTCGGCCATGATCTTCTTGTCAGGCATTTCGGCAATCAGGCCGCGCTGCTGCTCTTCAAAATCTTCCGTGTCGGAAAACGGCAGGGTTCGGCGGGCCTCGTCCAATACCTTCAGCGTATGTTGGGACGGTGCCTTGCCCTTTGGGTGGAAATGTCCCTCAAGCGGTGCCGCTTCCTGAGTCTGGGCTGCAGCTTCATCCAGCAAAACGCTTCCGGAAACTGCAAATGCTGTTCCGACTGTTGGAAGCGCTTTTAATACATCACGTCTGGTGGCCATTTGATCTTCTCCCCTCTTATAGATCTCCAAAATATCAAGATTCCAACATATCATGATTCCAGCATATCATGACTCTAGTTAAATTCTGAGCCGGGGTAGTGATCCAGAACAAAGCGAAAATAGTAGAAATGTAACACTCGCCTGCGCAGGCGATGCCTAAGTTAAAAGACCGCTTTGGGCTCGCAGCCGACATTCGGTCATTTCACTCAGACAATTGACGGGCACCAAGGGGTCAAGGTCGGCAAAGTGCTGTAAGCAGCCTTGTGCACTCGCAGCTACCAGATCACTCGGCTATGTCTGGTAAGGGCTATTACTGATATTTTATGCCAAGGCCGGTCAGTTGGCACTCAAGTCACACTGAAGCACCAAGATACACTCCCCTACGTCGTCTTTTCTCATTGATCTGGGACTGGCTTCGACAGATAGAGAGGTGTGCGGTGGCTGTCTTCCTTCGCAAGTGGCGCATTTCAAAGCGCTGCCGGAGGATCTCCGGTGGCCTTTATTCACGGCTTACAAACATGCCACAGGCCTATTCAGAGGACGTCATGCCCCTTTCACCTGACCGTCAAGACAACGCCACTCGCGCCATCGACCCTTTGCCGATACGCCTTATCAAGCGCGCTATACTGGTTCTTATCGGCCTGTTTTATTTCCTCTTCGTGGCCTTTGCCCCTCTTCTTTGCGTTCGGCGCAGAGGGTTTCGGGGTTGGTATTGGCGCCTGGTGAAACGGTCATGTTCACGCCTGCTGTGGCTCCTCAGCATCCGCGTCGAGATGCGTCCTGAGGAAAAGAATGCCCTCGCCGCCGACACCAACAGCATCATCGTGGTCAACCACCGTAGCCATCTCGATGGCTTCAGTCTCATGCACGTGGTGCCCGACACCAAATGGTTCACTTTCGCGGCGAAGTCAGAGTTCTGGAACAGCAAACTCCTGCGCACTGGTTTTGATGGAGCGGGTCTCGTCCCTATCAACCGAGACTCCGGCTCAACGGCCATGGATACGCTGATAAAGGCTGTCAGGGAAATGCCTGCCCGCTGTTCCATCGTGCTATTCCCAGAAGGCACCCGATCCAAAACAGAGTCGCTTGGGGACTTTAAAGCGGGTGCTGTCTTAGTCGCCCGAGAAACCGGCCGCACGATCACCCCCATTGTCATCCATGACAGCGATAGTCTACTTCCACGCGGCAAACATTTACCGCGCAGCGGGACGATCCGTGTGGAGGCATTGCCAACATTCGCGTGCGATCCTGCCGCTAGTGTGGATGAGGATCTGGCGCGATTGCGCAGGCAGATGATGGCTGTGTTTGAGCGGTGAAGTCTGTTTGACAGAAATATGCAGAAACCGAGTTTGTTGAGTTTCGGCTACGCGTAGCGGCAGATAACAGATTTGCGGAGCAGTTGTACTTGTCGGTGGGGTTTTCTCCAACGGGCATCGATATGCGAAAACCTAGTTAGTACCCGCATTTCAGTATGCTCTTGGCCATTCCTATTTATGGATGGGCTGCTTGGTATTGTCTCTGAACTTTCAGAAGAGAATGGACATTTAAGTGCCCTGATCTCGCTATTCTTGCCGCTGGCAGAAAAAGCAGGGAAGACACGAATTTGCCAGATGTTGTACGATGTATGAGTGATCAAAAGCTAACACTAAGCTGCCATCAGACCACCAGCATCGCCTGCGATACCGACTATGCAATCATCGCCGATCTGAATGCGATTTGCCGGGCTTTCCCCTCCGAGTTCCAGTTTGGGTGAGGTTAACCAGAACGCGCATTGCCACGGGGTCATTTCACGTGGCAGGGCTTTCAACACTTTTTCCATCAAAGGAAGCGGGGTTCCATCCTCAGCAAACTGGAAAGATGGATAGGCGTTGGCCCCATTGTAAGGCAAGGAAAGCACCTTCCCGGTTCGTGTCCAGATGTCGGCTATCCGCGTGATCTGCCAGGAGCCCTTCTGCCATTGTGCGTGCACGCCTACATCGTCCAGCAACGGATACTCACGCGCAAAATCATCCATCCGGATGTCATTGACCGCGCAACAATGCCCCTCGAAATTATGCAAATACATCTACTTACTCACTGAACTCACTAACAACTCATGAAACGATACTGCCAAAAAACCGTTCTAACCAAAGTTAAGAAGTTCACATTGGGCAAATTAAACTTCAGCTAACCTCGTTTTTTTACCTAGTGCGCTGAAATTATTGTTGGTTTGCTTACGATGACCCGCCGTTCTGATGCTCGTAAAACCAGTTCTGAATTCTTGGCTTTGTTACTCATTGGAGTATTAATCCTCACAAGCTGAGGGCATTGGCCATGAATCTACCGAACCAATCTCTGGTTTGTTAGTGATCAACATCAACGCGTTGGACCAAGCCGCCAATCATTCTGTCCAGTGTTGGAAACTAGTACCGAGCGCGGGCTCTCTTTTCTACGATCACGATCCTCCTCGTCTGACACTCCCGCAAAAAGACAAACAGTCCTGATCCTAAGATTAGCGTGACACCAAGCGTGATGGGGAGGTTTTGTATTTCTACCGACCTAAATTCCTTTCTCTGGTCACAATACGGACTGACCATTCCAAAAATTTCCTACCGCCACCTTGAATTTCTGGACCAATCATTCCAAATCATACGCATGAGCAAAAAAACTCTCCCAAATGGCGACATCAAATCACCCGCAGGCCCGGGTAGGCCTCGCGCCTTTGACGAAGCTGAGGCTTTGGAGAAAGCCTTGTGCGTTTTTTGGCACAAGGGCTACGAGACCGCATCTGTGGATGATCTGACCAAGGCCATGGGTTTGAGCCGGTCCAGCTTCTATGGAGCGTTCGGCAACAAGCAGGCTTTGTTTCACAAAGCCCTCAGCCACTATTCAAGGCGTGGTTTAAAAAATCTGCGTGACGTTGCAGATGCGGGCGGAAATGACCCCGTTGGTGCGATAATGGAAGCTTTGGCGAACCCACAAGGTGGTCGTGACGGCTGTATGCTGATCAATTGCCTTACGGAGCTTGCTCCTCATGATGATGAAGTGGCGGCTCTCGGGCGACAGCATTTGGAGAGTATTGACGAGATTATTGCGGGAGCGCTTGAGCCTTCGGATCCGGGACAGGTACTCGACAAGGCACGCGCCTTTGCCTCCCTTGCAATTGGCACGCTAGCCTTGCGCAAGGCGGGCGTTCCCGATGAGCAGATATCGCAAACCCTGAAACAAGCCCGGATGGTGATTTCGCCATAAGGCCCCCCGCCACCACAAGGAAATGAAACCTAACACAAACTCAAACAAGAGACAGTGACCCTAATATTGGACCAATTAGTCCAATAATATCTGAACGAAGTTTACCAAAGAAGGAAGCAGCAATGGCTGATGAAAAACTGTTCTCCGGCATCAAAGCTGGTGCAATCGAGCTGAAAAACCGCATTGTCATGGCGCCACTGACCCGCAACCGGGCAAGAGCCGAGGATGACAGCGTCCATGAATTGCAGGCCAAGTACTACGCGCAGCGGGCAGGTGCTGGTCTGATCATCACGGAAGCATCGCAAATTTCGCCCCAAGGAAAAGGCTATGCCTGGACGCCCGGCATTTATTCAGAAGCACAGATCGACGGCTGGAAAAAAGTGACTAAGGCCGTCCATGCCAAGGACGGGAAGATCGTAATCCAGCTTTGGCATGTGGGCCGGATTTCGCATACCAGTATACAGCACGATGGTGGCGCCCCTGTTGCACCATCCGCAATTGGCGCTAAGGCCAAGACGTTTGATGGTGAGCAGTTTGTTGAAACATCTGAACCGCGGGCTCTGACCATCGATGAAATATCTGGCATCGTTGCCGACTACCGGAGGGCCGCAGAAAACGCCAAAGAGGCCGGTTTCGACGGTGTCGAGGTCCACGCAGCCAACGGATACCTTATCGATCAATTTCTGCGGGACGAATCCAACAAGCGTGAAGACGAATATGGCGGTCCAGTCGAGAATAGAGCACGGTTCCTGAAAGAGGTCATGGACGTGGTTGTCGATGTCTGGGGCGCCGACCGCGTCGGTGTCCGCCTCAGCCCATTCTCGTACGCCAACAACATCTCCGACAGCGACCCGCAGGCGACATTCACCCATGCGGTCAAATTGCTGAATGGCTTTGGGCTGGCCTATCTTCATCTTGTGGAGGGACAGACCGGCGGCCCGCGCGATATTCCGGAAGGTGGCGATCTGAAGGCGCTCTATGAATTGTTTGACGGTGCGAAAATGGGCAACAACGCTTACGACCGAGACATGGCGATTGAAGCGGTTGATACCGGCGCCGTCGATCTGGTGGCCTTTGGCCGGCCGTTCATTTCCAACCCGGATCTTGTCAACCGGCTGGAGAAAGACGTCGCGCTGAATGAGCTCGATCCAAGTACTCTCTACGGCGGGAACGAAAAAGGGTACACCGATTACCAGTCGCTGGAAGAGGAAGCGATCGCCGCGGAGTAGTACATCGTTGTTAACTCCATGGTGATAGGCAATACCAAGCAAAGTGAGCGCGCCGGATCGGACGCGCTCACCTAGCGGTTACGGCAATATCCACTCTTGAAGCGGGGAAAGGTCATAACCAAAGGCGTGAACCCACGTAGTGGCATGAATTGCCTGACGTCAGCACCAAGCCGCCGCTGCGAGATGTTGGGTGAAGGTCCGCTTGGGTTATACTCTGCGAGTTGAGGCACAATGTAGAGAACGGCCAGATGAGGTCCATACAACATTGCCAAATTATTCAATGAAGGATGACTGCCTGAACGCGGCTATGGGGATCAAAGTTTGCGACAGGTCTGCCAAGAATCCACCACTGGTTTCTTCGATCAACCCAGCCATTTGGAATAGTCGCTGACCAACAGATGTGTCGGAGCAACATCCTCCTCAACCTCGGCAAAGCGGCCGATGGGTTCACGAAAGATATTGTCGGTCTCGTCATCGTTGACCGTTGAGACCTCACCGATCAACACATCCCCTCCTTCGCCCCAGAACGCGTGCCAATCACCAGGACGCAGGGTAACGCTTTCACCCGGTGCCAGGCGCAACTTCTCGCCCGGTTGGCAATAATGTCGGATGCCGTCCAGCCAGACCACACCGCCGCGATCCTCTGCGAATCCACCCGCGTCGTCTGAGCCAAAAAGCTCGACCACCAGAATTGCGCCACCGCGGTTGATGATATCCTCAGCTTTCAGAACATGCGTGTGCATTGGCGATAGCTGGTCCCGCCTCGAAATCAATAGCTTCTCGGCGTAGCACATGCCGCCGCCCTTGGCCAAATCACTCTGCAACCCGTTGCGCAGGGTAAAGAGGAACAGGCCCATCTTGTCAAAATCACCGTCACCGTAATCGGTGATGTCCCATCCGCACCTTGCATCAATGACGTGACGGGCATCACTTTTACGGGCTTTAAACTCCTCGGGTGTCCAATAGGCAAAGGGCGGCAACGTGAACCCGTGAGAGCGGATCATCTCATCTGCTTGGGCCATGATTTCATTGATGCGCGAGCGCTTCATGCCGGCACTCTTTTGGTTTTGAGGATTTCGATTACCATGGCTGCGGTCCACGTAAAGCTACTGCCGCCACAAGGCTCGCCGCTTATCGGGTCATAATACTCCGCAAAGCCGCTTTTCTGAATAAGCTTTAGGCTGTCGGCGAGGATCCGTTGCGCCATTTCCCTCTGCCCAGACCGACTTAGACCTTCGGCAATCAAATAATTTACGATTAACCATGTGGGCCCGCGCCAGTAGCGCAGGCTATCAAAAGCGCCATCTGCCGGGTCGTGACTGGGCACCAGATAGCCGCAACGCTCGCCCAATAAAGCGATCCTTCGTGCGAGCGCATCAGCACGGCCATGAGGTACATCAGCAATTGCCGCGAGCAACCCACCAATCGTTGGTGTGTCTTGCAGGCGACCAGCGGCACGGTTGTAACACGTGTATTGCCCAAGCGCCGGGTTCCAGAGGCTTTCCAGCGCCGCGCGGCCATTTGCGGCCATCTCACGCGCTTCAGAAGCGATTGACGTATCGCACAAGATTTCCGCCAAATCCGCAACTTGGTCACAGGACCGTATCAGGATGCCGTTAAATCCTGGGTCAACGAGGCAAAAGGGCGAGGCATCGTGGAGCTTCGCATTATCCCATCCAAGTCCTCGGAAGTACTCGACCAACCAGATATAACACTTGTATTGCTCGTCCGACGGGCGGTGATCTGGGTTGGCGTGTGTCGTATCGCGCCGCGTAAATGGCGCGACCCCCTCGATCGGCACCGCGTCCAGCCCTTCATCCCAATCCACCGAGTTGTCTCGACCAGATTCCCAAGGGTGGATGATCGCAACCAGCCCCGTGCCGTTCGGATCGCGGTTGCGATAGAACCACTGATGCCACGCGTGGACTTTGGGCAGGAGCTTGGCCAGCCGCACGCGGGCTGCGGCCTTGTCTTCCGCCCGATCGTAAAGCTTGCTTAAAGCAAAGCCCACAACCGCTGGCTGGGTGATTCCAGTCGTCGGCAATACGCGTCCAGTTTGCCAAACGTCAGGACCAGGGAAATACCCATCATCAGGTTCGTGAAAAATGATATGCGGCACCATACCGTCGACCCACTGATGGGCCATAAGAGTCTCGACCTCGACCCAGGCCCGCTCCATGTTGAAATGCGAAAAGCCAAGTGCGGACAAGGCGCTATCCCAGTTCCACTGGAAGGGATAGAGGCCATGGGTGGGCACTGTGTAGGTGCCCCGGTCATTGTTCTCCATGACCTTGCGTGCCTGATCGATCAACGCTTGGCTCATCTTGTTTCTCCTTTACGCGACAGCCAAGGTGGTTTCGGGGTCGAACCAGCGTCCCCGGCCTTCTTGCGGCGCTAACGTAAGTACGTCACCGGGTTTCACGTGGAGTTCGCTATCCAGCACAGCGCGGAACTGGTGACCTTCGACATCACAAGTCACCAACAAATGCGCGCCAAGCGGTTCCACAACCTTGGCTCGCGCTCCAAAACCCTGATCAGCAACACGCAAATCTTCCGGGCGAATGGCCCATTTCAGGTCCTTGCCATTTGCCGGCCCATCGAAGTTCTGCCCGGCAACAGTCCAACGACCAGAGCCCGCAGCTTCAGCGGGGAGGAAATTCATCGGGGGGTTGCCGATGAAACTGGCCACGAACTCGGCCGCTGGATCCCTGTAAACTTCGATGGGCGAGGCTGCCTGAACAATCTTGCCCTGATGCATAACGCTGATCCGATCGGCCATGGACATGGCTTCGACCTGATCGTGTGTCACATAGATGGCAGTGGTCTTGCTTTCGGCCAGAACACCCTTCAGCTCGGCGCGCATTTCCATCCGCAACAGCGCGTCAAGGTTCGACAGCGGCTCATCCATCAGGATCACGTCCGGCTCCATTGCCAACGCGCGGGCGACAGCGACCCGTTGGCGTTGACCGCCTGACAACTCACCCGAATAGCGCTTTAGAAGCTGTTCGATATGCATCAGCCCAGCGGTTCGTTCGACCCGACGTTTGACCTCATCATCGGGCAGTTTTTGCATCCGAAGACCAAAGCCAATGTTCTCGAACACGGTCAGGTGCGGAAACACCGCATAGTTCTGGAACACCATCGAGATGCCCCGATCTTTGGGAGAAAGGTGATCTACGCGACGCCCACCGATCCAGACCTCACCGGTCGTCGCTGTCTCAAGCCCTGCAATGATGCGCAGAAGCGTGGATTTACCGCAGCCCGAGGCGCCCAAAAGGACCATAAATTCCTGGTCTGCGATGGTCAGGTTGATATCGTGCAGAGCCTGATAAGACCCAAAATTCTTGGCAACGTTTTTGATCTGTATTTCAGCCATTTCAGTTTCCTTTCAGCCCCCGCTCAGCGGTTGGCGATGCCCCACATCGCAAAGAGATATTTGCGCACGGCGAAGATGAAGATCAGCGCAGGCACCACGAGAATGAAGCCGCCTGCGAATTTCAGGTGCAACGGAGCTTCGCCCAATGTCTGCAATAGGAACGCGGGAAGCGTCCGGTTCTCGATAGTCAGCACGGCAGCCGCGAATACTTCGTTCCACGAGATCACAAAGGCGAAAATCGCCGAGGCTGTAATCCCTGGTAGCACCAGAGGCAGGATCACCTTGGTGAATGCGGTCAGCCGTGTGCAGCCCAATGTCCAGGCTGCTTCTTCGAGCTCAAGCGGGATACCCGAGAAGAGCGAAAAGGTGATGAGCACCGCGAAGGGGATCGCCAACGTAGTGTGAACTAGCGCCAGACCAAAAGCCGTATCATCCAAGCCCGTGCGGATGAAGAGAACTGCCAAGGGTAGTGCCAAAAGCGGAAGCGGGAAGGCCCGTGTCAGCAGGATCAGAAGTCGGAACAGTTCTTTCCCTCGGAAGTCGAACCGCGATAGCGCGTAGCCCGCGGGGGCGCCTATGGCGATGGACATCACCATCGTCATCAAAGCCACCACAACCGAGTTCCACAGCGCCCTCAGCATCCCCTGGAACCCCATAAAGAATTCCAGGGATCCCATATTAAACTCCGGTATGAAGCTCTTGGGGAAGCTATTCACGGTGTCTGGTGAGGACATCGTATTCACGAACAGTAGGTAGAGCGGAATAATCACCCAGGCGCACAGCAGGATCACGCCAGCTCGGTAGAGCCCCCTTCCCGCCTTGCGGGCGTCAGGGGCCACAACGTCTGCTACAGCCGTCATATCGTCGCTCCTTTCGGGACGCGCAGAGCGCGCATGATGATTAGCGTAAACACGATCGAGATAATCAGAACGATGATTGCCAGCGCTGCTGCTGCCCCACCATTTTGCAAGTCAAACTGATAGGCGTAGATCTCACCCATAAGCACTGGGAAGATCGTGCCCCCAAGAGCTGCAACCACGGCGAAGACCTCGAAGGCCAGGATGACGCGCAGGACCAAGGCCGTTTGCAGCGATGGACGCAGAAGCGGCAAAGTGATCCGGGTGAACTGTTTCCAGCGCGAGGCGCCAAACACTTCCGCAGCTTCGTAGTATTCCTTGGGGATCAGGCCAATGCCCGCCACAAGGATCACAAGCATGATCGCAGTTGCGCGCCAAATCTCAGCAAGCATAATCGCCAGGAACACTACCCACGGCGTTTGATAACTCAGCAAACTTACAGGTTGGTCAGTGACACCAAGCCCGACCATCATCGAGTTCAGAAAACCCGACTGCTCGAAGATCGCCAGCCAGATGATACCGGCTGCAAGGTCAGAAATCCCCAAAGGAATGGTCCAGATGTACAGAACCAGATCGCGGCCCTTTTGCATCTTCGTGACCATCGTGGCCATCAGAAGTGACAGCGCCAGCTGGATCGGTACCACGGCCGCGGCCAGAAGAAAGGTGTTTTTCATCGAGATCGGGAACTTCCAGTAGCTCACAACCTCGCGAAAGTTATCCAGTGAAAAGCCGTCTCCTGTTCCAAAAGCCTGCTGCGCCACCAGCGCAAACGGGTAGAGGAAAAACAGGCAGAGAAACAGCGTCACCGGGAGGATCAGAAAGTAAGGCAATAGCCGCGCTTCCATCGGACCGCTCCTTTAAGTTGGGATTATGCTGGGGAACCGGGCCACAGCTTCTGCGGCCCGGCAGTCATGGAAGGTTTTATTCGACGGGGCAGGCACCTTCCGAAGGCGCATCTGGTGCCCAGCAAGGCGCGCCGGTTTCGTTCATGATCTTTTCCAGCTGTTTCTTTTGATCTTCCAGAACCTGCTCAATGGGTTGACCAGCCAAAACAATGCGTTCGAACGCATCCACATATACACGGTTGAAGTCTCCGCCCATGCTACCCAGACCTGCAGGCAACAGGCCGGGATTTGCGTCAGCCGAGCTGCTCATCTTGGCAACCGCTTCGCCGGCAGCTTTGACCGAAGGCGGTAAATCGGCGGGCAGCTCAACATCAACCACAGGGAAGAAGTTTGTTGCCTTCAGGGTCGCGATCTGTGTCTCAGGCTGCATCAGATAAGTCACCAAAGCTTTGGCACCTTCGGCATCCGGCGCGGTGCGTGGGATGGCAACACCTGCCAGAACGGGCATGAAGCCACGGCCAGTTGGGCCTGCAGGTGCTGGGAAGGCAACGAAATCATCTGGGCGTTCATTGAATGCCTGCGCCAAACGCGACGTGTGGTCAAAGACGATCCAAGCATCCCCGTTCAACAGCTGTTCCTGCATGAATGAAAAGTTGGTCGAGGCAGGGTTCGTATGGCTCCACAGCTCTTTGAACTTTTCCCATGCCGTCACAGCCTCGGGCGAAGCAAAGGTCCGCACAACACCGTTGGTGTAGGACGGGTAAAGATAACCTTGGAAAAAGCGGTGTTTCAGACCCTTGGGACCTGCCGGAAATCCGAATTTCTTCTGACCCGTCGCTTCTTCAACGTTCGCCGCCCACGCAATCAACTGGTCATAGGTCAGTGCATCAATATCCGCACCTTCAGGCAGGTATTGCAGTGCTTCCGTGTTTGCGGCCATGATGTAACTCGCTTGCATCCACGGCATATATTGCAAGCTGTCAGTACCCAGCTTAGCGAGATCATTGAAAGTGCCCGACGCCGACATGACGCCAAGTTCGCTAAGGTCCATCAGGTCATCAGGATTCATCGCCGAGAAGTTGCCATGCAAGGAGCCCAGCAAGTCGATGCTGCCTGAGTCGGCTTGCAGCTCGGCTTGCAAGCGAGTCAGCCAGGGGCCATCTTCGTTCGGTTGGTAGTCAACCCCGCCCTCGAAGCCACCAAGAACCTCGGTTCGCATAGCCTGCGCTTCTTCGGCGGGCCGGGCCTGGGTCGACCAGAACAGAGTTTCAGCTTGCACGGCAGCAGCGCCAGCAAGCATGGCAACACCGGACACGGCAACCGACAGTTTCAGATGAATCGACATGATTTCCTCCCTATGTCTGAGGCTGACCGAAACCCGACAACCTCTCTCCCTCGCCGACACCTTTGGGTCAGTCCGCGGGCGAATGCAGTTAATATGGTATATCGTTGTATCTTGAGTCAAGCCTGTTGCCGCCAAGCTTTTGCTATAATTTGCTTGCCATTTGCAAAACCACTTGCGATTTTAGGCAAACGTTATATCTAAACTGTGACCCATGACGAAAAAACCCACCTTATCCAGCGTTGCCAAAGAAGCGGGCGTGTCGGTTCCAACCGTCAGCCAGGTTATGCGTGACACCGGCCGAATTTCAGAGAAGACACGTCAGAAAGTCCTGAGCGCAGCCAAGCGTCTGCGCTACGTCCCAAATCAAGCGGCGGCCACAATGCGATCAGGTGACAATCGCGAAATCGGTTTTATCCTTAACAAATTGGCCAACCCGTTTAACGCAGAGGTTGTGAGTGGCGCCGTCGACTTGCTCGAAACCGAAGGGTTCATGGTGTCGATCCTCGATGCGCAAGGCGATCTTCAACGTCAGGACCGCCTTCTGGAAGCCTGCATCAGATTTGGCCGACGTGGTTTGATCTGGGTTCCGGCACTAGACACAAGCGAAGTATCTATGGAGCTTCTGAATGCTCACGGTGTTCCCGCTGTGACATTCATGCGAAAGGTGTCGCAGTCTTTCGACCATGTCGGCATTCTTAATACCGAAGCCCTCGCACAAGCCACGCAGCACTTGATTGATTTAGGGCACAAGCACATCGCCTATTTTGGCGGCACCGAGCAATCGTCCGTGCGTGAAGAACGCATTGCCGGTTACCTTGGCACTTTAAAGCAGATGGATGACGTGCAGCCAATTGTCTGGCCATGCGATGAGAATAAGAGTGCTGGCGTTGACGCTATTGCCGCACTCCGTCACCAACACCCCGAGGTGACGGGTATTGTTTGCAACGGAGACGTTGTGGCGCTTGGCGCCTGCTTCGGATTGATCCGGTCCGGTTGTAAACCAGGGCATGATTTTTCGGTGGTGGGTTTTGATGACATCGAGGATGCGGCCGTCTCGACGCCCGGCCTAACAACCATGGCGATCGACCCGAAGAAGTTAGGCAAGCGGTTGGCCGAGATCCTTCTGAACCGGATGCGAACACCCGATCTGCCAGTCTGTCATTTCGAGTATTCTGCGACCCTGACAATTCGAGGAACATCAGGAGCAGCCCCTGACCACTAAAGTGTATATCTCAGTTGCTGTCGCAGGCGTTTATTGCACTACCATGCGATATTTGACACTTTGGGCTCATCGCTGACGTTTTCTGCATACACGAACAACGGCTTCTATCGGGCGAGTCAAGTGAAGGTGCGTTGGGTCCGCTGATGAGCTGACCACTCAACCAGAGATAGCTTCACATAAATCCGGTTCAGCGGTGTTAGTGGTTGTTGTGATGTGGTCAATCATCTAATGGTGCGGTAATCTGCTAATCGAACCTCCGTTCGGCGACGACCGCAATGAGGACACCAAACCAGACATTTGGACTGGACAAGGCATGCCCGCTCAACGCCTGGTCCCTGGCATTGACGTCAGGATGTCTGACAGCGCGCTAAGCTTTATTTGAGCTTACGTTTCCCAAGGTGGCTTTGCGCCAATCTCTGCGATCAAAAAATCAATAAACACCCGCACTTTTGGGGACAGCACGTTGGACTTGGGATAGATCAGCCACAAGACATTGTCTTCACTGGCCTCAAAGTTTGGAAGAACCCGTATCAAACGACCTGACTTCAGTTGGTCATGCACGCTCCATAGAGCGTTCAAGGAAATACCGGCTCCGGCCAGCGTGGCGCGGACCTGGCTTTGACCGTCATCGATAATCAATTGGCCTTTGGCTGATGCGGGATCGAAAATGGCGTTCTTGCCCGCCGGTCCTGTCAATGGCCGCGGTTGGCGGTTTTGGAAAGCTATCAGATGGTGGGTTTTCAGATCGTCAGGCGTCTTGGGCGTGCCGTATTCATCGAGATAATGCGGCGCGGCGCATAGAATACGGCGGTCAACGGCCAGCTTTCGACCTTTTAAGCTGGTGTCGAAAAGCGGCGCGTTCCTGAGTGCTAGATCATAGCTTCCCTCGATCAGGTCGAACTGCACATCCGACAGACGCAGATCGATTGTGAGATCGGGATGCTGTTTAAGAAACTCAGGAAGGATTGGCGCGATGTAGAGCTGTGCAAAACTGCTTGGCGCAGCAAAGCGCAACGTGCCCTTTATGGTTGTTGTCTGCTTGCCCAGAGCAGCAAGCGCGGCCTCTTCTTGTGCGATGATCTCGCGTGCGAAGGGCAGGAAGTCAGCACCTTCGACCGACAACGACACTTTGCGTGTTGTGCGATGTAACAGTTCGGAACCCAGGCTCTGCTCCAACTTCGCGAGTTTTGCGCTGGACACGGCCGGGGCCATACCCAATGCGCGTCCTGCCGCGCTTATGTTCAGCATTTCTGCTGCCTTGACAAACAATCGCAGCGCATCTGTATCAAGCCCCATTATATCGCAAACCCGAATTATCATTCCATCAATGAGCAGTTTATATGCAATTGGATTGACGTTAAATCCCTTCCATCGATGCAACACAGCATAGGAAGGAGGCGCATATGACGCGAACAGCCACAGTCAACTACCACGTTCACAAGCCGCACCGGCAAGCTTTTGAACTGGATGCCGGCGGGATTGCTGGAAACCTGGTTTCCCCCAAACTAGCCTCCACGGCTGTTGCACTGGAGGACGCCCGCGCAGCGGCCAACTCCGTTACATTTGCGTCTGATGCTGTTGAATTCACGACGCTGGAAACGCAGGTTCGGGGCTTTGCTGGTGCCGCATGGAAATCGATATACGATGCTGAGTTGACAGCGATGCTGTCGGACAGGCTGGGCGCGCGCGAGGTTGTGGTTTTTGACCATACGGTTCGGACAGATGACCCGAGTGCGACGCGCAAACCTGCGCGCAACGTTCACAGTGACTACAGCAAGGACGGAGCCGAACAGCGGCTTGTCGACCTGTTGGGTGCCGATGTCGCATCGGAATGGGCGCAAGGTCACTATGCATTTATTAATGTGTGGCGTCCCGTGGAGCATCCGATCAATTCAGCGCCGCTTGGCTTTGTTCGCCCGTCATCGGTTGACGCGTCTGACTGGATCCTGCTGGATCTGATCTATCCTGACCGCAAAGGGCAAATCATGGGGCTGGTGGGAAACCCCAAGCATGAATGGATCTATCAATCCAAGATGGCGCCGGATGAGGTCGCGATTTTCAACATCTATGACAATCAAGGACTACCTTCGATTGCGCATAGCGCGCTCGATATGGTCGAAGATCCAAGCATCTCCACCATTCGCAAAAGCATCGAGAGTCGCACCTTGGTGCGCTACTAATGGGGTCCCGAGATGTTGGATAAAATGCAGCCTAACGAGTTTACCCAGATCAACGTGGCTTATAACCGGGTGTTCCGTCCCGAGCGTTTGAGCATTGGCCTTGTGCTGCCGCTTGAGGCATACGCAGTCGGCGCAGAACCGACGCTGCGCGGTCATCTGGAAGCGGCTCAAAGGGCAGAGAAACTTGGGTTTGCGGCACTTTGGCTGCGCGACGTGCCTTTTAATGTGCCAAGTTTCGGTGATCCGGGACAGGTTTTGGATCCATTCGTCTATCTGGGTGCTCTGGCAACAGCGACAGACCGGATTGCGCTTGGAACGTCGAGTATCATCCTGCCATTGCGTCACCCCGCGCATGTGGCCAAGTCAGCGGCGACGACTGATGTACTCTCGGGCGGACGGTTGCTGTTGGGCGTTGCTTCAGGTGACCGCCCCGAGGAATACCCGGCGATGAACCACAGCTTTGACGACCGAGGGGCACGTTTCCGCGACAGCATTGACTACATTCGCGCGGTTGGAACGGCCTATCCCAATTATGAAAGCGCTCAGGGCAAGCTGTCTGGCGGAATTGACCTATTGCCGAAGCCGCATGGCACACGACTGCCGATGCTTATTACCGGCGGTAGCCAGCAATCCCCCGATTGGGTGGCGCAGAACGGCGACGGTTGGATGACCTATCCGCGGAATGCGTCTGCCCAAGGGCAGGTCATCGCGGATTACCGACGACGCGTTAGGGAGGCGGGCCAACGTGATAAGCCTGTCATGCAGTCGCTTTATGTCGATGTCATTGCGGACCCCGCCGCGCGCCCGCGCCCGATCCATCTTGGGTTTCAGTCTGGCACCGATTTTCTGCGCAGCTATCTGCGCGAGATTGAAACGCTCGGGATCAACCACGTCGCCCTGAATC
The DNA here is from genome assembly GCF_059609825.1 of Ruegeria sp. YTSB088. Taxonomy (NCBI): domain Bacteria; kingdom Pseudomonadati; phylum Pseudomonadota; class Alphaproteobacteria; order Rhodobacterales; family Roseobacteraceae; genus Ruegeria; species Ruegeria sp. YTSB088. The sequence continues at coordinate 174,801 of NZ_JBXWMM010000009.1, read as the reverse complement.
TTCGGCTCAATCAAGCGCCTATCGACGCAACCCTTGAACACTTGGCAGACACTGTGCTGCCTAGCTTTTCGTAAAGGATCAGACCGATGACCAAGACCATTCTTATTACAGGTTCAACCGACGGCATTGGTTTGCTGACGGCCAAGAAGCTGGCCTCTGACGGGCACAACGTGCTGTTGCATGGCCGCAGTATACCCAAATTGGAGAGCGCAGCTGCCGAAGTCGGTGAAAAGGTCGAAACCTATGCCGCTGATCTGAGCGACCTGTCCGCGGTGCAGGAACTGGCCGAGAACGTGCGGGCCAAACATGACAGGTTGGATGTATTGATCAACAACGCGGGTGTGTTGAAAGCCCCGCAATCGGTGCTTGAGAATGGGCAGGACATCCGCTTTGTCGTGAACACGCTTGCACCTTATCTGCTGACCGCGTTGCTGCTGCCTATCGTTCCTGCTGACGGGCGCGTCGTGAACCTGTCATCGGCGGCGCAGGCCCCGGTGAACATCCGGGCCATGCAGGGCAATGTTCCGCTGGCGGATATGGAAGCCTATGCTCAGAGCAAGTTGGCCCTCACCATCTGGACCCGGGAATGGGCCAAATCGCTATCCGATGCGCCTGTCATGGTCGCAGTAAATCCAGGATCGCTTTTGGCCTCAAAAATGGTGAAAGACGGCTTTGGCTTGGCCGGGAACGATATGAACATCGGCGCTGATATCTTGATTGATGCGGCATTAGGTGAGCGGTTCGCTGATGCGTCGGGCGCCTATTTTGACAATGACAGTGGGGCATTCTCAGATCCACACGCAGCGGCACTCGACAAAGGCCACGCTGCCGACGTCATGAAAACCATCAGAGAATTGGTTAACCAGACCAACTGACCCGCGTGGCGCTAAAACGCCACGCACTTCCACCTTTAACACTCCCTGACCCCTCACGCGTGATGCGTCGAGGCCCAAGAAAGGACTGCCCGATGAAATACGAGAACTTTCAAACCTTTGACGTAGCCGTTGAGAACGGTATCGCTACAGCGACATTCAACTTTGGCTCTGTGAACGTGCAAGGCCAGGAAATGCTGGCCGATCTCAACAGTCTGGCCATGCGCTTAGAGCGAGACCGCGACACCAAGGTCGTGATCTTTCAATCTGCAAACCCGGAAATCTGGGTCTGCCACTACGACACCGAACTGCTCAAGGACATGTCGACTGAGGCCGTATCCCGCGAGGATGCACGGCTTTTGGATCTACAGTCGGTTTGCGAGCGGATCAGCAAGGTGCCGCAGGCCACAATCGCAAAGCTGGAAGGGTCTGCACGCGGTGGTGGACATGAGTTGGCGTTGGCGCTCGACATGCGGTTTGCCGCGCGGGGCAAGTACAAGTTCATGCAGATGGAGGTCGGAATGGGCATCCTGCCCTGTGGCGGCGGCGCCTCGCGCATGGCGCGCCAAACAGGCCTTGGAAAAGCGCTTGAGATCATTTTGAGCGCGCAAGACTACGATGCGGATGATGCCGAGCGTCTGGGCACCATCAACAAGGCTTTGGAGCCGGAAGAAATTGGCGCTTATGTGACCGCACTGGCCGAACGGATCGCACAGTTCCCGGCAGAGTCGATCAATGCCTGCAAACAGATGGTCTATGAATCGATCGACAAACCAATTGATGAAGCGCTGAAAGCCGAAGCCTATTGGCTTTATCAGGCCACCAGCAAAACTCCGGCCGTCAAACGGTTCACCATCGCGGATGAACAAGGTTTGGAACACGACATCGAAAACCAGCGCAATTGGGGCGATCTGGTGATGCAGGTGCAGGACATCAACTGACCACCCCCAAGACAATAGTCTCGTCAGGCGTGCGTGATTTCCACGTAGGCCTGACACCATGTTCACAAAAGGAAAATCTCAATGAAAGCAATGGTTCTCAACTCTTACGGACCCGATGCGCTGTTCGATCTTGCTGAAATATCCGACCCTGTCGCGACTTCTGGACATGTGGTCGTCAAAGTGGCCGCGACCAGCGTCAACACCGTCGACACAATGATCCGAAGCATGGGCGCGGACCTGCCTCTGTCCCCCCAATTGCCCGCCGTGCTTGGCATGGATTTCGCTGGCACGGTCGTTGCGATTGGCGACGGTGTGACAGGTTTTGCGATAGGCGATGAGGTGTACGGTTGTTCTGGTGGATTGATGGATCTCACGGGCGCTTTGGCAGAGCACATTAACGCAGATGCGCGCCTGATTGCCCACAAACCCAAGACGCTGAGCATGCGGGAAGCCGCAGCGCTGCCTCTCGTCGGCATCACCGCCTACGAAGGGCTGACCCGCGCCGGTGTTGGCGAAGGGCAGACTTTATTGGTTCATGGCGGCGCAGGTGGCGTTGGTCATGTCGCCGTTCAAATAGCCCGCCACCTTGGCGCGGCCGTGTCCGCAACAGGTCGTGGTGCAGATCAGTTGGCCTTGATCGAGGGTCTTGGTGCGCGTCCCTTGGATTTCACAACGGAAACAGTCGAGGACTATGTTGCCGAGCATACTGATGGCGTAGGCTTCGATGTGGTGTTTGACAGCGTTGGTGGGCCAAACATGACAAACTCTTTCGCCGCGGCCAAGCTCAATGGGCATGTTGCCACGACGGTCGCGATGGTCGAGATTGATTTGACGCCTGTGCATTTCAAGGGCCTGTCTTTGCATGTCGTCTTCATGCTGATTCCGATGATGCACGATGTTGGGCGGCAAACCCATGGGGACATCTTGCGGTCGTTGGCAGATCTGGTGGATGCTGGCAGGCTCAAGCCAATTGTCGACGAACAGAAGTTTGGGTGGGACAATGTCGATGCCGCCTATGCGCATCTGACTCATGGAGGTGCGGTCGGAAAAGTCGTTGTGGAACTATGATCTGATCCGGTTGGGCTTGGTGCGCGCATAATGACCTTGCGCACCAACTCAGTTTGAGTTGCAATTGATGTCGTCTGTAGGCCGTGAGCGCGTTTGCGGTTTGGTACAACTCAGTATGGTCGTTTTGAACGGAATATAACAGCAATCCGATCCAAGATTAGTTTGTTTGCGCTTCGTGACGGCTGCTCTGCCGCGTCGAGCAACTCTTCCATTCGGGTGCGTACTTCAGAGAGCGTCATCGACGGCTGCTGCTCAAAGAAACCATAAATGGCGTCGATACCCAGATAGTCCGGGATCTCTCGCTGATCAGCACTTCGGTGGCTGACATCCTTTTTGGCTTCAATCCAGAACAAATCGAGTTCCTGGGCCCAAGATTCTGGGAGTTTTTCTAGATATGGCAGCGTCAGGTGCCCGAACCGGTTGTAGCCTTGGTTTTTTTTGGGGCCGGACGCGAGAAACTTTTCCAATGACTCCAAGAGTGAAACTGTTCGCTCGGGTCGGACTAGCCCCCAGACGGCAACGGCAATTGAAACGCAAGTTTTGTACACTGTATCGGGTGAATGCCATAGCGCCATCTGATCTAAGTTGTGCCTAGAACAAGAGGTCCTCAACGAGCTGTGAGATCAATTGGCTTTTGCCAGACACTCCCGCCTTTCTGTAAATCGCAGTACATTGAGCCTTAACGGTTCCAATTCGGGTTTGCCTCAGATTGGCGATCTCAGCCATAGACATCCCTTTCAGAACAAGCCATGCGATCTCTGTTTCCGCGCCAGTCAGGCCGAGCTTTTCGAAATACGCCTCTACTACTGTTGTGAACTCGCCGGACGTGATCCGGCGGGCGGTTTCGGCCCGGTGTGTCGCTTTTTGGGCCACGAGCGCAAGCCGGACACCCAGAAATGCACCAAGTATCAGCCCGATACTGGCGCCCGCTTCGACAAGCTCTCGCACATTCCAACGTAGCGGAACCGATGGAATGCCCAAAATAGATGCCAGAATTTCCCACAGGAAATAAGCACCACATAGGCACTGGATAAGGACAAGGGTCCAAACGACCCATGCGCGGTTCATCATGCGCGGCACCGTGCGCTGGTAAATTCTGTTTCAGCAGGTTCTCTCATGTCGGATTACCCACCGTTTTTTCCTTTACCGCCTTGTCCGCCACCCCCTTTGGGACCGCCATGCACATTTGGTTCGCTCGGCTGGGAAGGTTTGTCTGGTTTGTTGGCTGGCGGTGCAGGGCGCCCGTCGCCATGTGATTTCTTCGAGAAACTTTGGTCTCGCAAAACCTCTCCGGATGTACGGTTCAACACCACCTCGCGCAGCTCATTCTGATCACTCGCGGTGATGACGATGCGGCCCAGCCAAGACCGTTTTACTTCCTCGACCGTGTAACCTTCGGCCTCAATCCGCGCGATGACGTCATCCGCAACGGATACCTGAGCCTGCACCGGCGAGTGCAAGAGCATGACCACCGCAAAACTTGCGAGGATAGGTGATCTAAACATCATAAAGTTCCCGTACCTTTGCAATTTGGCTAAGGGGTTACCGCGCACCGTGTCAACCGGTGCGCGGTGGCTTTATGTTACCCGCGAGGACCGTCCCGACCGCCGTGACCGCCACGACCTTCGCCGCCGCGATCTCCACGACCTTCGCCACTGCCGCCCCTTTCGCCAGAGTCAACCGTCTCGGTGCCGGAATCCGGATTTCGGCCTGCATCGTCACGCCCGCCGCGACCTGCTGGGACCCCTTGTTCGGCCAGTTGATCGCCGATGTTCCGCCGATCTTCGGGACTCAAGCTTGAGTGGTCGATATCCCCCAGCGCCACGGTTTCGCCGGTTGAAGGGTCGACGACTTCAACCTCTGAAATGTCGAGGGCGTTCCGATCACCGCCTCGGGGCTGGACTCCCTGTTCTTTCAGCTGATCCCGAATATCGGCACGTTCTTCCTCGGACAATGCTTCGAAATCCACTTCCGAAAGCTCGACGGTTTCCCCTGTACTCGGGTCAACAACCGAAATGCTTTGGGCAAGTAGCGGCTGGAACGACACTGCGGTGATCAGGGCTGCAAGGATCAACGGGCTGTGAGGGAGTGAGAGAGTACGCATGTTTAGTCTTCCTGTTTGTAAGATTTAGCGCGGCTTGGATTGGTGCCGTGAAGCCTAGATGCAGTGAAAACATCGATTGGAATACTGGACGCGAGCCTGATTTTTGGCGGTATAAGCTAAAGTCATAAAAGCGCCCAGCATGGCCGAAATGCTCAAGATTGGCGCGTTCATAAGGCGTTCTTCACGATGAGATTTTCGGTGTCAAAGGTCTATATGATTTTGGCTTAGAACGTCCTTTCGCAGCCTAGGTACAATGGCTTTCTGATCGGAAAACATGTCACCCAAGTCCCTTCAGCCGTCACTACAAAACGAACCTCGCGACCAAGAAGTGGACACGATATGCGACCAAGCACCCTGAGCTTTATAATGGCAAGCCTGATGCCTTTGTCGGCCTATGCTGAGGAGGAACCTGCGCCCGTCGATCAGCACGAATTATCGCGCATGATACAGAACGGAGAGGCAACCAAGGCGTTTCTAGAGGCCTTCGAGGCAGGGGATGAACTGACCGAGTTCAGCTTTGACGCAGCGCGCGGGGTCGGTGCCAATATCGGCGAAGGTCGTCGTTTTACGCGCATTCCCCGGGCTGATCTCGCCGACCCATCGGAGTGGGCTTCGCATTTTCCAAAGCGCGAAGGAGGGGCTAACGCGACATCGTGTATTGCCTGTCACAACGCGCCGATTGCCAATGGGGCGGGTGACGTTGCAATGAACGTTCTTGTGGATCCTGCGCATACGGGCGACGCAGCCAGATATCTTGAGAGAAATACACTCCCCTTGTTTGCGCTTGGTATCCCTCAGCGGCTTGCAGAAGAAATTAGCACGGACCTATATCAACAGCGTGATGCAGCCCATCAGGTTGCCTGTAATTCGGGTCGCGCCTCAGTTCAGTTAGAGTCCAAGGGCGTTGACTTTGGAACGTTGACACTGACGCGTATTTCGCAAGACCCTTGTTCCGTCGACACGGATTCCAGTGGGTTGAGTGGTATAGACCCGGACCTCGTGATCAAACCGTTTGGATGGAAGGGTAATCATGCAACGATCAGAGCATTCACCAGGAATGCTGCGCACAATGAACTGGGATTACAGGCCGTCGAGCTTGTCGGAGATCAGGATGGCGATTTCGATGGTGTGGTGAATGAGTTGACCGTCGGCGACGTAACGGCTCTTACAGTATACATGGCAGCCCTCGAACGGCCGGTAACCAAGATTGAACTGGCCGATCTGGGTTTGATCGACCTTTCTGGATCCGAAAGAACCAGTATTCTGGCAGGAGAGGCGCTTTTTGCTCAAACCGGCTGCACCAGTTGTCACATGCCAGCGATGAGCCTTCGGGACGCAATGTTTAAAGAACCCAGCGAGATTCCGGGTTTCTACGATGCCAGGTTTCCAGATGGATCTGACCCGAATATTCATGGACTGAACGTCGCCAGTGCAATCAAATTCAATCTGGCCGGAGATCAGCCCAACAACTCGATTAAGCTGCTGGACGGTTCAGTCCACCATCTAGGTGCAATGGCGCGGAACGCCGAAGGTGAGCCAGTGGCCCGATGGTACACAGACTTCAAACGACACGATATGGGTTCCGACTTGGCAGATCCCGATGACCCTCTTGGGTTGGGGGCTTCTATGTTTCTGACGCGATCACTGGCGGGTGTCGGAGCAACTGGACCCTGGCTGCACGATGGTCGGGCGACCACTCTGCAAGAGGCAATTGTGAGTCATGCGGGCGAAGCCTCAGACAGCGCCACTGCCTACAACCACCTCAGCGAAAGTGAACAAACAAAAATCATCGCCTTTCTGGAGAATCTAACTATTTACAAGACAGTCGAAGAATAGTTGCTGGTTGAGAAAAGTAGAACGGCAGATTTGGCCGGTGCCGATTGAATTCTAGTTGCCTGAATACTGCGCGTTGAGTGAATATCTGGAACGCGGGCATTGATCGCTTTATAAGAGTGTGACGGCCCGCGTCATTAGATTTCAATAGCTTCTGCAATCACAAGCGCGTCTTCCAACTCAGCGTCCAGATACCTAACTGTACTGACCATTTTCGCATGACCCAGCAGAAGTTAAACCGTACGTAAGTTGCCACGCTTCTTGGTTATACCGCAAACTTTTGGAGTGAACGACTGGTTTGGCGGTCCGCACAGCAGAAAAGACGCCCATCGGCCAACGGCAGGTATGGGCCGGACATTGAGCTTGAACCATGATTAACTAATCAGCTTCCTGAAAGCGGCCATTCCGACATTTGCAACATTTCCTTTGCTTCGATGGCCGAGATGGGAACATGTCCGCCGTCCTGTTAAGCGAGCAGTACACTTCGCAGTGCATCTGCCCAGAGAGTTTACAGGGGCTTGCGTGCCCAGCACATGCTGCCTTTCGCCAACAGAAGTCTGGGTTTAAGCAATGACGCTCGGTGGAGCGTCTCAGAGATCGAACGCCTGACGATTTCGAGGCGCATATGGAGTGCCAGAACGGTAAGGCCTATAAGGCTATCCAGCGCCTTGGCACTACTCTGTTGATTCATCGCGCTGACCAGTCAGATGATCCGAGCTAAGTGGGCCGTGCTCGCGCGTGCATGAATGCAAAGGGCATCATCCGTAAAGAATTCCAGTGACTTCTATAACATGCTCTCTAAACTCCGGGCAGTTGTTAGTCAGAATTGACGTGGGAGTTTGGGCTCAGTTGGGCGACAAAAAGGCATCAGGGACCCCGATAAGTCCCGCGCCATCATCTGCGCCAAGTTCGGAGTTAAGCGCAGCTGATCAACAGGCGCGGTTTGAAGCCACCGCTCAGGTGATGCAGGCGATCTCTGTGACCAAGGACGACGTTCAGCCGGTTTGCGATCTGATTGTTGCGCTTGCCAAAGACCTTTGCGACGCTGTTTTTGCTGGTCTGGTTCTTGGACAGGAAGGCGACGCACTTCAGCGGCTCGTGGCCAGTGTTAACCTGCACCCTGACATTCAGCAGCTCTGGTGCGACGGAAAATACACGATGGAGCCGGGCAATTCTCTGGTGACTGAAACAATCCTCAGCGGCGAGACCAAACGTGTTGTGGATATGGGAGACACTGAATTCCACAAGTCCGGCGATGAGCGGTTCAAGCTGATTGTCGACAAGCATGGGTGCCGCAGCAATCTGTTTGTTCCGTTAAAGCTGGATGGCGGTGCAATCGGATGCTTGATGTTGGCGCGAGACGAGGTGCGGCCCTATACCGACGATCAGGTCAAGCTCGTCGAAACCTTTGCCGCCCAGGCAGTAATCGCCATTGAGAATGTTCGCCAATTTCGCGAATTGCAGATCCGTCTGGCACGCGAAGGTGCCACGCGTGAGGTTCTCGAGACAATTAGTCGATCGCGGGAAGATGAGACGCCGGTGTTCCAGACAATCCTGGAAAACACCGCCCGGCTTTGCGAAACGGATGTCGCCACACTAAGCCTTTTGAATGAGGCAGGAACCCACCTCGAATATGCGGCCCACTTCGGTGATCAGTTGGCGACCTACGAGGTAGGCGTAGATCGCTGGTCGCTGGACTCATATCTCCAGATTGCGGAGTCCGTGCGCGAGGCGCGCGTTATTCACAATGTCGATTTGCGCCTGACTGACCAGTATATCAAAGGCGACCAATGGCGCCGTCAACTTGTAGACGAAGAAGGTGTCCGGTCATTTCTTACGGTCCCACTAATGTCGGCAGATGGCACGCCCGTGGGCGTCATCGGGATTTACCGACGTGAGGTTCGGGCCTTTACAGACGACGAGATTTCTCTGGTTGAGGGCTTTGCCGCCCAAGCTGTGATCGCCTTGGATAACACGCGACAATTGAATGAGCTGCACACGCAGTTAGAGCGTCAGACGGCAACGCAGGAAATTCTGACGGTCATTAGCCAAAGCCGTGATGACGATGCGCGCGTCTTTGATTCAGTGCTTCAGCAGGCCACCAGGGTATGTGATGCAGATCAGGCGGTCCTTATTTTGATCAACGCTGCAGGGACCCACGGGCGGTTGGCGGCGAATTGGGGGCATCAGAGAACCGAATTTGATGTCGGAGACGAGTGGCAGTTGGACGAATCGATTCCCATAGCCACTGCGATACGAACAGGTAAGGTTGGTCGCATCGATGATTTGACCGACACGGATTTTTATCGCTCGGGCCATCCTACAGCCGCCATGATGGTTGAGATCGAAGGCATTCGGTCACGCGTTACGGTCCCCCTGATGCAAGGAGATCAGGCTATCGGAGCCATCGCGGTCAGCCGCCGTGAGGTACGGCCATTTGCTGACCCTGACGTAAAGTTGATTGAAGAATTCGCCAAACATGCAGTTATTGCCATCGAAAACACGCGCCAGTTTCGTGAAGTTCAGGAACGGCTTGAACGGGAAGAAGCGTCGCGCGAAATCCTCGAAGTCATCAGCCGCAGTCGCGATGACGATAGCCCTGTTTTCAATAGCATACTCGAAAATGCCAGCCGTTTGTGCAAAGCGCCGCTGGCCTTTCTGTGTGTCGCCGATCACGAACGTGGCCTTGCAACAATTCCGGCCAATATCGGTGCGCGAACGGATTTTGATGAGGCCCTGAAGGGGTTCGTGGAGCCCTTGACCCGTACGGAACTCGTTGCAATCCGCCCTATGATCGATGGCCAGGTCATCCGGCAAGACGATATTGCAGATGATCCGCTTTATTATCGGGATCGCGATCCAAAACGGGTTCAGATGGTTGAAGTCGAAGGGGCTCGCTCGGTCCTTGCGGTGCCGTTGATGAAAGACGACACGGGTCTTGGGGTGATCGTTCTCTATCGCCGTGAAGTTTCGCCATTTTCGGATGATGATGTCGCTCTGGTCCAAACCTTTGCGGCCCAAGCCGTGATCGCAATGGATAACGTACGCCAGTTCCGAGAGGTGCAGGACCGTACCGCGGAAGTCACGCAAGCCTTGGAGTATCAGACTTCAACATCCGAAGTGCTGCGTGTGATCTCAGCGTCTCCCAATCAACTGTCGCCCGTTCTGGACGCCATTCTTAAAGAAGCGTCGCGCATCTGCGAATTGCAGGATGCCTATGTCGCGATGCTGAACCCGGACGATGGGCTTTTTCATGTGCACTCGACGCTCACACAGGACACGGCCTTTACAGAATACGTCAAAGCTCACCCGATTTCGCCAACGGAGAACGGTGTAAGTGGGCGTGCGATCTTGTCGAAACGCACAAGCTATGTCGAAGATGTCGAAGCGGATGACACCTACACCTGGTTGGAAGAAAGCGGCGTAGGTGATTACAAATCATTGCTTGGACTTCCGCTTGTCAAAAACGGCGAAGTCGTAGGCGTTATCTCTCTTGGGGCGCCAGTGGTCTTGGGTTTTTCCGCCAAACAGATCAAACTGCTGGAAACTTTTGCGGATCAGGCCGTTATCGCGATTACCAACGCAAACCTTTTCCACGAGTTGGAGGAGCGGACAGAAGAAGTCACGCAGGCACTGGAGTATCAAACTGCCACTTCAGACGTATTGTCGGTGATTTCGCGATCTCCGAATGAGCTGGAGCCGGTGCTGAAGGAGATACTGAAAGTCGCCAGCCGGATTTGCGAGCCAAAATATGCGGCAATCTCGATTCTGAATCCCCAAGACAACCTTTACCATACTAACATCATGCTCGACTTTGACAGTGATTTCATGAAGTTCATGAAGGCACACCCAGTGCCGGCAGGTCATGGGAGCGGTATTGGCCAAACAGCTGCACGCGGCGAAACAGTCTACTACGAGGACACTGAAGCTAACGAATACGCCTGGAAGGAAGCCGCACGTATTGGCAAGTATCGCTCGCTTCTGGGTGTCCCATTGGTCAAGGATAAGGTCGTGGTCGGTGTGATCGTGCTCTGCCACGACAAAGTCGCACCATTCGATTCAAAACAAATCGCCCTCTTGGAAACGTTCGCGGCCCAAGCTGTAATTGCGATCAACAACACCCGGTTGTTTGAAGAAGTTCAGGCCCGTACCGCCGAAGTTGAAGAAGCACTGGTGCGCGAACAAGCAAGTGCAGAAGTTCTGCATATTATCAACGAAGCGACTTCCAATTTGCAGCCGGTGTTTGACCTTATCGTCAAAAAATCAGCCGAACTCAGCCGCGCGCGGTTCTGCGTGTTGGATCAATATAAAAACGACAAATTCTATTACTGTGCGCAACACGGATTTCCGTTGGAGTTGTTTTCGGAGCTGATGTCGGATTACCCGGTCTCTGATACAGAAGGGCACATGTCGGCTTTTGTTGTCGAAGCAGGTGCCCCGGTTCAAATCGAAGATGCACAGAAATCGACGTACTACGCCCCGGAGTTCGCCGCAGCTGTTGGATGGCGTCGTATGCTGGGCGTGCCAATCAAGGCAGGCGGCAAAGTGTGGGGCTGCATCAACCTTGGCTGGCCAGGCACAGAAGAGCCAGCACCTGAAACAATCGAGTTGGTCCAAAGTTTCGCTGCCCAAGCGAGTATCGCCATCGAAAATGTCCGTTTGATGCAAGAAACTCAGGCTCGCACCGCAGAAGTCGAAGAGGCGCTGAAGTACCAGACAGCCACGTCCGAAGTGCTCGGCGTCATATCCCGCTCACCGAACGATCTTCCACCGGTTTTGGACGCCATCCTGGAGGTTTCGTCGCGTATCTGTTCACCGGAATACGCGTTCTTTGCAATGAAGGATGCTGACGATGGCCTTTACCGTGTGGCCATGTCCCACAATGTCAGTGGTGCTTTTCTCAAATTCCTGTCCGATAACCCTATCGCGCCAGAGGAAGGTTCTTGCATCGGGCGCACGGCCCTGCATGGCAAGACAGTCTATATTAAAGACACCCGCGGGGATCCGTCTTACACATGGAAAAAAGCGGCTGAGATCGGGGACTACCTAACCACCCTTGGTGTCCCCTTGGTCAGCAATGGCATAACCGTTGGCGTTATTGTTATGGCGCATCGGCAAGCGGCAGCTTTTAGCGACAAACAAGTCAGCTTGCTGGAAACCTTTGCATCCCAGGCCGTGATCGCCATCAACAATACGCGACTGTTCAAAGAAGTGCAGGCCCGCACCGCAGAAGTTGAAGAGGCATTGGGGTATCAGAAAGCCACATCCGAAGTGCTTGAGGTGATTTCCCGTTCCCCTGACGCTTTAGAGCCGGTTTTGGAAGCGTTGGTGGCGGTTTCGTCGCGCATCTGCCGCCTGCAAGATGCTTTTGTGGCGCTTAAGAAACCCGAGGACGGAAAATTTCATTTCTTTGCCGGGCACAATCTCACAGAGAGTTTTGCCAAATTTCTCGAGTCGCATCCATTTGAACCGGGGGAAACGTCGGCGACCGCCCGGGCGCTTTTATATGGGCGCGCCGATTACGTTGAGGATACTCAAGCGGACCCTAATTATGATCCAGTCCTTAGGACCAACTTGCATGGATACAGGTCGGTTCTCTCTGTACCTTTGATACGCGACGGTGACACGATAGGTGTCATCAGTATGGGCAGCCGAAATAAAGCCGCCTTTGAGGACAAGCAAGTCAAGCAAATGGAGACCTTTGCCTCGCAGGCGATCATAGCGATTCAAAACTCTCAATTGTTCAACGATACGCAAGTCGCACTCTCTCGCCAAACGGCAAGTGCGGATGTCCTCAGAGTGATCTCGGAATCCCCGACAGATACCAAACCGGTTTTTGAGAAGATTGTCGGACTGGCTACGGCTCTTATCGATTGCGACTTGTCGATTGCCATGCAGGCTAACAAAACTGAATACTGGCAAGTGGCGGCCGCAACTCCGGATGGTTTAGAGGAAATCACTTGGACTGAGCGCCTGCCAATTGATCCCGACGACAACCTGCCATCCCGCGTCATCCAGAGAGGCAAGACGCTGCAATTGGATGACTCGCGCTTTGATGAACTATCTCCGCGGGACACGGAAATCGTCGAGCGGCAAGGATTCAAGTCGTTCTTGATGGTACCCTTGATGCGAGGGAAAGACTGTTTCGGCACTCTCGCCTTTATTCGGAAAACGTCGAAGGCTTTCAGTGATGACGAAGTAGCCATTGCCGAATCTTTCGCGGATCAGGCTATCATCGCGCTGGAAAACGTACGTCTGTTCAATGAAACTCAGGCTTCCTTAGCGCGACAGACTGCCAGTGCTGATGTACTGCGGGTGATCAGCCAATCGCCTTCAGATACCACACCTGTTTTTGAGGCGATTGTGAATTCCGCGACACGGCTTGTTTCATGTGACATGGCAGGCGCCGCTTTGTCAGAGGACAGTTTCTGGTGGCAAGTGGCTTTGGCGACGCCAAAAGGCCTTTTACGTGATTTCGGACGAACCCGACACCCGTTGGACCCGAAAGATAATTTTCTGTCGTCCGTGTTACTGTCCGGGAAAACTATGCATGTCCACGATTTGACGTCGCAGGGCTTGCCGCGCTTGGCAAAGAAGCTTCACGAAGAAAACGGATTTGAAGCTTTCCTTGGCACACCGTTAATGCGCGGAGACAAGTGTTTGGGCGGGCTCTATTTCATCAGGAAATCAAAAACACCGTTCTCGGACGACGATATTGCAATGGCTGAGTCTTTTGCAGATCAGTCTGTTATTGCCATCGAGAACGTGCGCCTATTCCAGGAGGCTCAAGAGGCACGTGAAGCGGCCGAGTCTGCCAACGAGGCCAAAAGTGCCTTCCTCGCCACCATGTCCCACGAAATCCGCACACCGATGAATGCCGTTATCGGGATGAGTGGGCTCCTGATTGATACCAAGTTAGATGCCGAGCAAAGCGATTATGCCAACACGATCCGCGACAGTGGCGACGCACTACTGGGCATAATCAACGAAATTCTTGATTTTTCAAAAATCGAAGCCGGGCAGATGGACATCGAGAACCATCCGTTTGACCTGCGTGAATGTATCGAAAGCGCGCTAGATCTGATCAGCGGCAAAGCCGCCGAGAAGCAGCTTGATCTGGCTTATGAGCTTGACGACGCTCTGCCCCTTGCAATCAGTGCTGACCTGACCCGGCTGCGGCAGATCCTGCTGAACCTGCTTTCCAACGCGGTGAAGTTCACAGAAAGCGGTGAAGTGGTTCTCTCAGTTAAACAAACTGCCAAAAAGCGCGGATCGCTTGAGCTGACTTTCAAAGTCCGTGACACCGGCATCGGCCTGTCCGACAAGGGGATGAGCCGTCTGTTCCAGTCCTTCAGTCAGGCAGACAGCTCAACTACCCGCAAATATGGCGGCACCGGTCTTGGTCTGGCAATTTCCAAGCGTCTTGCGGAACTCATGGGCGGCACCATGTGGGCACGAAGTGACGGCGAAGGGCATGGTTCGACCTTTACGTTTACGATCCGGGCCAAACCCTCCAAACCGGTCAAATCATCCTCGCGCGATCTGGTAGGTGTTCAGTCCGAACTGGACGGCAAACGTATTCTTATGGTGGATGACAATGCCACCAACCGAAAAATCCTGTCCCTTCAGACCGAGAAATGGGGCACTCAAACCACCACCTGTGAAACCCCACCCGAGGCGCTAGCGACTCTCGAGAAGGCTGGAAAGTTCGATCTGGCCATTCTCGACATGCACATGCCAGAAATGGATGGCGAGGAACTTGCCCAGAAAATTCGGGCCAAGCATCCGGACTTGCCGCTGATCCTCTTTAGTTCTCTTGGTCCACGTGAAATTGACCTCGAAGGCGGCCTCTTTGCTGCCAACCTCACCAAGCCGCTGCGTCAGTCGCATCTCTTCGACACGCTGGTCACGCTGTTTTCGACCGAAGATATCCCCGTGAAACCGACCAAGCCCGCAGACAAACCCCAGACCGATCCAGAGATGGCAAAACGCCACCCTCTGCGTATTCTGCTAGCTGAGGATAATTTGGTGAACCAGAAACTTGCGCTTCGCCTGCTGGAACAGATGGGCTATCGCGCTGATTTGGCCAGCAACGGCGCTGAGGCGGTCGAAAGTGTGAACCGGCAAACATACGATATCGTATTGATGGACGTGCAGATGCCCGAAATGGATGGGCTCGAAGCTTCACGCCGCATAAACAAAGATTTCCCCGAAGAAGACCGACCGCGTATAGTCGCCATGACTGCCAACGCCATGCAAGGCGACCGCGAGATGTGTTTGGATGCCGGGATGGACGACTACATCGCCAAACCGATACGCCTGCCTATTCTTATCGAAGCCCTTTTGAATGTTCCCAGGAAAAGCAAGTAATCCATGACAAACGGCCCAATTGATCTTGATATCTTCGCTGAACTCAAGGACGCGACTGGCGACGAATTCGCCGCCGAGCTTGTAAACACCTTTCTCGACGAAGCCCCCGGCATGATTGCCGAATTGAAAGCGGCTGCCGACGTGTCCGATGCTGATGGGTATCGCCGCGCGGCTCATTCCATTAAATCGAATGCAAACACCTTTGGTGCGACTGCACTGGCCGAGTTGGCAAGAAAAATCGAGCTCGGGGACATACCCGCGACTGGCGACCTTACAGATGCGAAAGCCCTGGAGGCCGCTTTCGCCAAAGCTGCTGTGGCCCTGCGGACCCTGAACAATGACTGATGCACCCGGCCATCTCCTCATCGTTGATGACAACAAAGTCAATCGACTACTCCTGTCTCGCAACGTTGAACTGTTGGGGCACAAAGCCTCTG
Organism: Ruegeria sp. YTSB088; assembly: GCF_059609825.1. Lineage (NCBI taxonomy): Bacteria > Pseudomonadati > Pseudomonadota > Alphaproteobacteria > Rhodobacterales > Roseobacteraceae > Ruegeria > Ruegeria sp. YTSB088. The sequence continues at coordinate 159,176 of NZ_JBXWMM010000009.1, read as the reverse complement.
TCGCGGAGAACGGCCTCGTTGCGATGGAGATGTTGTCGAGTCAGTCTTATGACCTGCTTCTACTCGATATCGAAATGCCGGAAATGGACGGATTTCAGGTTCTGGAGGCAATCAATGCGGACCCCGACCTGCGCGAATTGCCGGTGATTGTGACTTCTTCGGTCGAAGGGCTCGACAATATTGTGCGCTGCATCGAGTTAGGCGCAGAAGACTACTTGCCCAAGCCGGTGAACAAGACGCTTCTCAGCGCCCGCGTCTCCAGCTGCCTTGAAAAAAAGCGACTGCGGGACGAACAAAGACGCCTTCTCGAACGCTTCGCAACCACCGAGGTTGCGCAAGACCTGCAAGAGTCTGGGTTTGCCATCGGTGGCAAACGTGCAAACGCATCGGTTCTTTTTTGCGACATTCGCGGTTTCACAGCCCTTTCAGAAAACTTAGCGCCCGAGGCAACAATTGATCTACTCAACACCTTCTACACGTTGATGTTCGAGGCGGTGACCAGCAATGGCGGCATTGTCAGCCTGATGCTGGGTGACGGGTTGATGGCTCTCTTCGGTGTTCCACAATCTCTGAACAATACTGCGCAAAGTGCTGTAGCTGCGGGGCATGAAATGCATAGCATGATAGAGATGCTGAATCATGACCGGCTCGCGGATGGAGAACGGAGTCTCAGGATTGGGATCGGTATCGCCACAGGCGAAGTCGTCGCGGGCTATGCCGGCACTGACAATCGGGCGACCTATACCTGTATCGGATCCGCAGTAAATCTCGCAGCCCGATTGGAAGCGGAAACCCAGAACACCGGAAGCCGGATTTTGGTTGATCAAGAGACCCTGGATCTGCTCGACGGAGTTGATATTCAGGAGACATTTGGCGGGACCCAGATCAAGGGCTTCTCCGATCCATTGGACATTCACGCTTTGTAATTTTCCGACACGAGTATCGTTTCTCCGATATCATTTCCTGAAAGATCGCTTCCTACTAAACTCCCCGTCGTCGCAGCCGCTCAATTTGGATTCGCCAACCCCATGCAAAGAGCACATGCAGCACCCCGATGCACGGCGACGTCCAAACGTAGTGGCGTTCAATGCAAAAATCCTGCTGTAAGGGGTTGGTCGGTTTGCCGTATGCATGTCGCAGGCGGCAGGCATGGTTCTGGGTCAGTCAACCCCGCCTACAAGCACGGAATGCGCACCAGAGAAGCTCAGGAGATGAGGAAGGCCGTTACTGAACAGGTGCGTATTTCACGCCAACTCGAACGCATGATAGTCGACATGTAGAGATCCTCCGAAAGGAATTGCCCTAAGGCTTCGTGTCCTTACCCATGAAGCCCAAAGCGCCTTCATTGTTCAGAATCTCAATTGCAGTACCCAAGGCTTCCTGATCCGAAACAAACTTGTCGTCCCAGACATAGCTGGCATCTTTGCAGTCCACCGCTTCCAACGTCCACTTGTTCTGGTTGTCCAGGCGGTAGATTTCGATTTCAAACCGATACCCATCAACAAGCACGGACTTGCACTTGTCTGACATTACTAGTTTAGGTTCATCGATATTCATTGGTGCTCTGTACCCGCGTTCTTATTCAGTCACTCTGATATCAAGACAGCCGGTGTTTTTTGCCAGAAAAACATGTCGGGGTTGCGACGCGCCGAACTCGTACCCCCTCATTGAAATCGCTAAACCCCGTCATGACGCGCCGCATATAAGTGATATGGGAGCGAAGTGTTCTGATTGCGACCGTTCGATGAAGATTACGAAAGCGCAATGACATTTGAAAAGCGCGGTTCTTGCTTCGGTCTGTTTTACGAAAAACTCGTGGGGTGGCACACCGTGCTAGGTAACCCCCTCAAATCCAGTCAGAAAAACCAGAAAGTGCTAAAATAAAAGCATGCCACCCACGTCAAGAGGATCGCATTGTGGCAAAGTTGTGTCCATAGCTCGTTCGGCAACTGACTGTTTATCCTCCGGAAACGAACCTTTTTGACCGAAACAGCGCCGTTACGGGAATCCCCCAATTTCGGGCTTCGCTCATACTGAGTAGTTTGGGATCAGAATAACCACTTACCCCCTCGTGACGAAGATAGAGGCTGGCCTCGACCCCCTCAGCCAGCCTCTATAAATGTTCCGGCCATCCAGGAAGGTTTCTTGGAGCAGGGACGTCATTGTGAACTAACCAATCACGCATTGCTGCCCAGTGGTCCTGTGGTCCAGCTGTATAGCGCCGTGAATGTAAGTCGGCTATCTGCCGTTCAAGGGAAGACCACCAATGCAACTTGACCCTTGTCGGGCTTGGCCCTGCACCGATTCCGCTCGGTGTAGTTTTTTTCTTGGGGATTATTCAAATTTGAGCGCATCCTCTGGTATCGTGATAGTAGGTTCAGACTTGGGCTGAGTATGCTCAATCAGTGGTTACCACTTCTGGCGCGAACGATTGCAGGATTCTGTTGCGACGTTATTGTTCGTTTCGTCATTGTCATGCGAGAAATGTGACTTGTTCGGAAAATTCCTTTGAAACGTACTTCGCTTCTTCTTGTGATTTGCTTTGTTTTGGTCAGCCTTACTTCCCTGAGAGCATATATTGCTCACTTAAATGACGGTGCTGCTTCGCAATTGGAGTTGTTGAGTGAGCTAAGTTGGAGATGGCCGGGAGAAGAAAGATTTGGTGGCCAATCTGGTTTGGAAATAAGTGAAGACGGAACAAAGCTGATTGCCGTGTCAGATAGGCCGATGCTGGTTTTTGCCAAAGTACGAAGGCAAGGTGACTCAATTGTCGGCATTCAACACATGGAGATTGTTCGCCCCAGAACTCCGGGCTCGATGAATTACCATGATGAAGTAAACAGTGACCTGGAAGCGCTCGCGTTGCAGAAGAATGGTAGGCTTTGGGTCAGCACTTAAAACTACCACGACGTTGAGTACTTCAACCCCGGCGAATACACGGCAAACCATATCGACTACGAGACCGAAACCCAAGCGTTCAAGTCGTTGCGTTACAATCAGGGACTAGAAGCGCTGTCACTTGACCCACAGGGCCGGGTCATTGCGATACCAGAGACATGGCCGGAAAATTCCTTTCCTGTATTTCGCCTAGAGAAAGGTGAATGGTCTGTATCAAGCGAGATTCGGAAAAGTGGTTCTTACGTGCCGGTGGGAGCTGACACTGGACCTGATGGTCATTTGTATTTGCTGGAACGACGATTTGTTTGGGGGATTGGTTTTTCAAATAGGGAGAGGCGCTTCGCATTCGTGGAAGACAGAATTGTCGAAACCGACATTCTTCTACAGAACAAGATACGCACCCACGGCAACTTAGAGGGCATTGCAGTATGGTCCAACGCTTCAAATGCAATCAGATTGACAATGGTATCCGATGACAATTTCCGCATGTTCTTGGATACCGAAATCGTCGAATACCGCTGGAACGAACAGCGTCGCTAATTCCCGTTCGAAGTTGAGGCTTCAATAAAAAAACCTCAACTAAAAGCAGTATCGAGCTTCCGAAATCGAAGAGGCGGAGTCAACGCACGACACGATATTGTCTCTCTCTGAAACCACACTTTCGTATTCTGAGAATAGTCGCTGGTAGTTTTAAACTTGTTCCTCAGCTTCATAGCGAAGCGCGTTATACGAGCTCATTAGGTTATTGTAGTCGTAGACCAAGTCATCGTACTCGGTAGCTAGATCAGACAAATTGGATTTACACGTGAAGCCCTCATTGCCGCAAGTGTACTGGTCGAAGCAAACAGCATACTCATTGACGCATTTGCCTTAGGGTTTTGTCCCCCAAAAGTATCCAGGTAACCAGCTAAACTAGCCGCCATGTTGGCGCAAGGATAGCTAACAAATTGGTTTCTATCTGAAAAAAGTGGTGAGCCGTGCAGGATTCGAACCTGCGACCCACTGATTAAAAGTCAGTTGCTCTACCAACTGAGCTAACGGCCCACTCTTTTGCCGGATCTTGATGATCCGTGGCGCTCTTTACGGCAATTCCCCAACTAGGTTCAAGCCCTTATTTTGCGCCTCGTTTCGCCGTTACATCAAGTGTTTCCGGCGACCCGATAGGCGGCCTAATTAGGCAGGAGGCGCAGGAGGGTCAACCCCTTTTTTAAGGAATCTTCGCGACAGGGTGGATTCATGTTCCGACCAACGATATATGCCCGCCATGCAACAGAGACTCGATACAGGATTGCCCTTCATCAAGATGCACGGGCTGGGCAATGACTTTGTCATCGTTGACGCACGCGCGCACGATGCCCCGATCACGCCGGCGCTGGCCAAAGGAATCGGGCATCGGCAAATTGGTGTGGGTTTCGATCAGTTGGCCGTTATTGAAAATGGTGAAGCTGACGCGCATCTGGTGTTCTACAACGCCGATGGATCAACCTCTGCTGCCTGTGGCAACGCCACCCGCTGTATTGCGCGATTGCTTATGAATGAGACGGGTCGCTCTGCGCTGACGCTCACCACCGAACGCGGAACACTTCATGCGCGGGATGCTGGCGATGGGCGCACCTCGGTCAACATGGGTCACCCGCAGTTGGACTGGCGCGAAGTTCCGCTGGCAGAAGAGATGGACACGCTGGAATTGCCAATCGAAGGCGCCCCAACGGCAACAGGAATGGGCAACCCGCATTGCACTTTCTTCGTTGAGAACGCCGAAGCGATCCCATTGGCGGAGTTCGGTGCACGTTATGAATACCACCCGCTTTACCCGGAACGGACGAATGTGCAGGTGGCACAAGTCATCAGCCCGGATCACATCCGTATGCGTGTATGGGAACGCGGAGTTGGCATCACTCTGGCCTCCGGGTCGTCTTCCTGTGCAACTGCCGTTGCTGCCGCGCGTCGCGGGCTAACCGGGCGCAAGGTGCAGATTGATCTGGATGGCGGCACGCTTTGGATTGACTGGCGCGACGACGGTGTCTGGATGACCGGCCCAACGTGCCACGTCTTTTCTGGCACTCTGACGCCTGAATTTCTGAGGTCACTGGGATGAACCCGCCCAAGTTCACCACATTGGGCTGCCGCCTGAACGCCTATGAAACCGAGGCAATGAAAGAGCTGTCGCAACAGGCAGGTCTGACAGACGCTGTGGTGGTGAACACATGCGCAGTGACGGCTGAGGCGGTGCGCAAGGCCCGGCAGGAAATCCGCAAGCTACGGCGCGAGAATCCGAATGCTCGCCTGATCGTCACTGGTTGCGCCGCTCAGACCGAGCCCGAAACCTTTGCACGGATGGACGAGGTCGATGCGGTCATCGGTAACGCTGAAAAGATGCAGCCTGAGACCTGGAAAGGCATGGCGGCCGATTTTATTGGTGAGACCGAGGCGGTGCAGGTCGATGACATCATGTCGGTCACGGAAACGGCCGGACACCTGATCGACGGGTTCGGTACACGTTCGCGCGCCTACGTGCAGGTCCAGAACGGCTGCGACCATCGCTGCACCTTCTGCATCATTCCCTACGGCCGCGGCAACTCGCGCAGCGTCCCCGCAGGCGTGGTGGTGGACCAGATCAAGCGGCTGGTGGATCGCGGCTATAACGAAGTCGTGCTGACCGGGGTCGACCTGACTTCCTGGGGCGCCGACCTGCCCGCGCAGCCCAAACTGGGCGATCTGGTGATGCGGATTCTCAAGCTGGTGCCAGATTTGCCACGCCTGCGGATCAGTTCAATCGACTCGATCGAGGTCGATGAAAATCTGATGCAGGCGATCGCGACCGAGCCACGTCTGATGCCGCACCTGCACTTGTCGCTTCAGCATGGCGACGATCTGATTCTGAAGCGCATGAAACGCCGCCACCTGCGCGACGATGCAATCCGCTTTACCGAGGACGCACGGAAACTGCGCTCCGATATGACCTTCGGTGCGGATATCATTGCAGGCTTCCCGACCGAGACGGAAGCGCATTTCCAAAACTCGCTGAAACTGATCACCGATTGCGATCTGACCTGGCTGCATGTCTTCCCCTATTCCAAGCGAGAAGGCACCCCGGCAGCGCGCATACCGCAGCAGGTGAATGGAACAGTCATCAAGGATCGCGCTGCCCGCTTGCGTGCGGCGGGGGACGCTCAGGTCGCAACACACCTGTCGAAGCAAATCGGCAAGACCCATCACATCCTGATGGAGAATCCTCATATGGGCCGGACCGAGCAATTCACCGAGGTGACATTCGCAACCGCGCAACCCGAAGGGCAGATTGTGCGCGCTGCGATCACGGGGCAGACCATGTCCCAACTCACGGCCTGATCCCCCGTCATCCGGAAAAAATACCTCGAGGAAGAACCGCTCAAAGGCCAAGAAGGGGTTCGGACCTTTTTACTCGTTCTAGAAACAAAAACCCCCGCAGCCTGATGGCGCGGGGGTTTCAATTTCTTCATCTTGAGAAAGGTCAATCTTCTTTACGAAGCTTGCCCTTATGTGGAGCCCAGAGGCGCTTGTTGACCAGATAGAGCAGCACCGACAGAACGGTCAGGAAAATCACGCCAACAAAGCCAGCGTTCTTACGCTCCATCATCTTCGGCTCTGCCGCCCACATCAGGAAGGCTGAAACGTCTTCCGACATGTGTTCGACAGAGTTAGAATGTCCGTCAGCAAACTCGACCTGTTCGTCCGACAGCGGCGGTGCCATCGAAATCCAGCCACCAGGGAAGGCTTTGTTTTCGTACAGGATGGTACCTGCTTCTTCTTTTTCTTCGCCGGTGTAGCCGTCCAGCAGAGAGGCGATGTATTCGGCACCGCCCATGCCCTTGACCAATTGGTTGATACCCAGACCGTAAGGCCCGTGGAAGCCCGCGCGGGCCTTGGCCATCAGGCTCAGGTCCGGCGCGCCGACACCGGTATTGGCCGGGAAATGGTCGGTCGGGATCGCCGGGCGGAAGTCGTCCAGCTCAGGGTCGAACACTTCGAAGTTGTCCGCCGCATAAGCGATAACTTCTTCTTCCGAATAGCCCAGCGCTGTCAGATCGCGCAGAGGTACATATTGCAGGCCATGGCAGGCTGCGCAAACCTCGGTATAGATCTGCAGGCCGCGCTGCAGCTGATGCTGATCCCATGTGCCGAACGGGCCTTCGAACGAGAAGTCGAAGTCTTCGATATGCTGCTCACCCCCACCTGCTGCAATGGATGCAGCAGGGGTCAGGGCCAAGGCAAACGCGGCGCCGATTGCAAGTTTCTTGAACATGTTTCCGGTCCCTCTTCTTACTCGGCCGGCGTGGCTTCGGCGTCAGCCTTGCCATAATGCGCGTTGAAGTCTTCTTCGATCGTCTCGGGCTGTGCCAGAGGCTTCTCGATCACACCAAGGATCGGCAGGATCACGAAGAAATAGGCGAACCAGTAGGCGGATGCGATCAGCGAGAAAGTCGCATAGGGCTCTTCCGCGGGCATCGCACCCAGCCACATCAGGGCGAAGAAGTCGATGATCAGCAGGTAGAACCACCATTTGAACATCGGACGGTACTTGCCCGAACGCACGCTCGACGTGTCCAGCCAGGGCGCCAGTGCCATGGCCAGGATCGCACCGAACATCGCCAGCACACCAAAGAACTTGGCGTCGATGATGCCGCCGGTGATGAAGCTGGCAAACTGAACGACCCAGACCTCACCGGTGAAGGCGCGCAGGATCGCGTAGAACGGCAAGAAGTACCATTCAGGAACGATGTGTGCAGGTGTGACCAGCGGGTTGGCCTCAATATAGTTGTCCGGGTGGCCCAGATAGTTCGGCATGAAGCCGACAATGGCCCAGAACACGACCAGGATCACGGCCAGTGCGAACAGGTCCTTGATCACGAAATACGGCCAGAACGGCAGCGTGTCTTTCTTCGCCTCGTCCTTGGAACCACGACGCACTTCAACACCTGTCGGGTTGTTGTTGCCAGTGGTGTGGAAGGCCCAGATATGCACGACAACCAGTGCCGCGATGATGAACGGCAGCAGGTAGTGCAACGAGAAGAAGCGGTTCAGCGTCGCGTTATCCACGGCGGGTCCGCCCAGCAGCCAGGTTTGCAGCGCGTCACCAACAAACGGGATCGCACCAAACAGGCCGGTGATCACGGTCGCACCCCAGAAGGACATCTGGCCCCAGGGCAGAACGTAGCCCATGAAGGCGGTGCCCATCATCATCAGATAGATCAGCATACCGATGATCCATGTGATTTCGCGCGGGGCTTTATACGAGCCGTAGAACAGGCCGCGGAATATGTGGATGTAAACCGCAACAAAGAAGAGCGACGCGCCGTTCATGTGCACATAGCGGATAAAGTGACCACCATTCACGTTACGCATGATGTGTTCGATGCTGGCGAAGGCCAGATCAACATGCGGGGTATAGTGCATCACCAATACGATGCCGGTGACGATTTGCAGCGCCAGGCAGAACGCCAGAACGATGCCCCAGATCCACCACCAGTTCAGGTTCTTGGGGGTTGGAATCATGAGTGTGTCATACAGAAGGCCGACAATCGGCAGACGGCTGTTCAGCCATTTCTCGCCGTTTGTCTTCGGCTCGTAATGATCGTGGGGAATTCCGGACATAAGTTTGGGTCTCCCTTAGCCGAGTTTGATTGTGCTGTTGTCCACCCATTCTGCGGGCGGGACAGGCAGGTTCTCAGGCGCGGGGCCTTTACGGATACGACCGGCGAGGTCGTAGTGCGAGCCGTGGCAGGGGCAGAACCAGCCGCCAAAGTCACCGGCGTCTCCCAGAGGTACACAGCCAAGGTGCGTACATACGCCCATCTGAACGATCCAAGCACCCGGCGCTTCGCCTTCCGGAGACGGCATGACGCGGTTTGCGTCAGTCGCGGGCGCATCAGCGCTTAGGTTGAAGTTACGCGCCAGCGGATCTGGCAGCGCATCAACGCCTTCGGCGTCCTGATCCTGGGCTTCCTGAATCTCGGCACCGGTGCGGTGACGGACGAAAACGGGTTTGCCCAGCCATTTTACCGTCAGCTGTGTGCCCGGTTCGACGCCGCTCACATCCACACGGATCGAGGACAGCGCCTGAACGTCTGCCGATGGGTTCATTTGGTTGATCAGGGGCCATACAGCTGCACCCGTTGCAACGACACCTGCGCCGCCTGCGACGTAATACAGAAAATCTCTGCGGGTGCCTTCGTGGTCTTCTGCGTGGGACACGAGGTTATCTCCGATTGTCTGGCGCCCGCGGACGGGCAAATAGCTCGCGCACCGCATGAATGCGGCGTCTTAACCGCGCTTACTATCGGGGAGAATAGTGTTCGTCCAGCGTTCATAAACGCGCAATACGCCGCATGTGTCGCTTCATGCACCTGCCGAAGGGCTTTTTTTGGTGAATCTTGCCCACAACTTTGCCTCCGGCTTCGAATCAGCGGTTGTTGATTCGAGCTCAGAACTCTGCTTTGCGGGCCCCATCTAGTCGGTTTCAGACCACCTGGGCAGCGTCTTATTCGCGCGTGCATTCTCGACAATCAGCAACGCCAAACGCAGATTGTTTTCAGGGAAATCATATTCGCCAAATAGATGATTTAAATTGCAAATTGAGCGCAAATACACCGTTGCACTTTTTGCGCGAATGCCGGACAGCGCAAAAAACGCGCGAACTCCAGCAAGGAGACCCCCTATGTCAAAAGTCACCCCGGCCGCTGCGATGTTCACATTGGCTTTGGCCACGCAAACCTTTGCCGCAGGCGATCCGGTGAAAGGTGAAGCAATGTATAACCGTTGCTACTCGTGTCATGCGATCATCAAGGACGGTGAAGTCCTGGTCAAAGGCGGAATCACCGGCCCGAATCTCTACGGCGTCGTCGGACGCGTCGCCGGATCAGAAAATGACTATCGTTATGGCAGCGAACGCCTGCCCATCGGCATGTTCACTGACGATATGATCCGTGCTGGCGAAGAAGGTCTGATCTGGACCGAAGATAACATCGCCGCCTATTCCAAAGACCCCATCGGTTTCATCAAAGAGTATCTGGATGACGAAACCGCCCGCCCTAACATGAGCGTCAAACTGAAGAAGGGTGCGGAAGATATCGCCGCTTATCTGGCAACATTCAGTTCCGAGTAATCCTGTTTCCCGGTGCTGGCTACGCCTTGTGCATCAAGGCGGCCAGCTGACCGGTTTCATTGCCAAACCCGCTGGCCACTTGATCGGCGGCAGCGATCCTTACATCGTCCGGCTTGTTCTGGCCCAGTTTCCAGGTGCCCTGGATATCCTCTACCTGCATCCGGCATGGTACGATCATTCGCATCATTCTGGCCAACGCGTCATCAGACATTTTCCCAGTGACCCATGGCGCTTTGGGCAGAAGTCGATTTTCATAGAATGCAGATTGTCGGTCCAGCAATTCGCGCAGCTCGTCCTGCGAGCGCAGCTCAAGCGTTCCGGTCAGGTGCACGGCAACATAGTTCCATGTCGGAACCTGATCTGCGACACCGTACCAGTCGGGCGAGATATACCCATCAGGCCCCTGCACCGCGATCCTGACCTCTTTCGGCCCCCGCAGCACACGAACGATCGGGTTTGATCGTACCAAATGAAGATCGGCCACCGCACCGTCTTCCGACAGCAGAAACGGCACGTGGCTGATCAATGGCGCGCCGTCGCCAGAAATCGCCAGAACGCCGAATGCCCGGTCGCGGGCGAATTCGATATGACGCGCTTTGTCTTCGGCGCGGTAGGCTGGATTTGGGTGCATGAACGACCTCCTGCCAAATCTCTTGCAGATGGGGTCGGTTCTTGGCAAGGTCCGCCTTGTTCTCAGGGCGGGGCGGAATTCCCCACCGGCGGTATGCGGGCCATGACCCGCAAGCCCGCGAGCGGCTCTGCCGTGTCCACGATCCGAAAAGTGGGAACCGGTTTTCGGACAAAATGTGGAACCACGAAAGAGTGTCAGCAGATCTGGTGAGAGGCCAGAGCCGACGGTTAAAGTCCGGATGGAAGAGAACGTGCAGTGCGCCGGTGATACGGCGCGCCTGCTCGTGATCGCCTTGGGTGACGTGTCATGCCGGGTTGGCAGCGAAGGTTTTCGCGACCGCCAGCAGGCCACCAAACTGAAAGGAGATAACTATGACACACACCCGCTATGCTTTTGTCAAAGCAAACTGGCATTCCGACATCGTTGACCGCGCGCTCGATGGATTTCTAGAACTGATCCCGGCCGATCAGGTCGATGTTTTCGACGTTCCCGGCGCGTTCGAGATGCCGCTGATGGCCCGCGATCTGGCCCAAACCGGCCGCTACGCCGCAGTTGCCTGCGCCGCATTTGTCGTGGATGGCGGCATTTACCGGCACGACTTCGTCGCGCAAGCGGTGGTCGATGGGTTGATGCGCGCCGGGCTCGATACCGGTGTTCCTGTACTGTCGGTCTCGCTGACCCCGCACCAATACCAGGAAACTGATCACCACAACGCCATCTACCGCGCGCATTTTGTGGATAAAGGCCGCGAAGCCGCACAAGCTGCGCTGAAAATCATGGCCACGCGCGCCCAACTGGCTGAGGCTGCATAAGCTCGTAAGGTTGGGGTAAACACGCCCCAACCGCAAATCCGCTTGAGGCCAAAGGCCTTGCCCGCTAATCACGACGCTCAAAGGAGCACGCCCCATGTCGATGAACAGTTTTGGCCATCTTTTCCGTGTCACCACCTGGGGTGAAAGCCATGGACCCGCTTTGGGTGCCACCGTCGATGGCTGCCCGCCGGGTGTCACGATCGACGAGGGCATGATCCAGCACTGGCTGGACAAGCGCAAACCGGGGCAGAACAAGTTCACCACCCAGCGGCGCGAACCAGATCAGGTGAAAATCCTGTCCGGCGTGTTCGAAGGGCAAACCACCGGCACGCCTGTGCAGTTGATGATCGAAAACACCGATCAGCGCTCGAAAGACTACGGCGATATCATGGACAAGTTCCGCCCGGGTCATGCCGATATCACCTACTGGCAGAAATACGGCATCCGGGATTATCGCGGCGGCGGGCGTAGCTCGGCCCGTGAAACGGCGTCTCGCGTTGCGGCGGGTGGTCTGGCGCGCGAAGCCATCAGACAAATCGCTCCAAACGTGCAGATCACTGGCTACATGACCCAGATCGGACCGCACAAAATAGATCGCGGCAACTTTGACTGGTCCCAGATTGAACAGAATCCGTTCTGGACACCTGATGCATCCGCCGCAGAAGACTGGGCCGCGTACCTGGATGATCTGCGCAAGTCCGGCAACTCGGTCGGGGCCGTGGTCGAAGTCGTTGCTCGCGGTATCCCCGCCGGGATCGGAGCGCCAGTTTATGCCAAGTTAGACACTGATCTGGCCGCCGCGATGATGTCCATCAACGCTGTAAAGGGCGTCGAGATTGGCGAAGGCATGGCCGCCGCTGAACTGACGGGCGAGGCCAACGCCGACGAAATCTTCATGGGTCAGAATGGCCCGCAATACAGCTCGAACCACGCCGGAGGCATTCTGGGCGGAATCTCGACCGGGCAGGACGTTGTCGTGCGGTTTGCTGTCAAGCCAACATCATCGATCCTCACCACCCGCAAGACGATCACCAAATCCGGCGAAGAAACCAAGATCATCACCAAAGGTCGCCATGACCCCTGCGTCGGTATCCGCGCCGTTCCAGTGGGTGAGGCAATGATGGCCTGCGTGATCCTCGACCACCTTCTGCTGCATCGCGGCCAGATCGGAGAGAACCGTGGACGGATCGGCTGATCTGCGCGCACGTCTGCGTGCTGTGGTCGCACACCGCATGGAAACTGATCCCGCCCATGATCTGGCCCATCTGGATCGTGTTTGGACCAACGCCCAAGCCATCGCGAATGATCAAGCCGATATGTCCGTGCTGCTGGCCGCAAGTTATCTGCACGATCTTGTAAATCTGCCCAAGGACGATCCCAACCGGCATCTTGCCTCGCGCAGGTCCGCGATGGAATCAGAGCCTATTCTTGGGGAAATCGGGTTTAATACGGCTCAGGTCCGCGCTATCCGGCACGCGATCGAAGCCCATAGCTTTTCGGCCGATATCCACCCTGAAACGATCGAGGCGCGCATTCTGCGCGATGCGGATCGGCTTGACGCTTTGGGCGCCATCGGCATCGCCCGCAACTTTTCCGTTTCCGGTGCTTTGGGGCGCACTCTTTATGACCCGGCAGATCCTTTTGCCAAAAACCGACCTTTGGACGACCTTCATTTCTCGCTCGACCATTGGAAGGTTAAACTGCTGCGGCTGCCGGGTGACATGCTAACCGAAACCGGCCGACTGATTGCCGAGCAACGCACCGCGCGCATGATCCGCTTTCTAGAAGACTTCGCCGAGGAGATCGGCTGCTCCTTGCCTCAATCCTGGGTGAATTGCTGAACCCACCCGTTGATCTTTGCCTGTCAAAGGCGCAGGTTCGCGCCGATGACAAAACCCTTAACATCGCATCGACCTCTGCTTGCAGTAACGCTGAAACTTGGCGCCTTGTTCCTGTTCACATCGATGTCCGCGCTGGTCAAAGCACTGTCGGATGAGTTCCCACCGGGCCAATTGGTGTTCTTTCGGTCCTTGTTCGCGATACCTGTCATTATTCTCTGGCTCATTGCGCGTGGGGAATTGTCCAAGGGTTTCGTGGTCAAGAAACCCATGGGCCATTTCTGGCGTGGCGTTCTGGGGACCAGCGCCATGGGCCTTACCTTTACCGGCCTCAGCCTGCTGCCGCTGCCCGAAGTCACTGCAATCGGGTATGCGACGCCGATCTTCACCCTGATTCTGGCCGCCGTGATGCTGGGTGAACGCATTCGGCTTATCCGCATCGGTGCAGTGGTGCTGGGTTTGCTGGGGGTCCTGATAATGACTTGGCCGCGCCTCGGCACAACCGAGATGGAGGTCGCCGCCACTATCGGCGCCTTATGTGTGCTGGGTGCTACCCTTGCCCGTGCTTTCGTTCAAATCCATATCCGGCAATTGGTCAAGGTCGATCACCCTGCGGCCATCGTGTTCTATTTCTCGATGACCGCGACGCTTTTGTCTGCCCTGACAGCATTCTGGGGGTGGTCAATGCCAACGTGGAATCAGGCTCTGATCATGGTCATGATGGGCCTGATCGGCGGCGCCGCGCAGATTTTGGTCACTTCCTCCTATCGGTTTGGTCAGGCCTCGATGCTGGCACCTTATGACTATGCAACCATGCTTTTTGCGATTGTGATCGGCTATGTCTGGTTCGACGAACTGCCAACGCTTGCAATCTTGATCGGGGCCGCACTGGTGATCGCAGGCAATGTTGTTGTCATCTGGCGCGAACACCAGTTGGGGCTGGAGCGTGGCAAGGCCCGGTCGGTTACTGACCCCAAAGCGTGACTTTACCTTTTGTAATCTTCCCCTAGGTTGGGCCGAACAGTCAAAGAGGTTCCCAAATGAGCAACGCGCAGGATCACAAGGAAAAGATGCAGAAGGTGCAGGCCCAGCACCGCAAGAAAGTGTCCGAGGCCGTGGATCCAAGCCGTGGTCTGGTCCTGATCAATACCGGCAAAGGCAAAGGCAAGTCCTCGGCCGCGTTCGGCGTAGTCATTCGCGCCTTGGGCTGGGGCCAGAAGGTTGGTGTGGTGCAGTTCATCAAGGGCAAGTGGAAAACCGGCGAGCGCCGTTTCTTCGAAGAGCGCGATCTGGTGACATGGCATACGATGGGCGAAGGTTTTACCTGGGACACGCAGGATCGTGAGCGTGACATAGCTGCTGCCAATGCAGCCTTCGACAAGGCATGTGCCCTGATGTCCAGTGGCGAATACGATCTGGTTGTACTGGACGAGATCAACATCGCCTTGCGTTACGAATACCTGACGGTCGAACAGGTCATCGAGGGTTTGAACGCGCGCTCGGACAAGACCAGCGTATTCCTGACCGGACGTGATGCACCGCAAGCGCTGCGTGACTATGCCGACCTGGTTACTGAAATGACCGAGGAAAAACATCCGTTCCAGGCCGGTATCAAAGCCCAGCGTGGCGTGGATTTCTGAAGCATCGTGAGACGGGACTCTGGCGGCGCCCAGCCGCCAGATATGACAGTCGTTCTGCTGCGTTGACCAATCCTATCGTGTCGCAGGTTCCGGAAAACGCTGGCGGGTTCGGTTGGCGAATGCCACAAGCGACAGCATCACCGGCACTTCGACAAGGACACCCACAACCGTCGCCAGTGCAGCGCCGGAATGAAGGCCGAACAAGCTGATTGCAACGGCAACGGCCAGTTCGAAGAAGTTCGATGTCCCGATCATGGCACATGGCGCTGCGATCCGGTGGGGAACCTTCAGCGCATAAGCGGCGCCATAGGCAATGGCAAAAATACCGTAGCTTTGGATCAGAATGGGAACGGCGATCAGAACGATGACCGCAGGTTTCGCCAGAATGGTCTGACCTTGCAGGCCGAACAGGATAACTACAGTTGCAATCAATCCCATGACGGACCACGGTTTCACCCGCGCCGAAAAGGCTTCCATAGCCGTTTTAGAGCCTAGTTTTTGGCGAGTGATCAACCCTGCGATAAGCGGCAGCACCACATAAAGGACTGTGGCCAAAACCAAAGTCTGCCACGGCACTTCGATGTCAGTGACCCCCAGCAAAAAGGCCACGATCGGCGCAAATGCCACGACCATGATCAGATCATTGACCGAGACCTGAACCAGCGTGTAGGTCGCGTCGCCTTTGGTCAGTTGCGACCACACAAACACCATGGCGGTGCAAGGGGCTGCACCCAGCAGGATCAGACCGGCAGTGTATTGCGCAGCATCTTCGGGCGCGATCCAGGGCGCGAAGACATAGTCAAAAAACAGAACGGCCAGCAGTGCCATGGTGAAAGGTTTTATCAGCCAGTTCACCACCAGGGTCACAATCAGACCACGCGGCTGGCGGGCAACCCCGGCGACTGCGCCGAAATCGACGTTGACCATCATCGGGTAAACCATTGCCCAGATCAGCACCGCCACGACCAGGTTGACACTGGCAATCTCCGCTTTTGCCACCAGCTGCACCAGACCCGGCGCGGCCAGTCCGATCAGGACGCCACCGATCATCGCAAGCGCAACCCAGATCGTGAGATACCGTTCAAAAATGCTCATAATAGCGCCTCAGAAGTTTGATCCGTAAGTTTGCCGGAAGTCAGAGCAGCGAGGCCAACCATCACGGCCGCCGTGCCCAGCACCAGGGGCAGCCCCCCGACCTGATAGGTCAGGCCAGACAAAACGGTGCCGGCCAACCGCCCTGTCGCATTGGCCATGTAGTAAAAGCCGACATCCATCGTCACACGCTCGGACCGGGTGAAGGCAAGAATCAAATAGGAATGCAGCGATGAGTTGACCCCGAAGATCACACCGAAGATCAGCAAGCCTGCGATGAGTGTCAGGGTCAGCCAGGTCTCGGGACCATCCGAAATCAACACACCCAGTGTTAGAGCCGCAGGAACACAGAACAGGATCGCCGCCCAGCTGCGTGCAGCGCGGATCAGATCACCTTCGGTTCGATCTGACGCACGAAGAATCCTTGGCGCGTTGGCTTGCACGGCTCCATAGAGGATGATCCATACCGCCATGAATGTTCCGATCATGAAGAACGCGACCCGATTACCCTCTTCGGTGCCATCTGAAAGAACAGCATAGAAATAGATCGGGATGCCGACCACGAACCAGACATCCCGCGCGCCGAACAAGAAGACACGTGCTGCAGACAACCAGTTCACATTTGCGGATTTTGAAAAAACCTCAGAGAACTTGGTATCCTTGCGCCCCTTCGGCAGGCCCGCAGGCATGAACAGCTTCAATGCGACCAGGATCACCGCCAGAACGGCGGCCATGGCAAGCACTGCCGGTATGAAGCCCAGCGTTGCAAGCATGGCGGCCCCCAACAGGAATCCCAGCCCTTTTACGGCGTTTTTGGAACCTGTCAGAATCGCAACCCATCGAAACAACTCGCCTCCTTCGGATGGAGCCAGCAACTTGACCGCCGATTTCGAAGACATCTTGGCCAGATCCTTGGCCACTCCGCTGGCCCCTTGCACAATCATGACAAATGTGACCGAAGCTGCGACGGTCCAGTTCGGGTCAAGCTGCGTCATGACGAGCAACGCGACGATCTGCAACCCCAGCCCAGCATAGAGGGTCGAGGTCAGCCCGAACCGTGCGGCGATCCAACCGGCGGACAGGTTGGTGACAATCCCGGCGATTTCATAGAGCACAAACAGATAGGCAAGCTGCACCGGCGAGAAGCCCAGGGTGTGAAAGTGCAACAGCACCAACATCCTGAGCGCCCCGTCGGTCAGCATGAAGGCCCAATAGGCAGCCGTGACCGCGATATAGGCCGACAGTCCTTCGGGCCGATGCGTCACAACGATGCCCCGACCATCAGCGCGACATCCACCAGCCGGTGCGCATAACCCATCTCGTTGTCGTACCACGCGTAGATTTTCACCTGCGTCCCGTTCACAACCATGGTCGATGGTGCATCGACGATCGAAGAGCGTTCGTCATTAGTATAATCGGTGGACACCAGCGGGCGCGTCTCATATCCCAAAATGCCCTTCAGTTCACCCTCGGCTGCGGCTTTGAAGAAGGCGTTGACCTCTTCAACCGTGGTTTCGCGTTCAACCTCGAATACGCAATCGGTCAGCGAGGCGTTCAGCAACGGCACCCGAACCGCGTGGCCGTTCAAACGACCTTTGAGTTCCGGATAGATCAGAGTGATGGCCGTGGCCGAGCCGGTCGTCGTCGGGATCAAAGAGTTCAGGGCCGAGCGTGCGCGCCTAAGATCCTTGGCAGGCCGGTCCACAATTGTCTGCGTGTTCGTTACGTCGTGAATCGTCGTCATCGATCCATGGCGGATGCCTAGATTCTCGTGAATGACCTTTACGACAGGCGCAAGACAGTTTGTCGTGCACGAGGCCGCCGTCACGATCCTATGCGCCGCGGGGTCGTAGGTTCCGTCATTTACACCCATGACAATATTGGCTGTCGGACCATCCTTGACCGGAGCAGAGACAACAACCTTCTTCACCCCAGCGTCAAAATATGGTGCCAGCTTCGCCTCGGTCTTGAACACGCCGGTGCAGTCGATCACCACGTCAACACCGTCCAGCGGCAACGCGCTCAGGTCATTGGTGCCAATAAAAGGCAGGCGGGTTCCGTTAACCGAAATGCTGTCGGCATCATGGGCAAATTCTTCGTCCCAGCGCCCGTGCACCGTGTCGAATTCCAGCAGATGCGCATGCATCTCGGGATCACCGACGGCATCGTTGATCCAGGCTATCTTTGCGCCTCGTTCAAGCAGAGGTTTCAGGGCCAGTTTTCCCATCCGGCCGAGGCCGTTCAGTGCGTAGGTTGTCATTTCGTTTCCTCGAGTGAAGCGCGCCCGATTTCATCAATGGCGGATTGCAAGGCGATCCGGTCAAGGCTTTCGACCGGCAACGATGTAAAGGCCTGAATCCGTCGCTTCAGTGCGCCATAGGCGTTTTGAAAGGCCAGGCTTTTCTCGGCGTCGGTGCCATCGGCCTTGACCGGATCTTCCATACCCCAGTGGCCACTTATCGGTTGGCTTTCCCATGCCGGACATTCCTCGTTGGCCGCCTGGTTGCAGACGGTGAAGACAAAATCCATGGCAGGCGCGTCCGGTGCCGAAAACTCGGACAGATTCTTTGACCGCAGGATCGAGGTATCGTGCCCTTTGTCGCGTAAAACCTGCACCGCAAAGGGGTTTAGCTCCGAACTTGGTTGTGTCCCGGCTGAATACGCGTTGAACCGATCTCCGCCGATCTCGCGCAGCAGGGATTCGGCAAAAATAGAGCGGGCAGAGTTGCCGAAACAAATGAACAGCACATTGAACTTCCGGTCAGTCATAGTCTCACTTCCCTTGGTCGAAGGTAAACAAAGATCAGGTCGGCCGCGGCAGCAGTCCACAATCAGGAAATCGAGCATTTGCTGCACGTTCTTCATTTCAATCGAATAGAGCAGAGACGTCCCGGATCGTTCCTGCTTAACAAGCCCCGACCGTAGCAGCGCATTCAGGTAGTTCGACATGGTGCTGGGTTTGACACCCAGCTCTGTCGCCAGCTCGCCCGCGGGAACCCTGTCAGGAAACCGTCGCATCAACATGCGAAACACGGTGATACGTTGCGAGTGGCCAAGGATAGCAAGTTGATCGATTATCTCTTTTGTCATATTTCATGAAATATGGAATTATTGAAATTCAGTCAATTTTGAATCCGCGACGTTACAATAAATTCACAAACCAAAATTCCAATTCGACAGGTTGGTTACAGGCTGACGGCTCACAGGTTGAGATCGGTCGCCGAGCCAGGCGACACTAAACCGATTACAACCGGGCTTGCAGACGGCAGAGTGACAGTTTAAACGACCTTTCGCATCCGGTCATAACCAGATCCGTATGGCTTAAGGTGCCGCTGTAGCTCAGCTGGTAGAGCACGTCATTCGTAATGATGGGGTCGGGGGTTCGAGTCCCTTCAGCGGCACCAGAAAAAACCTGATCAAACAGAGGTCGGCGTTCCAGACGCCCGCTACCCCACTGACAGGCGCGCTAAGCGCGTTTCTCTCCGATCGAAGCGACGCCCAGAACGTCCAGTACTTTCGCCTCGATATGTTCGGCATTCATGCCGGCCACAGAATACATGTCCGCAGGATTCGCTTGATCGATGAAGATATCAGGTAAAACCATCGAGCGGTACTTCAGCCCCAGATCAAATACACCTTCTTCCGCCAGTAATTGCGCGACATGGCTGCCGAATCCACCAACAGCCCCTTCTTCGATGGTAATCAAAGCTTCGTGGCTGGACGCCAGATCCAGGATAAGGTCGCGATCAAGAGGTTTGGCAAAACGAGCGTCGGCAATCGTGGGCGTTATGCCCTTGGCTGAAAGGGATTCCGCCGCCTTCTGGACCTCGGCCAGACGTGTACCAAAGGAAAGCAGAGCCACCCGCGCGCCATTCTGGAGAATGCGGCCCTTGCCGATCTCAAGAATCTCTCCACGCTCGGGCAAATCAACTCCGACGCCTTCACCGCGCGGATAGCGGAAGGCGATGGGGCCTTCGTCATGTGCGGCAGCAGTTGCCACCATATGCATCAGCTCGGCCTCATCAGCGGCAGCCATGACGACCATACCTGGAAGATTGGCCAAATAGGCAATGTCGAACGACCCTGCGTGGGTGGCGCCGTCGGCCCCGACCAACCCTGCCCGGTCGATTGCAAAACGTACGGGCAAGCGCTGAATTGCCACGTCATGTACAACCTGGTCATAGCCCCGCTGCAGGAACGTCGAATACATAGCGCAAAACGGCTTCATTCCTCCTGCTGCAAGCGCAGCCGAAAACGTCACGCCGTGCTGCTCGGCAATCGCCACATCAAAGCAACGCGACGGATAGCGTTCAGCGAACAGGTTCAGACCGGTACCGTCCGGCATTGCAGCAGTCACTGCGACGATCTTGTCGTCTCGCGCGGCCTCGTCCACCAGCGCCTTGCCAAATACAGATGTATAAGATGGCGCGTTTGAGGGCACCTTCTTCTGTTCCCCAGTCACCACATCAAACTTTGCCGTGGCATGCCCTTTGTCGCGTGCCTGCTCGGCGGGGGCATAGCCCTTGCCTTTTTTCGTCAATACATGGATCAGGATCGGCCCGGTTGCCCGCGATTTCACAGTGCGCAGAACCGGCAGCAGCTGGTCCATATCATGGCCATCTATCGGGCCGAGATAGGAAAACCCAAGCTCTTCAAACAGCGTGCCGCCCACCGCCAAGCCTTTTAGCATCTCCTTGGCGCGCTTGGCGCCTTCTCGGAATGGCTCAGGCAACAATGAGACAGCGCCTTTGGCAGCAGCTTTCAGATCGTGAAACGGTTCTTCGCTATAGATACGCGACAAATAGCTGGACAAGGCACCAACCGGGGGCGCGATGCTCATCTCGTTGTCGTTCAGAATGACAATCAGACGCTTTTTCAGGTGGCCTGCATTGTTCATCGCCTCAAAAGCCATGCCCGCAGACATCGAGCCATCGCCGATCACTGCAATTGCGTCACCCAACCCTTCAGGCGTTACGCCCCCCAGATCCCGTGCGACAGCAAAACCCAGGGCAGCGCTGATCGACGTGCTGGAATGCGCCGCGCCAAATGGATCATAGGGGCTCTCGCTGCGCTTGGTGAAGCCGCTGAGACCATCCTTCATGCGCAGAGTTCGGATGCGATCACGTCGCTCGGTCAGGATTTTGTGCGGATAGCACTGATGACCCACATCCCAGATGATCTTGTCTCGGGGCGTATCAAACACAGCGTGCAACGCCGTGGTCAACTCAACGACACCCAAGCCAGCCCCCAGATGCCCACCGGTGACGGAAACAGCCGAGATCGTTTCCGCCCGCAGCTCCTGAGCGACCTGGTGCAGTTGCGCGTCCGAGAACTGCTTGAGATCCGCAGGGCGGCTTACAAGGTCCAGCATTGGCGTGTTTGGGCGGTCAGACATGTGGCGCGTTCCTGGCTTAGCTGTCCCGGGCAATAACGAAGCGGGCGGCTTCCTTCAAGGTTTCTGCCTTTGGACCATACCCATCCAAAGCTGTACAGGCCTGATCCACCAGCTCACCTGCGCGGGCTTTGGCAGCGGGCAGACCCAAAAGCGAAACAAAGGTGGCTTTCCCTGCCTCGGTATCCTTTTGCAAACGTTTGCCTGCCTTTTTGGCATCGCCCTCAATATCAAGGATGTCATCGGCGATCTGAAAAGCAAGGCCCAGTGCCCGGGCATATTGGCGCAACGGTTCCGGGTCTGAATGGGCCATAGTTGCTCCAACGCAGGCAGACCACTCGACCAGAGCGCCCGTCTTGCCGGCCTGAAGACGCGTGATCTCGTCCAGCGACAGCGGTTCGGCGGCGGTTTCAGCTGCAATGTCCAGCGCCTGTCCCAGCACCATCCCTTGTGCGCCGCTGGCTCTGGCCAGCGTCAGGGCAAGATCTGCACGAATGTCTGCTCCTCCCACCTCTGTATGCATGCACAGCTCGAAAGCAAGCGTGTGAAGGGCATCGCCGGTCAGAACCGCTGTCCCTTCATCCCATTCCACGTGAACAGTGGGACGACCGCGGCGCAGGTCATCGTCATCCATGCAGGGCAGGTCGTCATGCACCAAAGAATAAGCGTGCAGCGCTTCTATAGCCGTTGCAGGCCAGATCGCACGACTCTCTTCGACATCATGAAGTCGGGCACTTTCCAAAGCCAGAAACCCGCGCAATCGTTTGCCGCCTCGGGTGGCATATGCCATGGCCCGGGTCACATCGACGTCTTCAAATGCGCCTAGAACCAGATCAAACTGGCATTGAATGCTGGCTGCATCCTGCGCAAGTCTTTCGGGGAACATTCACAGACCTTCGGCGGGCGTCGTACCAGTTGGCTGACCGTTGGCATCCAGAGTGATCGCTGCGACTTTTTCTTCTGCGCGCTTCAACTCATCCTCGCACCGCTTCTTCAGCGCCGCGCCGCGTTCATAGAGCGCAATTGATTGATCCAGCGCGACGTCGCCACGTTCCAGCTGGCCAACTACGGCCTCAAGCTCTTTCATCGCCTGTTCGAATGTCATCTGGTCTACGGAGGTCTCAGTCATCGGGCTGCCTTTATCAATTCTTCCACATGGGCGCGTGTGGCCTCAGCCAGTGCGTTCAGATCATACCCGCCCTCCAGAGTCGAGACGATACGACCGCTACAGACCTCGTCGGCAATTCTGCACAGCTCTGCGGTGATCCAGGCAAAGTCATCGGTAGCCCAGTTCAGATTGGCGAGCGGGTCGTCCTGATGGGCGTCGAACCCGGCGGAAATGATAATCAGTTCCGGCCTAAAAGCCCGCAGGCGGGGAAAGGCCTTTGTTTCATAGGCGGCCCGCATCTCGGCTCCGCCACTGCCTGGCGCCAGAGGGATGTTGACAACCGTATCATGAACACCCGTTTCCTCGGGCCGGCCCGATCCGGGCCACAAAGGCATCTGCTGGCTGGTTATCACCAATGCCCGTGCTTCATCCCACAACAGGTCCTGGGTTCCATTTCCATGGTGTACGTCGAAATCGACTACGGCCACACGATTCAAACCGTGATGGTCCAGCGCGTGTTTCGCCGCCAATGCAGCATTTCCAAACAGGCAAAAGCCCATTGCCGTTTCGGTTTCCGCATGGTGCCCCGGCGGGCGAACGGCACAGAACGCATTCGAGGCTTCACCGCTCAATACCAGGTCAACCGCCCGTACCACCGCACCCGCCGCGCGGTAGGCTGCGTCCACCGATCCCGGAGACAGGAACGTATCCCCGTCGATCTGTGCGAACCCATTCGAAGGGCGCGCGGATCGAATGTCTCGAATATAACTCTCTGGATGAATGCGCAGAAGATCGTCATCCGCAGCCAGCGGAGCCGTCACCCGCTCCAGGTCCAGCGCTTCCAATGCATGCAAAACGTGCTCCAGCCGCGCCACACGCTCCGGGTGCCCGTCAGGCGTCACATGGCTCAGACAATCGGCATGGGTCAATAGTGCAGTCGTCATTGGGATCCCATCTTCATCTGGCTAATAATATCCTCGCCGAAGGCCGAAATAGGCCGCGTAGCGGCACCTCAATCCGGCGCAAGCATATACCCTGCGCCCCGCACAGTCTGCAAATAGCGTGGCTGCTTGGGGTCCTGTTCGATTTTGCGTCGAAGGCGCGTGATCTGCACATCCACCGCGCGCTCCTGCGCCTGGCCCTTGTCGCGACCCAGATCCTCGACCAGCTTGGCACGGCTGATCGGCTCTCCGGGCTGGGCCGAGAATATCTTCATCAACTGGCTTTCGGTTGCTGTCAGACGGACCGGGTCTTCGCCCTGCCACATCTCACCGCGTTCAATGTCATAGCGGATGGGCCCGAGGTTCAGGATCTTCGCCGTGGTTTCTTCTGCCGGCGTTTCCGGCATCCGGCGCAGGATCGCGTTGATCCGCAACAGCAGTTCTTTCGGCTCGAACGGTTTTGCCAGGTAATCATCCGCCCCGGCCTCAAGGCCCGCGATCCGATGTTCCGTCTCACCCTTTGCGGTCAGCAGCAGGATCGGTGTCGTATGCGTTTCCCGCAAAGCACGGGTCAGACTGACACCATCCTCGCCCGGCATCATCACGTCCATGACGATCATGTCGAAATCCAACCCCGACAATACGCGCCGCGCGTGGGCCGCATCCCGTGCCGCTGTAACCAGAAACCCGTTTCGCATCAGAAACTTCTTGAGCAGATCGCGAATGCGCTCGTCATCGTCGACAATCAGCAGATGGGCATCCATATCGCTCATGAGGTCGTATCCCGAAGTTTCGTATAGGCATGACGCATATCAGCATCCATCATTGCTTCAAGCACTTTGCGAAAGCCAGCCACGGCTTCGGGACCGGCATCCTTGTAGGCGGCACGCATTCTGGCCCGCTGGGCATCAGACAGCGTGGTTTCCAGCACCTTCCCCTGTTCTGTCAGAAATAGGTGGCGTTCGCGTTTGTCCACTGTCCCCACGCGGCTTTCCACCAGACCATCCTCGATCAAGGTTCGCAAAACCCTGTTTAGAGACTGCTTTGTCACGCCAAGGATGGCCAACAAGTTGTTGACCGTCGTGCCCGGCGCGCGGTTGATGAAGTGGATTGCCCGGTGGTGGGCGCGGCCATAGGCCAGTTCCGCGAGGATACGATCGGGATCAGCGGTAAAGCCGCGATAGGCGAAGAACATGGCCTCGATCCCCTGCCGCAATTGCTCATCGGTCAAAAACAACAGGCTCTCGCCCCCATAACGCGGGGTCGGGCGGATGTCGGACATATCATGCCTCATTCGTTACTCCGGGGTCGAGTTTATGTCAGCGTTATTGACATTCCAAGAGGAGAGCGGTATCGAATCGCAGTTTTTGCGCAATATTGTGTCCGTATCGGACCTAATTGACGCAATAATCGAAAACCCAACCCGGTTCAGGAGGTTTCGCATGGCGGGGTATGATGATCGTGATGGCACCATTTGGATGGATGGCAAACTGGTGCCCTGGCGTGAGGCCAACGTGCACATTCTGACCCACGCAATGCACTATGCGTCATCGGTATTCGAAGGCGAGCGCGCATACAACGGTAAGATCTTCAAAAGCCGCGACCATTCCCGGCGTCTGATCGCCTCGGCCGAGGCGCTGGATATGCCAATGCCTTATTCGGTTGATGAAATCGAAGCCGCCAAGGAAGAAGCGCTGAAGGCCAGCGGTTTGCAGGACGCGTATGTGCGGGCGCTGGTCTGGCGCGGCTCGGGTGAGGATATGGGCGTCGCGTCGGCCCGCAACCCTGTTCGCATGGCGGTCGCGGTCTGGCCCTGGGGTGCCTATTACGGCGATGCCAAGATGCAGGGTGCCAAGCTGGACATTGCCGAATGGAAACGCCCCAGCCCGGAAACCATCCCGGTTCACGCCAAGGCAGCAGGTCTCTACATGATCTGCACCATTTCCAAGCACAAGGCCGAAGCCAAAGGATGCTCGGACGCTTTGTTCATGGACTGGCGCGGATACGTGGCCGAGGCCACCGGTGCGAACGTGTTTTTCGTCAAGGATGGCGAGGTGCATACCCCGCTGGCAGACTGCTTCCTGAACGGCATCACCCGCCAGACGGTGATCCAGATGCTGAAAGACAACGGCATTACCGTGCATGAACGCCGCATCAAGCCCGAAGAAATGGCTGACTTCGAACAGTGCTGGCTTACCGGCACCGCGGCCGAGGTAACGCCTGTCGGGCAGATCGGCGCATACACATTCGAGGTCGGCGACCTGACCCGCCAAATCGCCGAAGACTACGAGAAACTGGTCCGCTCGTAAGCTTTTGCGCTCTGCTTTGTCGGGGTGTGTTTGTTACCAAACGTGCAAATTATTGTGCAAATCGTTCAGTCGTCTGGACGGATTGCACAGATTGCGTATCTTCAGCATATGTTGGACCTTCTCAGCGATATTCTCACCCGCCTTTCCCTGCGTGGCACATTTTATTTCCGCACGTCGTTCACGCCGCCCTTCGGAATTCAGGTGCCGGGGTTCGAAAACGTGGCCCGGTTTCATTTTGTGCAGCGTGGCGAGCTCAAGGTACATGTCTCGACCACGGGGGAAACCCTGCGGTTAAGGCAGGGGGACTTGATCCTGATACCCCACGGGGCGCCGCACGCGTTGCTCTGTGCCGAGGTAAAGCCGTTGGATGCACTGCCTCTGGAGCAGGTGCTGGAGCGTGCGGGCTACAAGGGCGAGGGCGTGCTGGTCTATGGCGGTGATGACGAGGAACGGGATACGCAGCTGATCTGCGGTCATTTCTCTTTTACCGGCCCGGCCGGCCGAAACGGCACCGGGCATATGCTGATCGACCGCCTGCCGCCCTATATCCTGATCGAGAATTATGGCGAAGAGGCCGGATCGTGGATGGAATCCACCCTGCGCATGATTGGCTCTGAGGTTTCAGGCGCAAGAATCGGTGGCGACCTGATCGCGCTGAAACTGTCCGAGGTCCTGTTTGCACAGGCGATCCGGGCCTATCTGGAACGTCAGAGCCCGCAGGATTCTGCGTTGGCAGGATTTGCTGATCTGCGTATCTCGCGGGCGTTGACCGCGTTCCACCAGGCCCCGGCCAATGACTGGAGCGTTGCGTCATTGGCACGTGTGGCGGGTATGTCGCGCACTGCCTTTGCTCAGCTTTTTGCTGAAAAGATGGGTACAACGCCGATGCAGTACCTCACAGATTGGCGGATGCAGATCGCGTGCCATGGTCTGACCGAGGCACGATGGAACGTGGCAGATGCAGCCGCCGAGGTTGGGTATGCCTCTGAGGCAGCTTTCTCACGTGTGTTCAAGAAACAGGTTGGGCTATCGCCGGCTGCGTACCGGGCGATGCATTGATCCACCAAGTATTCTGAACGATCTGCATGGTATCAGAGACGATCAGGAATTCAGCGTTCAGCTTCGGCGTCCTACTTTCCCTTTATCATTGATTGAGAAAAGGAAGATCTCATGTCCCTGCGTTTCGTTACTCGCTCTGTCCATGCTTACCTCGACTACCCTGTTGCCATTGCCCTCATGACGTTGCCGTTCCTGCTGGGGTTGGGTCAGTCCAACCCACTGGCCCTGTGGCTTTCCGTTGTCACCGGTGCCGCTGCGTTTGTTCTGACGGTTCTGACCGATCATCATCTTGGGATTTGGCGGGTCCTTCCCTACAAGTTTCATCTGGCCGTAGACTTGATCGTCGGCATCACCTTCCTGTTTGCTCCCAGCGTTCTGGGTTTCTCAGGGCTGGATGCGGTGTTCTACTGGCTGAATGGTGCGGCTGTCGTGCTCGTCATCTCACTCAGCGCGCCCGAGCAGGAAGTCGTCGCCTAAAACCGTTGCCTGCGGGTATCCCGGTTTAACAGTAACGCCTCAAAGTCTGAGCCGCCGGGATCTCTAACCGGCGGTCCTCTTTTGCAAGCAGCCAGGGTCAGGCTGGATTGATTTTCGGTGCGCTGCGTGATTCAGGGCTCTCAAAACCGAGCGGTGACCTGAGCGACCTTTATTGGCTAACCGACGAGCAGATGGCGAAGCGCGCCCCCTTCCTCCCGAAGTCGCACGGCAAGCCTCGAGGTGATGACAATCGGGTGTTGAGTGGGATTATCTTCATCAATCGCAATGGTTTGCGCTGGCGAGATACCTTTGGCGAATACGGGCCTCACAAGACGCCGGTCAAGTACGACAAGCGCAGATACAAGCGGCGAAATCGCATCGAGATTATGTTTGGCAGGCTCAGGGGTTGGAGGTGCGTGGCGACACGCCATGATCGTTATCCCAAGGTCTTCATCTCAGCAATCGCACTCGCGGCAACCGTCATCTGCTGGTTATGAATACTGACCTCAGGCATTTGCCGAACGACAACTGAGCCCGCAAGTGGTTTCCTCGCGTCATTCTGGCTGATTGTTTTTCTAGCCGCGCTGTTTTGATGTCATTACACCCCGGAAGATGGATTCGCCCCGTCACACTGATTAAGAGCTTAACCCGACTTGAGCCTGGGCCAAGAAAAGTTCCGACCTGCCGAGCCCCGATGCGCCAACAAAGGCGGATGTGAAACTGCATTCAAATGGCACTGGGCGTTCAGGTCAGAATGGAGCAGGTTCGCGCTGAAACAACTCTTGGATATTGGCGAAATCCAGCGTGCATTCCCGGCTTGCTGGCAGCTCTGGCAGGCGTAAGATGGCAGCGATGAAAAATTCAGGAACCACGATGTCAAACAGCCTGTTTTCCCTACCCGATCCCGTAACCATCCCTGTCGTTGGCGAGACGGCCGGGTATCCTGTCGGACGCATTTTTTGCGTCGGGCGAAACTACGCCGCGCATGCAGCAGAGATGGGAAATGAAGTGGATCGCGATGCGCCGTTCTATTTCACCAAATCCGCGCCAAACGCGATCCTGTCCGGCGCGACGGTTCCGTACCCGGCGGGGACGACGAATTACCATCACGAAATGGAGCTGGCGCTGGCCATCGGAAAGCCGGTGTTTAGCGCCTCGAGTGCGCAGGCGTGGGATGCGGTTTATGCCTATGGCTGTGCGCTCGATATGACCCGCCGTGATCTGCAATTCCGCGAGCGGGACAAACAGCGGCCTTGGGACCTAGGTAAAGATGTCGAAAACGGAGCAGTCTTCGCGCCGCTGACCCCTGCGGCGGCCTGGTCACCGGACGATGACAAAAACATCCGCTTGAGTGTGAACGGCGAACTGCGCCAGGACGCTACTCTGAAAGAGCTCATCTGGAAGATCGATGAAATTGTCAGCCATCTGTCCGGTTTCTACCATTTGCGCCCCGGCGATCTGATCCTGACAGGTACACCGGCCGGCGTAGGCCCGGTTGTGGCCGGGGACATGATAGCCGGAGAGATTGATGGGCTGGAACCGATCAAACTGACCCTGACTGACGCGGAATAGGCCCTATTTAGGGTCTTTCAGCCAACCCCTTGCAAACTTGACCTGTTCAACGCCTGCCAGCCGGCGTATCCGATCCAGCTCGGCGTTCAGGCGTCGGCTGCGGGCGTCAGACCAGCGCACCCCGCGTTCGGGCCAGAGTGCCTTGACATGCAGCAGGTCGCGATCGCGATGTGCCTTCATGTCGATCCGGCCGATCAATCGATCACCTTCAAGCAAGGGGAAGACGTAATACCCATATGTCCGCCTGGCTTCGGGCACGAAAACTTCGATGCGATAGTGAAACCCAAACAGCCGCTCGGCCCGGTTTCGGTCCCGAAGCATCGGATCAAACGGGCTGAGCACTCGGATCCGTCCGGGCGGTTGCGGCAAGTCGGTTGCCCGATCCATCAAATTCGGGCGGGCAAAGGTTTTGCGCAGGCGTCCATCGGCGCAAGAGATTTCGATCTCTTCGATATTTCCTTGAGCCAACGCCGTGGCACACCAGTTTTTGGTCTCTGCAGCGCTGACCGTATCCCAGAATGCGGCGAGCTCTCCGGACGTTGCAAACCCCAACCGGTCCAGTGCCGCGTTGCACAGCCAATCCACGGTCGATTTTGCATCACACGGCATGTTTCCGGGGCATAACCGGGTTTCAATCACGCGCTCGGTCAGGTCATAGCGTTTCTTGAACCCATCGCGGCCCACAACGGTCAGGGCCCCGGAACGCCACAGAAACTCCAAAGCGGTTTTTGACGGATGCCAATCCCACCAACCGCCCGAGCCTTTCTTTTCATCCTTGCCAACGTCTGACGAACACACTGGTCCATGGTCGCGGATATGTTGCAAGACCGTCTCGAACTGCTGTTCAAACCCATCCCGCCGCCAGTTCTTCCAACGGGCCTTCAAAAGATCCGCATCTCGCTGAAAGCGCAGGTGCCAGTGCGGATAGAACGACATCGGGATCACGGCCGCATCATGTGTCCAGTGTTCGAACAGCGCTTTTTCCCTTTCATAGAGCCTTTTCAGGTTGGCGCTGCGATACGCAGGCCGTCGGGAAAACAGGATCATATCATGGGCGCGGGCAACCGTGTTGATGCTGTCGAGCTGTACGAACCCCAGCCGCTGGATGAGGTCCAGAAGCTCGGCACCCTTGGCCGCCCCCGAGGGTTGTTCGGCCAAGGCGTGACGATCCATGAAAATAGCCCGGGCCGTCCGGTTGTCGAGCCGTTTCAGGGGGGCGCTCATCGCCGTTTCAGAGTATCGCCATAGCTGATCTTGGGGGTCAGGGTGACCCGTGTCTCGATTTCAGAATCCGGATCCTTCAGGCGTTCAGCGATGATCTGTGCGGCCTGACGGCCTATATCCAGACGGCAGGCATCCATCGTCGCCAATTTGCGCGGCAGACCCTGCAAAAGCTCGACGTTGTTGAACCCGGCCAGACCTATCTGCCCCGGAATATCTACGCCCTGTTCCAGCAGGTACAATAGACCACCAGCGCCGATCATGTCGTTGGAATAATACAGGAAATCCAGTTCGGGCGAGCGTTCAAGCATGGCCTGCGTCATCTCGCGCCCTTTGGCCAGGGCAGAGCCGCCAGAATAGAACTCGCGATCTTCGATCTCGATCCCGTGTTTGCCCAGTACTTCGGTAAAACCTTCAAAGCGCTTCCGGGCGCGGTGATCCAACGGCATCTTGGTGCCCATGAAGCCAATATGCTGATACCCGGCCTTCAGGATCGCCTGCGCCATTTCACGTCCGGCCCGGCGGTGTGAAATGCCGACCATCGCGTCAACAGGTTTGCCATCGGTATCCATGATCTCGACCACGGGAATACCTGCCGAATCCAGCATGGCGCGGGCCGCGTCAGTGTGTTCAAGCCCTGCAATGATAACGCCCGAGGGTCGCCACGAAAGCATCTCGTACAGCACCTTTTCCTCTTTCTCGGGCAGATAATCCGTCACGCCAACCACAGGCTGCAACTCGGTATCTTCGAGCACCTGATTGATGCCGGTCATCACCTCGGGGAACACCATGTTCGAAAGCGAAGGGATGATCACCGCGACAAGGTTGACCCGGCTGGATGCCAGCGCGCCCGCGATCTTGTTGGGGACGTATCCCAGATCTTTGGCGGCGGCCAGAACGCGGGTGCGGGTGGCGTCGGACACATCCCCCCTGTTACGCAGAACCCGGCTCACCGTCATCTCTGAGACACCGGATGCCTCGGACACATCACGAAGGGTAAGCGGGCGTTTGGTTTCACTGTTCACGGGAGGCACCTGCGTTGTTGTTTTGTCCGATGGTAGCGTGAACACGTCGGTGTGTACAACAATTGTGCAAAGGCGATGACAACCCGGAAAAACCCAGTTACAGAAGGCAAAACGCGGCCCCGTGGCTCAACTGGATAGAGCAGCCCCCTCCTAAGGGGCAGGTTGCAGGTTCGAATCCTGCCGGGGTCGCCATACCTAAATGATAACACGTTAAATTAAAACGGGTAATCACCATTCTTGGCGGATTTACCCCACGCTTTTGCCAACGATTGTCAATTAACTGGCGCAAAAAGCTCGCAATTTAGATTCGTGACCTGACGTTTGGAGTTTTTTCCTGCAAGCGCAAGTTTTCGAGCGTTCAGACTCAAGAAAAGCTGAGTTGCCTGTTCTTGGCTAGGCTCAGGACCCATTGATTTTCTCTTAGCCTCGTGATTCACGGTTCGAAAACGAGCGATGAACATGTCTGATCTTTTCTGGCTGACCGATGCGCAGATGGCACGTCTTGAACCTTTCTTTCCCAAGTCTCATGGCAAGCGAAGCGTTGATGACCGGCGTGTATTGAGTAGATTTACCTTCATCAATCGCAATGATTTGCGCTGGCGAGATGCCTCTGGAGAATACGGGCCTCACAAGACGCCGGTCAAGTACGACAAGCGCAGATACAAATCGCATCGAGATTATGTTTGGCAGGCTCAGGGATTGGGGGCGCGTGGCGACACGCTATGACCGTTGTCCCAAGGTCTTCATCTCAGCAATCGCACTCGCGGCAACCGCCATCTGCTGGTTATGAATACTGACCCTAAGACTGTTTCGGAGAGCATAGGTGCATGGCCTTCCCCCAAAGGCTAGAAGACCCTAATCAGAGCCACATATCAGGCTCGTCATATATTCCGATGCGCGGGACGGACCGT
This sequence comes from Ruegeria sp. YTSB088, assembly GCF_059609825.1. NCBI lineage: Bacteria > Pseudomonadati > Pseudomonadota > Alphaproteobacteria > Rhodobacterales > Roseobacteraceae > Ruegeria > Ruegeria sp. YTSB088. Next base: position 127,106 of record NZ_JBXWMM010000009.1, on the reverse strand, counting down.
CAGGCTAGGCGTGAGGCAACCGGCCTCAGGCCAGGCCTAACCCAAACCCCAGTCTGGCCGCCCCGTCTGAGATACCCTCTAAAATCTCCGGCGGGGTCCTTGCACAAGATACTGATGTGCGCGACCAACGTCAGGTTTTGAGGTCTTTCAGCTCATTCAATAGATCCAGCAACAGTTCGTGTTTTTCCGGCCCCAACTGGGAACGAATGCGTTCCGCCTGCGCCATGCTGGCGGTTAGATTGGCGTGAATGATCTGAACACCGCGCTCACTGATCTCGACAATCTGGCGGCGACGGTCCGCGGGATGGCATCGTCGGGAGATCAGGTCGCGGTGTTCCAATTTTTGCAATATACGCGTCAGGCTTGGCAATAGCAGACAGGCGCGTTCGGCAATATGCGTCGGTTCCTGCGGGCCTTCTTCGTTCAAAACCCGCAACACGCGCCACTGCTGTTCCGTGACACCGGCGTCGGCCAGCATTGCTCGTATGGGCCCCATAACCTTTTCCCGCGCCCGCAAAAGCGCAATAGGCAAAGATCGCGACGTCAGTGGGAGGTCGTCGGTCATAAAAAAATTATCACCGAAATCCGTGATTTACGCAAGGGAACCCTTGGTTTCCAATTGAAACACAAAAACCCCTGAACCGTAGAAAACCATGAGAGATGCGCCAACCCCACCTTCAATCTCATGGCGCACAGCCGCATTCAGACTGGACAATTCGGCACCGCAGAAGATGATGTGGAAACGTCCAATTTCACGGTCACCGTGCACCGAAGGCTTTGCATAAAGGGATACAGCATGACTGCGCCACGAAACTCATTCAAAAAGGCTCTATTACAGGGAAAAACGCAGATTGGTTGCTGGATGAGCTTTGCTGAATCCATCACGGCCGAGATAATGGGAACGGCAGGTTTCGATTGGCTGGTGATCGATGGAGAGCATGCCCCAAACGACATCCGGTCAATCCGGGATCAGCTCCTAGCCCTTGCAGCAAGCGACTCTCATGCGGTTGTGAGGGTCCCCGTGGGAGAGACCTGGCTGATCAAGATGGTTCTGGATGCGGGTGCTAAGACCGTACTGGTTCCGATAGTGGAAAGCGCCGAGCAGGCGCGAGAGCTGGTCCGGGCCTGCCGCTATCCCCCTGCCGGTGTCCGCGGTGTGGGCGCGATGGCATCGCGGGCGACGATTTACGGATCGGTCGGAAACTACATTCAGACCGCAGATCAGGAGATTTGCTTGTTGTTACAGGTTGAAACCCGCGCCGGAATGGCTGCTCTGGACGAAATTCTGGAAGTTGACGGCGTGGATGGCGTATTCATCGGACCTGCCGATCTGTCGACTGATATGGGCCATCAGGGCAACAGTGCGGCGCCCGAGGTGCGAGAGGTTATCGGCGATGCACTGACCCGGATCAAAGCTGCAGGCAAAGCGCCTGGCATTTTGGCAACAAATGACGAGGCCCGGCAGGCATATCTGGATATGGGCGCACAGTTTTTGGCAGTTGGTATTGATGTGATGCTGCTGGCGCAAACGGCACGTGATCTCGCCGCGCGATGGAAAGCCGGCTAACCGTTCAACGGTACATGGCCGCTGCGGCCTGGGCGTATCCGCCGGAGGCACCATCGACGAAATGCACATGATCGTCCCGTGTGGCCGACGGGACGAAACACGTCGTCATCGCCTCGTCCTGCACGTGCAAACCGTATCGGATTTTGCCGCGCCCGCGCGCTTCTTCCAGCATTTGTTCGATCTGTCGCAAAGTGGCCGTATCACAATCCAATGTCATCTTCAGACCGTCATCAAACTTGCGGAAATCGGCATTGCTGCTGACCATAATCCTGTAGTGTTCAGGCTCAAACTGTCCCAGCTTTTTACCGGTCTTGAAGAGTATCGCGATCAGCAGGTTCTGAACCAGAAGAACGAGCTTGTGCAAAATCAAATTCCGCCCGTTGCGCGAAACATGCGCATCAATGTCAAGGCCAGGAGGCGGCCACCTCATGGGTGGACCATTCTCCGGCACCGGATGTCCGGCGCGCTCCAGCTCTTCTGACGCGGACAGAACCGATTGCGCAAGATCGGCAAAATCACGTTCAGTTGCTGACGCGGTGGGTTCAATGACCAGTGAAACGATCTGACCGTGCCGCGCCAGGCTGTTGGACCATCTACACGACAAGCCTGTCAGGTTCGGCTGCGCACCCAGTTCGGCAGGCGCGATCATATGACGACCCGCTTTCATCTCTGCCTCGGCCCAGGCCAATCCCCCGCCAGAAAACATGGCATAATCCACGCCGGAGGACGGAGCAAAACGGGCGACACGCAAGTCCCTGCCTGCTTTTCGGATTTCTGCCACCGACACCAGCGCCGCACGCAACGGCATGGAAAACTCCTCTTCCGACCAGCGCCGCAAGGCTGAAAGAGTATCCCGAGCTACTTCAACTTCGCCGGGAGGAATCGCAAACGCCGCTCCGTCGCCGCCAAAGACATAGGGAAACAACTTGCCGTCCATCGCGTTAATCATCGCCGAGATCACGGCGGCCCCAACGGTGTTGACGGTTTTGTATCGCCCTCGCGCTATTTCCCCGGTTGAATCGACAATATCGGCGACCCCCAGAAACCAGTCGTCGGGCACCGGAGAAAACTTCGCCGGGTCTGCCAGACGGGTGAAATCCCGCAACAGGGGCAGGTTTTCGTAAAACGCAGAATGGAGGTCTTTCATTTTCCCCCTCGGAATCAAACTTCCGGCAAAGATAGCCGGAATGCGGCCCAAGTCCTGTTACTGAAACATAGTACACATGCTTGTGCGTTGCATCATTGCGTGCCAAGCATTCCCTTCGGATGAGCGGAAAAGAGGCGGGCTATGCAGGCGGGTTTGGTGGTTTTGTGCCTGGGCTATGTGCTCAGCCAGTTTTTCCGTGCATTTCTGGCTGTGCTCAGTCTGGATCTTGAACGCGACATCGGCGCCACACCCGAAGATCTGGCCTTTGCGTCGGGCCTTTGGTTCCTGGTGTTCGCAGCAATGCAAATTCCAGTTGGCTGGGCGCTGGACAAGGTCGGTCCGCGGCTGACCGCAGCCGCGCTTCTTCTGGTTGGTGGTGCAGGAGGATCCGCGATTTTTGCGGTCGCGACCTCACCTTTGCATGTCAGCGTTGCCATGGGCCTGATCGGCGTCGGATGCTCTCCGGTTCTGATGGCATCTTATTTCATCTTTGCCCACGAATATCCTCCGGCCCGGTTCGCGACGCTGGCCGCCGTCATGCTGGGTGTCGGCTCGGTAGGCAATCTTGTGGCCTCCTATCCGACTGCGCTTGCTGTTGAATGGATCGGATGGCGCGCAACGATGGTTGGGCTGGCCGCGATATCTGCTGCGATTGCTTTTGGTATTTGGCTGAGCGTACGCGATCCCGCGAAGGTTGGAACGGAACACAAGGGTACGCTGCTGGACTTGTTGAAAGAACCTGCGCTGTGGCTGATCATGCCTTTGATGCTAGTGGCATATGCGCCCTCTGCCGCCCTGCGCGGGCTGTGGGCTGGGCCGTATCTGAACGATGTCTTCGGGCTCAGCACTACACAGATCGGCACCGCGACACTGGTTATGGGGTCTGCGATGATTGTCGGTACCTTTGTCTACGGGCCGCTGGATCGCGTTTTTGGCACCAGGAAGTGGGTTATCTTAGCAGGCAACGTGCTGGGTGCAGTGGCACTGACCCTGCTTTGCGTGTGGATTGACTATGCCACATGGCTGTCCGTTCTGCTGTTGGCCGTCATCGGTTTTGCCGGGGCCAGCTTTCCGGTCATCATGGCCCATGGACGGGCCTTCGTCCCGCCACATCTGGTGGGTCGTGGTGTGACCTTGTTGAATCTCTTCGGAATCGGAGGTGTCGGCATTGCCCAATTTGTCACCGGGCGCGTTCATGCGGCCACCGCCGAGAACGGGACAACCGCGCCTTACACAGCAATTTTCGCGTTTTTTGCCGTAACCCTTGCCATCGGTTGCGTGATTTATCTATTCAGCCGGGATAGTGTGGATTAAAGCAATTGCGGAGCAAGCCGTGCAGGAAATCGAGGTTATAGCGCCGAACCTGAAACACAGCCTCTCCGGTGTCACAACAACCGTCATCCGCCTGTTGCCGATCCAGAAGCATATGATCGGGATCGTTGCCACAGGACCCGGCCTGCCGGATGATCTGCCCCACATCCGATTGATCAAAGTTCCATTCATTTCGAACAGGACGCCCCGGGTGTGGCATGCGCGGCGCAATACCGAAATGCTGATGGGCCTGTTTTTGAAACATGTGCTGCAGCGTAATCTGAAACTGCTGTTTACATCGGCTGCGCAGCGAAATCACTCCGGGTTCACGAAATGGCTGATCTCGAAGATGGACGGCCTGATCGCCACAACTCCGGAAGCGGCATCGTTTCTTGAACATCCCGCGACTGTCATAATGCATGGTGTGAATACCGAACTGTTTCACCCGGCCGAGGACAAATCGCTGCTGCGAAAGAAACTGGGGCTGCCTGATGGGACTTTGATCGGGTGTTTCGGGCGTATTCGACCTCAGAAGGGTGTCGACCTCTTGGTGGATGCGGCGATTGAGGTTCTGCCAAACCATCCCGACGCCAGCATAGTCTTTACCGGGCGCGCCACCAAAGAATTTGAATCGTTCCAACAGGAACAGGAAGCCAAGCTCAACGCTGCCGGGCTATCGGAACGGGTGCACTTTCTGGGCGAGCGTCCTTGGGAGGAAATCGTTCAAACCTACCGCGCCCTTGACCTGTTTGTGGCCCCGGCCCGTCACGAAGGGTTCGGCCTCACACCGCTTGAGGCGATGGCCTCCGGCGTGCCCGCAATCGCCTGCCGCGGGGTTGGGGCGTTCAGCGCCCAAATCGAGGACGGGGAGACAGGCCGCTTGATCGAAAAGGATAACGCCGGGGCACTGGCCGAAGCACTGGAACAGATGTTGGGTGATCCGGACAAGCTTGTGCAATCCGGTCAGGCCGCAAGACAGCGTGTAGAGCAGCTTTTTCGAATCGAAGGCGAAGCGGAAGCCATCGTGCGTGTCTATCGTTCTTTGCTGAACACAGGTGAAAACGCGCATTCGGGTTAAAATCGACGTCGATTCGGCCAATTCTCCCGTGATAGCTCTTTTTTCTTCGCTGCAACGCGGCTATGAACGCGCGTCCTTAACATTGGAGACATGAAATGGGCTATCGCGTCGTAGTCGTCGGCGCCACGGGTAACGTGGGCCGCGAAATGCTGAACATTCTGGCTGAACGCCAGTTCCCCGTCGATGAACTTGCTGTTCTGGCAAGCCGTCGTTCGCTGGGCACCGAAGTAAGCTTTGGCGACACGACACTCACTACCAAGGATCTGGACACGTTCGATTTCACCGGCTGGGACATGGCGCTGTTTGCCGTAGGGTCCGAGGCGACCAAGGTCTACGCCCCCAAGGCGGCCAAAGCTGGCTGCGTGGTGATCGATAACTCGTCGCTCTATCGTTATGACCCGGACATTCCGCTGATCGTGCCGGAATGTAACCCGCAGGCGATCCACGACTACAAAAACAAGAACATCATCGCCAACCCCAACTGCTCGACCGCGCAGATGGTTGTCGCGCTGAAGCCGCTGCATGACCGCGCGCGCATCAAGCGCGTTGTCGTGTCGACCTATCAGTCGGTGTCTGGCGCCGGTAAGGAAGGCATGGACGAGCTGTGGGATCAGACCAAAGCGATCTATAATCCCACTACGGACGTGCCACCAAACAAGTTCCAGAAGCAGATCGCCTTCAACGTCATTCCCCAGATCGACGTCTTCATGGAAGACGGCTCGACCAAGGAAGAGTGGAAGATGGTTGTTGAGACTAAAAAGATCGTCGATCCGTCGATCAAGGTCACAGCCACCTGCGTCCGCGTTCCAGTCTTTGTTGGCCACTCTGAGGCCGTGAATATCGAGTTCGAGGAATTCCTGGACGAAGACGAAGCCCGTGACATCCTGCGCGAAGCACCTGGTATCATGGTGATCGACAAACGCGAAGCGGGTGGCTACGTCTCACCGATCGAATGCGCGGGCGATTTCGCCACGTTCATCAGCCGTATCCGCCAGGATTCGACCATCGAAAACGGTCTTAACCTGTGGTGCGTCAGCGACAACCTGCGCAAGGGCGCCGCCCTGAACGCCGTGCAGATCGCGGAACTTCTGGGCCGCGAGGTCCTGAAAAAGGGCTGACATCCCGATTTTCGCCAAAGGTTGAAAACCAGGAAACCCGCTGATTGTTCAGCGGGTTTTTTGATTATTTGTCAGTGCCAAGTTTGCGGGAGAAACTTGGCATTCGCCAATGCGCAGTATTGGAAGGCAATTTGGACGACCGCCGTGCGAGTTCAACGGTCGTTTATCCAATGGCTCATGCTCTTGAGAACACGTTGATGGAACTCGCCGTGTGCATCCTCAACTGCAGGCCCTTGGACCCATTCCAAATCCAAATTCAGTGCTCCTACAGGTACGATTTCCCGCGCAACTTCGGGCGGGGTGGTTTCGTCAGTCGTTCCGTCCTTCCAATCGTGAAAGGCTGATGAGTATCGAACGACGGCTTTGCTGGCCGGCAAATCGAGCAACCCGCCCTCTGCAAAGAACGTCAAGCCATCGCCCATCTCCTCCCCAATGAGTTTGAGCCTGTTTCCCAATCGATGTTTGAGGATGGCTACGAACACGATCGCTGCGGAAAACGTGAATTTATCGACAAGCACGACAACCTGCTTGTTTGCGCTTTCCGAGATCGCGTCGATCAAGGGCATCGTTAGAAGAAAGTCGCCCCCCGTGTTTCCGCGAACGTCAATCAAGAGCGGTTTGTTCGAACAGGCGCGCACTCGTTCCACTGCGGCTGAGATGGCTGCAAGCAGCGCACTTTCGTTCGAATCAAAGAAGCTTGGTAACGCTATTGATAGCCCAAGGTCTTGCCAGTCCTTTATCTCCACAAAAGCCTCGGGCTGCCAGGTTGGATCATCCTTGCCGTGCTCGTTTCTCGGGTATAGCACAGATCCAGGAACGGTATGTTCATTGGCCACTTTCAGATTCGTTATCTGTCCATTTTCGTCCCGCAGACGATACTCGGTCGTTCCGCCGCTTGACGAAAAACCCAAACGTGCCAAAGCGTACGGCCAAGCCAAAAAAATCGGTCCGATAACCCGTTTCCTTTGTCGCCTTCCCGCTAGAAACTGCTCAGCGGTGGCTTCAATATAGCTCAAATCTGCGCCATTGACCGCTATCAGCTCTCCTCGTGGTGCAGTTATCTCTGGTACCGCGCCGATGAATTGCACGGAACACCCTACGCTCACGAACCTCAGCGGCAGCACCTCGATCGCATCGTTCGGGATCAGCCGTGTATGCCCATTATCGGGAAGTGCCAATAGACGCATCGCTGACATCAGGAAGGCTTCGATGGAGCCCTCCAAGGCGTATCGCCGGGTTTCACCAATACAGCTGTCTATCACGGCCTTTTCGATCTTCCCAAAGCTGGGATCGGTTGGCAGCACAGTTTCCAAAATTTGTTTCAGGTCTTCCGCGAGTGACATGTTTCACGGTGCGCATAGCCGCTCGTCAATGTCCAGATTGGGCCCACAGAGGACTTTCAACAACTAAAACGGATTCGCTCTCTTTCTTGTCTGACAGTCAAACTTCACCTCCACGTATTTCATCCGCACCCGTCAAACCTCAAAAGAAACCAGTGCAGCCGCACAGTCTAGCACGCGGTGAAGGTCGCCAACCTGTTGACAAAACCCAACGCGCTTGCCACCTAAAAACTGAACCTTGTTCGTGGCGGAGCGGATGCGACACGCCCGATTACAAACAGTATTCCGTGCAAGGCGGAAGAGGCAGGGAATGCACATTTCGACCAAACGCAGGATTGCCAAGTCCCTGACGATCGGATGCACATGCGTTCTGATGGCACTGGTCGTCATCGGCTTTACGGGGCAGGTCTTTGCCGTGGGAGATTCAATCGCTCTGCTTCGTCCTCAGGCTGGTGTTCTGCTCCTGCCCTGCGCCGTGATACTTCTATTCATGCGCGCCAGATTTCTTGCTTTGACCACCTTGGTCTTTGCGGGGGCGGCCATTGGATCCATCGCAGCCAGCGTTGCCGCGCCCTCGGACGATTGCAATGGCTCCTGCTTGACGCTGTACCAGAAGAATCTCATGAGCAAAGCCTGGCCCCGGTATTCACTGGCCGAAGACATCATTGAGTCAAATGCACAGATCGTGACGTTGCAGGAAGTATCCAGCCACAATCGCAAGTACATGAGCAATCTGTTCGAGCATTACCCCGAAAAGGCGGTCTGTGAATTCCGCCCTGAACAAAACGTCGCCATCCTGACGACCTTGCCGATTGTCGAGAATTCCGAATTCTGTCTGCAAGGTTATGGGCTTGTGGGGTTACAGGTCAAAGCGCCCGGCGGTGATTTGGTCTGGGTCGTATCAGTTCATCTGAACTGGCCATTTCCTTACGACCAGTCCAGGCAAAGCCAGGTGATTGCCGACCGCATCAGCCAACTTGAAGGACCGGTTCTGATTGCCGGAGATTTCAACATGGTGCCCTGGGGCGAAAGCGTCAGACGGATCGGAGCGGCCGCAAACAATCAGAGTTTTGGAACCGTCCTGAACACTCACAACCTCGGCAGTTGGAAGATCCCATTGCCGATAGACAACCTTTTGTTCCCCAAAGGAACAACAGGAACGGTTGAGCTGCGCCCCTTCATGGGATCCGATCACCTGGGAAAGCTTGCCCGGTTTCGACTGGGCTAGGATTTCCGTCAAGCACACTGCCGCACGCTTCTGTAGAAACACAGGGCTAGCTTTGAGTTTCCACCAGTTCTTTCAGATTGGTCAGACCACGTTCATAGTCCTCGCCCACCCACGTATCCATCATCAACCCCATCCAGCGGGACATGGGGTTGAGACCCAGATCCGATTCAAACCCCCAGGTAACTTTGGTTCCCGCCCCGTCAGGCTCAAGGGTGAATGACGCAGCGGCAGTACCCATCGGGCCAAAATCCAGCACCGTTCTGACCCGTTGGTTTTCCACGCTCTCGACGATTTCCTGTGAGCCCGTGCCGACCTGCGGGTGATCCGAATCCCAGTTCAGAGCGTTCCCGACCCCGGCGGCAGGGCCGGAATACGTCAGTTTGGTTTCGGGGTCCCGGTTCAGCCAAGGAGACCACTTTTCGGTTTCCTGCATCGAATTCACATAAGGAAAGATGGCACTCGCCGGAGCGTCGATCGCAATGCTACGCGAAACTTCTGCCTTTCCTGGCAACAGATAGGAAGCCGCGACCAGAACCAGAATGCAAACGACCAATCCTGCGAAGATGCGCTTGATGACTTTCATGGTAGGCTCCGATCTTCAAATGCGATGAGTGGAGTATACCAAAAACGGCTCTGAATCAGAGCCGCTATCTTTATCGTTTCGGACTTGCCGATGTGTCGTCGTCAGACCGGGACGAACTTTTTTTGATAAGGGTCATAGCTTTCCAACCCACCTGCACCGATATCCGTCCACAAGCCGTGCAAGCTCAGCGCTCCCTGCTCAACGGCTGACGAGACGAAGGGGAAGGTCATCAGGTTTTCCAGTGATGCGACAACCGATTGACGCTCGAACTGTCGGGCCTGTTCGACACTGTCCTCGATATCCGCGACCAGTTCGTATTTCGGCTTGAGAATATCCATCCAGCGACCAACAAAACTGTCCTTGGCATCCAGCTGCGGCGCCTGCCCCTTGCACATGTCGATACAGCCCTGCACGCCGCCGCATTGCGAATGCCCCAGAACGATCAAATGAGCGACCTTGAGCGCTGTTACGGCATATTCAATGGCAGCGCTGGTGCCGTGGTGGTCCCCATCCGGTGCATAGGGCGGCACCAGGTTGGCGATGTTTCGGTGAATAAAGAAATCGCCCTGGTCGGCTCCGAACATGGATGTCACGTGAACCCGGCTGTCGCAGCAGGATATGACCATGGCACGGGGGCGTTGTCCCTCATCGGCAAGACGGCGATACCAGACCTGGTTTTCCGAATATGTCGTGGCCTTCCATCCGTGATACCGTTTTAAAAGGTAGCTCGGCAGAGGTTTGGCAAAGTCCATTTCAATGTTCCCGTTCTTGTCGCTGACGGATGATCTAAACCGAATTCAAGGAAAATTCGAGCCATTATCCGGTTTCCCTGCAAGGTTTTGCAAAGGAATTTGCTGCCAGGATCAAGACCGCGCCGTGGGGGCGTTTGAACTAGGGTGAATGTGGTGGAAAAGATTATCACGCTTGAACACAAGGAATCCGTCCGTCTGGACTCGGATCAACTGAGCGGACTGTACCGGCAACTTGGCGACAAGAATGCGCTGGACGTTCTGTGCCGCACGGTCGAGGAGCTTGCCGTGCGCCTGTCAAACTGCGAACGCTACTGGCGGCAGCGCGAATGGGCGGACTTGCGCAAATGTGCCAAGTCACTGGTCGCAATATCCGAACAGATCGGGATGACGGCCCTGGCCCGGGTGGCGGGTGACGTGGCCCACACCGTCGATGCCGGTGACGCCATTGCGGCGGGTGCGACGCTAGGGCGTTTGATCCGTGTCGGGGAACGATCGTTGACCGCCGTCTGGGACCAGCAGGACCTTTCCGTCTGACAGGGGTTGCGGGCAGATCATGCGCGGCTAGTCTGTGCGCAGAAACCATCAGCCGAGACGCCCATGACCCTGTCCTTCGCCCCACCCTCTGACCCGTCCATACCGCTTCATGTGATTGCGCAGCCGGATTTGGACAATTGGTTGCAGGATCAACCGGATACCGTCCAGACCTGGGTTGCCGCAAACGGGTTTACAGGTGCGATGGGGCAGACACTGTTGGTACCAGGTGCGAATGGCGCGGTTGATTTTGTACTGGCCGGTTATGGAACAGAAGTCACGCGTGCGCGACAAAGGTTCCTATTGGCCGCCGCAGCCATGACACTGCCGGAAGGAACCTATCATATCGCGTCCGGCATTCCCGCTGATCGGCTGGAGATGGAGTGTTTTGGCTGGTTGATGACAGGCTACACCTTCGATCGCTACGCGTCTCAATCCGGTGGATCGGCGGCGCTGATTTCACCTGTAGGTGTGGATGCCAACCGTATCGAAGCCATGGCCAATGCCGAAGTTCTGACCCGCGATCTGGTGAATACGCCAGCCTCGGATATGGGTCCTGAGCAGTTGCAGCAGGCGGCTGAGGTTCTGGCTGGCGAATTCGGTGCCTCCTGCAGCGTGATCACCGGCGAGGCCCTGCTGGATCAGAATTTTCCCATGATCCACACGGTAGGACGCGCTGCGGAACAGGCCCCCCGGCTGATCGAACTGAACTGGGGCAGCAGCGGCCCCAAACTGACGCTTGTCGGCAAAGGTGTGTGTTTCGACACAGGCGGGCTGAACCTGAAACCGGGCGCGTCCATGGGTCTGATGAAGAAGGATATGGGGGGTGCGGCCAATGTGCTGGGACTGGCCCGGATGATCATGGCGCTGGGTATTCCGCTGCAACTGCGGGTTCTGATCCCGGCGGTCGAAAACGCGCTTGCCGGAAATGCCTTCCGTCCAGGCGACATCCTGACCTCCCGCAAGGGACTTACGGTCGAGATCAACAATACGGATGCCGAAGGGCGTCTGGTGCTTGCTGATGCGCTGGCGCTGGCGGCTGAAGGAGAGCCCGATCTGGTGATCTCGATGGCGACGCTGACCGGTGCCGCACGGGTGGCCGTTGGCCCGGATCTGGCACCGTTCTACACAGACGACCAGCAATGCGCGTCTTCCCTTTCACACGCGGCAGAGGTTTCGGCTGATCCGGTCTGGCGCATGCCGTTCCACACGCCTTACGAAGCGATGATCGAACCCGGTATTGCCGATCTGGACAACGCACCATCGGGCGGATTTGCTGGATCGATCACCGCCGCTTTGTTTCTGCGACGGTTCGTGGGCGCGCACCGCTATGTCCATTTCGACATCTACTCCTGGCAGCCCAGTAAAGAGCCCGGTCGCACCAAAGGTGGTCTGGGTCAGGGGCCGCGCGCCGTGTTAAACGCATTGCCGGAGATATTGGAGCTATGACGGATCGCAGGTTGCTTCGCTTCAACGGACGGGTGGCGCATTCATCGCTGAAAGGTCAGGTCGAAGCTGATGCTTTTTTGGATGGTGAAACATATCATATTCAATCGGTTGTGCGGGACGTTCTAGACAAACCCAATGGTAGTCGGCAGTGCCAGATGGTGTGCGGAGAAGTATTCATCATCTTGGAGCGGGCGCAGAACCACCTGTTCGGGTTTCGCGAAAAAGATGGCTATGTCGGGTGGGTGCGACAGGAAATAGAAAGACGGCCACTTCAGCCAACGCACCGCGTTTCCGTGCCAAGAGCAGTTTCATTGGAACACCCCGATGTGACCAAAAACGCGAACGAACGGATTCTGCCTTTTGGCGCTGGTATAGAATACTGGCCACGCCGTGATTCAGAACGCGAAAACACCATTCGTTCGACCGGATGGGTTTGCGTGAAAGAAGAGGGCCACATTCCAACGCCGCGATACATTCGCGAAACACAGCTGGTCGAAAAAAACTGGGTGGGTTCTGATCCTGCAGCCATTGCAGAACAGTTTCTTACCACCCCTTACATCTACGGTGGCGATACCGGACTTGGACTTGACTGTTCGGGCCTGATTCAAATCGCTTTTCATTCCTGCGGATTACCCTGCCCTCGCGATAGCGACATGCAAGCAGAGTTCTTCAAGCCAATCCCAAACCCCGAGCTTCGCCGGGGTGATCTGGTGTTTTGGAAAGGTCACGTAGGCATGATGCTGGATCAGGACACGCTTGTGCATGCAAACGCACATCACATGGCTGTTGCCAAAGAACCTTTGGAGGACGCTGTCTCTCGTATCGGCCGAAAAGAGTTCGGGGCTGTAACAGGATATGGGCGACATCCTGCGTCTTAGGCTCTAATCCGGGTTCACGGCCCGGATCAGCTTGCGTTCCAACACCCGTAAAACCGCGCGCAGATCGTGGCCGCGTTTCAGGATGCGGCCATCCATACCTATGACAGAATACATTCCCTGTCTCGATCTCAGGCGCGGATGCTTTTCGACGCGGTAGATCGGGTGTTCTGCGGTGCGCCGGAAGATCGAGAACACCGCCATGTCGCGCAGGTTGGAAATACCATAGTCGCGCCATTCCCCGGCGGCGACCATCCGACCATAAACGGATAGGATTTGAGACATCTCATGCCGGTCGAAAGCCACGGGCATCTGCGCTGCGCTTGCCGAGAACCGGCTGGGAGGCTGCATATTCATACCTCCAGCCTTGCCGGAATTCGCGTTTGAATCAAGCCTGATGCGCTGTTGTCTTACAATTACGACACAAGTGTTACCGTCGGCCGACCTGACGGCAGATCAGGATTACAGGCAGCAGACCTACGGCCAGAATAACCAGCGAAGGCACAGCTGCGCCCTCCAATCTCTCGTCCGAGGCCAATCGATATGCCTGCACCGCCAACGTGTCGAAATTGAACGGCCGCATGATCAGAGTGGCCGGAAGTTCCTTCATCACGTCAACGAACACGATCAGAAGGGCCGTCAACAGAGACGGAGTCAGAATGGGCAGGTGAACACGCCGCAGAGTTCCCAACGGCGTCTGACCAAGTGAGCGGGCTGCGGCATCCATATTGGCGTGTACCGTGCTTTGGCCACCCTCATATGCGCTGAGCGCAGCAGCCAGGAACCGCACCATGTAGGCAGCGACCAGCAGCCAGATCGAACCTGTAACCAACAGCCCCGTGGACACATCGAAGGTCTGACGCATCCAAACGTCCAGCGCGTTGTCAAAGCTCGCGAAGGGGACGATCAAGCCAACCGCGATGACGCCGCCGGGCACCGCATATCCCAGACGCGCCATATAAGCAGTCGCAGACGAGGCGCGCCCCGGTCTGAGGCGTTGAAAGAACCCGACACTGATCGCCGCAAAAACGGTGATGACCGCCGCCGTACCAGCAAGGATCAGCGAATTCTGAATGAAGCCGATATAGCGCTGCGAAAACAGGTTCTGTTCGGATTCCAGGCCCATCTCGACCAGAATGATAACAGGCAGCAAAAACCCGAAAAGAACAGGTATCGCACAAAGCAAGAATGCGCCACAGGCCCGCAGGCCCGTCAGATGTACCGCCGGTTGCGCCAAATGCTGTTTCCCGGCCTGATAGTATTTTGCCTTGCCGCGCTGGGTGCGCTCGGCCACGGCCATGATCAGGGCAAAGCCCAGCAGGCACAGCGCAAGTTGTGCAGCCGCAGCCCGGTCGGCCATAGAAAACCAGCTTGTGTAGATCCCGGTGGCAAAGGTCTGCACACCGAAATACGACACGGTTCCGAAATCCGCGATGGTCTCCATGACGGCCAGCAGTACACCGCCTGCAATGGCAGGCCGCGCCATCGGGAGTGAAACGCGCCGAAACGCCAGCCATGGATTGTTACCCAGCGCCCGCGCCGCCAGAAATGCGGTCGCGCTTTGCTGAAGGAACGCAGCCCGCGCAAGCAGATAGACATAAGGATAGAGCACAAGGATCAACATGACCGCTGCGCCCTCGGTCGAGCGGATTTCCGGGAACCAGTAGTCGCGCGGGCCCCAACCGGTGACATCACGCAGCGTGCTTTGAACGATGCCCGGGTGATCCAGAATGAAGGTGTAGGCATAGGCAAGAACATAGGCCGGAAAGGCCAGCGGAAGGACCAGTGCGATCTCTAGAAACCGTACTCCGGGAAAACGGGTCATCGTTACCAGCCAGGCCGCCCCGGTGCCGATACTGAACGTTCCCGCCGCGACCAACACCACGAGAATCAGGGTCGTCACGATATAGCCGGGCAGCACCGTCTCCATCAGGTGCGAGATTGTGTCCGTTCCACCGGTTACAGCCGCCAGGACCACGGCGATCATCGGCAAAAGGCACGCGGCAGCCACGACATAGGCGATCCCCGCCAGCAGTCGGGTACCGCGTACACCGCGATTGCGCGATCCGTTCTGTGAAAACTCGATTTCGGCCATCATCCCGGCTTGTGATTGGCAAAGGCGAAGGGTTCGCCTTTAATCGACCAAAAAGCTCGGAAACACCAGTGCATCGGTAAACAAATCTGCGGCGCAAACTGCCGCAGACTTGAAACAGGCCATTATTCGTAGACGCGCTGATCCTCGATCACCACCCCGTCCCTGGGAAGGGATCCGGGGGCCACAACCTCGATCGCGCCTTTCAGCTTCAACACCTCGGCCACCGACTTGGCATATGCCGGGTCGTCACCGCGCGGGCTTTCAATCCGGACTGTCATCGTGTCCATCTCACCCTGACGGGCTGCAATAACGCGGGCTTTGACGATTTCCTCATGTTTGTCGACCAGGGCCGCTACCTGTTCCGGGCGTACAAACATCCCCTTGATCTTGGTGGTCTGATCGGCGCGCCCCATCCAGCCTTTGATCCGGATATTGGTCCGGCCACAGGGCGAGAAACCCGGCAGGACGGCCGAAAGATCTCCGGTCGCAAAGCGGATCAACGGGTAATCCGGGTTGAGAGAGGTCACGACAACCTCGCCCACTTCGCCCGGCGCTACCGGCGTACCGGTTCCGGGCGTTACGATCTCGACGATCACGTGTTCATCGATGATCATCCCCTCCATCGCAGCGCTTTCATAGGCGATGTTTCCCAGGTCCGCCGTCGCATAGCATTGCAGGCACGAAATACCGCGATCCGCGTATTCCTGACGCAGAGACGGGAACAGAGCACCACCACCAACGGCGGCTTTCGAGAAGTTCAGCGAAACGCCCATCTCGTCGGCCTTGTCCAGGATGACTTTCAAGTAATCAGGCGTGCCTGCATAAGCAGTGCAGCCAACGTCACGCGCGGCTGTCACCTGCAACTCGGTCTGTCCGGTTCCCGCCGGCAAAACGGCAGCACCTACAGCGCGGGCACCGTTTTCAAAGATCATGCCTGCCGGTGTCAGGTGGTAGCCAAAACAGTTCTGAACAATATCACCAGCACCAACACCCACGGCATTCAAGAACCGGCCCATACGCCACCAATCGTGATCGGTGCTGCCCGGTTCATAAATCGGCCCGGGGGACTGAAACACGTGATGGAAGTGGCGCGCTGGCTTCACGGTAAACCCGCCAAAAGGTGGGCGTTCCGCCTGCGCGCGGATCAGGTCCGACTTGCGCAGCACGGGCAGCATCGGCAAATCATCTGCCGAAATCACCTTATTAGTGTCTGAATCCGACAAGTGTGTAGCGAATCCGGGGGCAGATGCAGCACGTTTGATCTGCTCTGCAAGCGCTTTTGCCTGATCGGAAGCACGTTCGTCCGCCGAACGTGTTTCGAGTGCGTCGAAATAGGTCATCGCCAAATCCTCCATCCGCTCACAGCCACCTCTTGCGGCGGCGATAGGACCGCACGTCGCGAAAGCTCTTGCGACCCTCGTCGGACATACCAAGGTAGAATTCCTTCACGTCCGGGTTCTCGCGCAGTTCGGCGGCCGGGCCATCCATGACAACGCGCCCGGATTCAAGAATGTACCCGTAATGCGCAAACCGCAGGGCGACGTTTGTGTTCTGCTCGGCCAACAGGAAGGACACGCCCTCTTTCTCGTTGAGGTCCTTCACGATGCCGAAAATCTCTTCGACCAACTGCGGCGCGAGCCCCATCGAAGGTTCGTCCAGCAGGATCGTCTCCGGGCGCGACATCAATGCCCGGCCCATGGCAACCATCTGCTGCTCTCCACCCGACGTATAGCCAGCCTGCGAGCGGCGGCGCTCCTTCAAGCGGGGGAAGTAATTGTAGACCAGCTCCAGATCCTGCTGGATCGCCGCGCTGCCGTCTTTGCGGGTATACGCACCCGTCAGCAGGTTCTCTTCAACTGTCAGATGCTCAAAACAGTGACGGCCTTCCATCACCTGAATCACACCTTTTTCCACCAATACGGCAGGGTCGCTTTCGTGTACGCTCTGGCCACGATACTTGATCGAGCCTTTCGTAACCTCGCCGCGTTCCGAATGCAGCAGGTTCGACACTGCCTTGAGCGTGGTCGTCTTGCCCGCGCCGTTACCACCCAGCAAGGCCGTGATACCGCCCTTGGGAACAGTCAGGCTAACGCCTTTCAGCACGAGGATCACATGGTTGTAGATCACTTCGATATTGTTGACCTCAAGCAGGGTTTCCGCCTGCACGTCAGTGGTGTGTGCCGCATCCAGCATCAGCGCGTGTCCTCATGCCTGTCCCCTTCGGGACTGTTCGTGAGGAGCGGCAGTCTGCCCGCCGCTCCGAAGTTTTGAAAGCCGGCCCAAGCCGGTACGAGACTGCCTTTATTCGCAGCGCGGTTCGATGTTGTTCTCGGCTGCATAAGCTGCCGAGTCTTCCGCGATCAGAGCGTTGATCACTTCGACATCCGTTGGCTTGAAGTCCTGAACCGGGTTCCAGGTTCCGGCCGCTGCGTCCCACTGAACAACACCGACAAGACCGGGGCCGCCGTGATTGTCGCAGGAAACCGCGAACTCGGGTCCAAATCCGGACATGCCAAGCGCTTCCATCTTGGCATTGGTGATCTCCAGCGCCTCCATGCCATCGCGCATCATGGACGCGTCGATATCAGCAGTTCCGTGCAATTCTTGCGCGGTTTTCACGGCTTCGGCTGCCAGCATCGCAGCATAGAGACCGCGGTTATACTGAACTGTACCCAGTTGATCGCCTGCACCTGCTGCTTTGCCCGCGTCCACAACGTATTTCTTCAGATCGTCATAGACAGGGTAGTCCATTCCAAGACCAGTGAAGGTCAGTGCCTTGTAACCATTCGCTTTTTCGCCTGCTGGTTCAACATCGAATTCAGCACCGGACCACCAGACACCGATGAAGTTTTCCATCGGGAAACGGATGTTTGCAGCTTCTTGCACGGCCACCTGGTTCATGACGCCCCAACCCCACATGATTACGTAATCGGGCTTTTCACGGCGAATCTGCAACCACTGCGACTTCTGCTCCTGACCTGGGTGATCTACGGGCAGCAAGGACAGTTCATAGCCATGTTTTTCGGCCAGAGTTTCCAGCGTGCGGATCGGTTCCTTGCCATAAGCAGAGTTGTGATAGACCAGCGCAATCTTCTTGCCGTTCAGATCTCCACCATTCTCATCCAGCAGATAGTTGATCGCGCCCGATGCACCGTTCCAGTAGTTGGCCGGATAGTTGAACACGTGGCTGAACACTTTGCCGTTCGCAGCCGATGTTCGACCGTAACCCATCGTGTGCAGCGGGATGCCATCTGCGGTGACTTTCGGAATCAGCTGATAAGTAATGCCGGTCGACAGTGGTTGATACACCAACGCGCCTTCACCTTTGGTAGACTCGTAGCATTCAACGCCTTTTTCGGTGTTATAGCCGGTTTCGCATTCGATCACCTTCGCTGCAACACCGCCGATTCCACCGTCGCGTTCGTTCACCAGAGTGAAATAGTCGGCATAGCCGTCTGCAAACGGGATACCACCAGCCGCATAAGGTCCGGTCCGGTAGCTAAGCGACGGAAATACAAGGTCGGCCATGGCCGGGCCTGCCGCCATCAACGCGCCCAGCGCTAAGGTTGCCAGTTTCTTGTTCATCGGGTGTTTCCTCCCTTAATAGATCCGATGTTGAGTTCGGGCTTTGCACCCGTCTTTTAGTTGGGCCTGCCCCTTAGTGCGGGAACGGCCAGAGTCTGAGTTTTTCCTTCGCCACGCGCCATAGCTGCGCCAGCCCGTGCGGTTCGAGAATCAGGAACATGATGATCAGGGCACCGACAATCACCAGCTGTAGATGCGCCACGATATCCGTGGGCCAGCCGAGAACATCGACGCCGACCACTTTCAGGACCACGGGCAGAAGTACAAGGAATGCTGCGCCCGCGAAGGATCCGAAGATCGAGCCCAGACCGCCGATAATGACCATGAACAGCACCAGGAACGATTTCTGGATGCCGAATACTTCGCCGACCTCAACCGCGCCCAGATAGACCGAGAAGAACAGCGCGCCCGCGATGCCCACAAAGAACGAACTGACGGCAAAGGCAGTCAGTTTCGCCTTGAGCGGGTTCACCCCGATGATCTCGGCCGCGATATCCATATCGCGGATCGCCATCCATGTCCGCCCCGTCGTGCCGCGCGTCAGGTTGCGCGCGAGAATGGCGCAGATGGTCAGGAAAATCAGGCAAAACAGGTAAGTGGCCCAAGCCGATGCATTTGGACCAGTGATGATGATGCCGAACACATCCCGTTCCGGCGCATTGATCTGCCCCGACGCCGAATAGTTGTAGAACCACGGCACCCGGTTGAAAAGCCACACCAGGAAGAATTGCGCCGCCAGCGTCGCCACCGCAAGGTAAAACCCCTTGATCCGCAAGGATGGCAAGCCAAACAGTACACCGACGATGGCCGTTATCCCGCCGGCCAGCAACACGTGAATAAACATGCTGACATCCGGGAAAGCGGTCATCAGCTTGTAACAGGCATAGGCCCCCACAGCCATGAACCCGCCGGTGCCAAGGCTGACCTGCCCGCAATACCCCACCAGAATGTTCAAGCCGATTGCTGCAATGGCATAGATCAGGAAAGGCAATAGAAGGGCGTTTGCCCAATAGTCGTTGATGATGAACGGAATGATCCCGAACGCTACGGCAAGGACGACATAGTACCGATACCGATCGAACTTGATCGGGAAAGTCTGGCTGTCAGCAACATAGGAGGTTTTGAAATCTCCGGCCTCGCGATAGAACATGTCTTACTTTCCCCATTCTTCCTGCGCCCGGTTCCGGGCTTCGGCGTCCAGTTGATTGGACCCTTTGGCATATCCGCTCGCCTCCGAGGCGCGCACCAGTTTCAGGTAGGCCAGAACCCCCATGATCAGACCCGCAAAAGCCAGGATTGCCGCGATGGTCAGCTGGCCATCCGTCAGATCGTCCGAGGTCAGGGCGATATACCCAAACGCCCAGAACCCGGCCCATGCGATCACGTTGATGATGGCGATCAGCTTGGTCATGATGAACCCCACCAAGTGAACCACATCACCAATACGAACATCGCGGCAGCTGAAATCCCCATAAGCGCAATCGTGTCCACCGTATCAAGTGCAGGTTCTACGCCGGGTCCGCGATACTTGCCGCCCGAATGAACAGCGATACCTGACGCAATAGCTGCAACACACGATACGGCCACGGCGAACATCAGACGGCTCCTAAACCCTCTCAATGATCTTCTCCCCAAACAGACCCTGCGGTCGGAACACCAGAAAGATCAGCGCCAGCACATAGGCGAACCAGTTCTCGGTCGCGCCGCCGACCATCGGGCCGATGGCAAACTCGAACAGCTTCTCACCCACGCCGATGATCAGCCCGCCAACGATGGCTCCGGGGATCGAGGTGAACCCGCCCAGCATCAGCACTGGCAACGCCTTGAGCGCGATCAGCGACAGCGAGAATTGCACGCCCGACTTGGTGCCCCACATGATACCTGCGACCAGGGCGACAAATCCCGCAACCGACCAGACCATGACCCAGATGAAGTTCAAAGAGATGCCAACGGACAGCGCCGCCTGGTGATCATCTGCTACCGCCCGCATCGCGCGGCCCTGCTTTGTGTATTGGCTGAACGCGACCAGCGCCGCGACCAGAAGCGCCGCGATGACCGTCGCCACGATGTCCAGATTGTCGATGAAGAAGCCATAGCCGAAGATGTTGAACGTCGTCTCATCGATCCACAGGTTGATCCCCTGCGGCAGGCCCACATCCAGCGTCTTGATCTCGGACCCCCACATCAGGTCGGCGACGCCTTCCAGGAAATATGCCAGACCGATGGTCGCCATGAACAGGATGATTGGCTCCTGCCCAACCAGATGTCGCATGACGAACCGCTGCACACACCAGGCCAGCAACACCATCACACCCATCGTCAGAACGATCGCGAACAGCGCGGGCACATTCCACCCGAAGTAGTGGATATGGGTGCCGAAAGTCGCGTTGATCAGATGCGCAAATGGTACCTGCCCGTTCATGATCCCGACCAGCGTCATCGCCGCGAACAGGGCCATAACCCCTTGGGCATAATTGAAAATCCCAGACGCCTTGTAGATCAGTACAAAGCCCAGCGCGACCAGCGCATAGAGCACCCCGGCCATCAGACCGTTGAGGATGACCTCCATCCCGAAGATAATTTGATCAGGCATGCCAGCCCCTCCTCAATTCTGCCCTGAGCTTAGTCATGGCTGACCCCCAGATAGGCGTCGATGACTTCCTGATTGTTGCGCACTTCATCAGGTGTGCCGTCACCGATCTTCTTTCCGTAATCCATGACGACCACCCGGTCGCTCAGGTCCATCACAACGCCCATGTCGTGTTCGATCAGGGCGATGGTGGTGCCGAATTCGTCATTCACGTCGAGGATAAAGCGGCTCATGTCCTCTTTCTCTTCAACGTTCATACCCGCCATCGGCTCGTCCAACAGCAGCAGCTTGGGCTCTGCCGCCAGCGCCCGCGCCAGTTCGACGCGTTTCTTCAGACCGTAGGGCAGGCGTGATACCGGCGTCTTGCGGATGTGCTGGATTTCCAGAAAGTCGATGATCTTTTCAACCGCCTCGCGGTTTTCGGTCTCTTCCTTCTCGGCCTTGCCCTTCCACAGTGCCTGCTGAAGGATATTGGTCTTCATGTAACCCAATCGTCCGGTCATGACGTTGTCCAGAACGCTCATGCCTTCGAACAAGGCGATATTCTGAAACGTCCGCGCAATCCCCTGCTGCGCCACCTCAAAGGGCCGCATCGGCGGTCGCCTGGACCCATGGAACCAGACCTCACCCTCCTGCGGGACGTAGAAGCCCGAAATCACGTTCAGCATCGAGGATTTTCCGGCACCGTTCGGCCCGATGATGGCGCGGATCTCGCCCTCACGAATGTCGAACGAGATATCCTTGATCGCAACCACACCACCAAAGCGCAGGGTGATGTTCTTCATTTCCATCACCACACCGCCGATCTTGCGACCGTCTTCGGTGACATATCCATCGGAATTATCCAGCATCGGTCACTCCCTGACTTGCGCGAAAACGGGACGGCGGGCGGGGCGATGACCGCAGGTCGAGCGGCGCACGTACGGCCTTCATTCTGCGGCAACCTTATGTTGGGCAACGGGAACAACCGGCACGTCGACAATTTCCAGCGTCGCTGAGATCGATCCCTTGCGACCATCCTCATAGGTGACTTCTGTGGTGGTCGAGACCGTCTTGGACCCGTCATAAAGCGCGGCAATGATGTCGCTGAACTTGTCTTCGACAAAACCGCGCCGCACCTTCCGCGTCCGGGTCATCTCGCCATCATCCGCATCCAGTTCCTTGTGCAGCACCACAAAGCGATGCACCTGACAACCCGACAGCATTTCATCGGCGGCAACCGACTTGTTCACTTCTTCCACGTGGCTCCGAATCGTCTCTAACACGCGCGGATGCCCCGCCAGTTCCTGATACGAGGCATATGCGACGTTGTTGCGCTCGGCCCAGTTGCCGACCGCCGTCAGGTCGATATTGATGAAGGCCACGCAACGATCCTTGCCATTGCCGAACACGACGACCTCAAGGATATCCGGATAAAACTTCAGCTTGTTCTCGACGTATTTCGGCGCGAACATCGACCCGTCGGCCATCTTGCCCACGTCCTTGGCGCGATCGATGATCCGCAGATGCCCCGAGCTTTCCTCGATGAACCCGGCATCACCCGTGGCCACCCAGCCTTCGACATCCTTGGTCGAGGCCGTGGAGTCCGGATTGTTGAAATACTCCACAAACACACCGGGTGAGCGATAGTGAATTTCGCCCTTGTCGTCGATTTTCAGCTCAACGTCCGGCGCAGGAACACCGACAGTATCCGCGCGCACTTCACCATCCGGCTGGACAGTGATGAACACGGTCGCTTCGGTCTGGCCATACAGCTGTTTCAGGTTGATGCCTAACGAGCGATAGAAATCAAAAATCTCGGGCCCAATCGCCTCACCTGCCGTATAGCCCACCCGGAAGCGCCCGTACCCCAGCGTGTCTTTGAGCGGCCCGTATACCAGCAGATTGCCCAGTGCGTATTTCAACTTGTCACCCAAGCTCACCGGCTTGCCATCCAGCAACCGACCGCCGACCTTCTTGGCATGCGCCATGAAGTAGTGGAACATGCGCTGCTTGAGCTTGCTGGCATCTTCCATCCGGATCATCACATTGGTCAGTTGGGTCTCGAACACGCGTGGTGGGGCGAAGAAATAGGTCGGCCCGATCTCGCGCAGATCGGTCATCATCGTGTCGGCGCTTTCAGGACAGTTCACGCAGAAGCCGCACCAGTAAGCCTGACCGATGGAAAAGATGAAATCACCAACCCAGGCCATCGGCAGGTATGACAGGATGTCTTCATTCCGGGTCAGATGATCAAATTCGGCCGAGTTCTTGGCACTTTCGATCACGTTGCGGTTCGACAGCACCACACCCTTGGGCTTGCCCGTGGTGCCCGAGGTATAGAGCATCACGCAGGTGTCGTCATAGGTGAGCTCACCGATGCGCTTATCCAGTTCCGCGTCAAACCGCGCATGACCGGCGCTGCCTTCGGCCTTGATGTCGTCAAGGGCATTCATCTGGCTGTGGTCGTATTTCCGCATCCCCCGCTTGTCGGTATAGAGGATGTGTTTGACCTGATGCAGGTTTTCCTGAATCTCGATGACCTTGTCGACCTGCTCCTGATCGCCGCAGACGACATATTTCGCACCGCAATGCTCCAGCACATAGGCCATCTCTTCGGCAACCGCGTCCTGATAGAGAGGGACCGGAATGGCACCGACCATCTGCGCCGCAACCATTGACCAGTAATGTGCCGGACGGTTGCGTCCGATAACGGCGATGTGGTCGCCTTTTTCTACGCCAAGTTCCAGAAAACCCAAGGCAATCGCGCGGATTTCCCTGGCCGTTTCGGCCCAGGTCCAGCATTGCCAGATTCCGAATTCCTTTTCCCGGTAGGCCGGGGCGTCCCCGAACTGGGTCGCATTGCGGTGTAGCAGCGCCGGAAGAGAGTGCATCCCTTCAGCGCCCGACTGCGTCTGAGCCAATCTCTTTCTCCTCCCCATCCGACCCCTCCTCCGAGCCGGAAACGGCGGACCGGGGCTCAACCCCGGACGCCAATGCCCCGATAAGGGACGCAGGAAAGATCAGCGTCAACTTTTTCCTGATGTTTTCTCAATTCTTACGAATTGTAACAGTGGCATGGGATTGGCCTTTCCGACCATTCCAAATGGTGAGTTCGGGTCGTGTTTTGAACTTTAGTTGTCCGGTTTCAGCCAGTCTGTTGCCAGAGGTCGTGCAAACTATAGGAGGAAACTAAATCTGGAGTTCGATATGACGACGCGAGGCCATTGCCTGTGCAAGAGTACCCAATGGGAATTTGTTGGGGAGGTGACCTGGGCCTGCTACTGCCATTGTGATGATTGCCGTCGAAATTGCGCTGCGCCCATAGTAGCATGGCTAGGCGTTCCAATTCGCAACTTCAATTGGAATGGGCAGGCACCCAAAACAGTTGAAAGCTCAAAGGGTGTATTTCGACACTTTTGCAGAGATTGCGGCTCACCCATTGGCTTTGAAGCCGATCACTATCCCGGTGGTATGCATCTCTACGCGGCCTCAATGGAGTATCCAGAAGATTTCGCCCCGACCTTCCATGTCAACTTCCAAAGCAAGCTGCCTTGGCTTCTGATCGAGGACGATCTCGCGAAGTACGAAGGTACATTGCTTCACGCTCCAGAGGATCTGAGCGCCTATGACAACTAGGTTGTTTCCCGCGCGATGTTTCGCTTTTTCGAAGGCCTAAATCCGCGCGGATCGCCTGACGTGTAAACGTCGATCCTGCACCTACAACCAATCTCGCAAAATCGGAATCAATGGAACATCCGCCGCAGGCATCGGATAGTTCCGCAACTCATTCGCACGAGCCCATTTCAACGCCTGCCCCTCCTTGGATTGCGGAATGCCTTCCCATTTGCGACAAGCAAACAGCGGCATCAGCAGGTGAAAATCGTCATAGCTGTGGCTGGCAAAAGTCAGCGGGGCGAGGCACGAAGCCCAGGTGTCGATGCCCAGCTCTTCGTGCAATTCGCGGATCAGAGCGACCTCGGGGGTTTCGCCTGGTTCGATCTTGCCACCGGGGAATTCCCAGAGACCGGCCATAGATTTGCCCTCGGGTCGTTGGGCCAGTAGCACCCGGCCCTCAATGTCGATCAGGGCAACGGCAGACACTAATACAGTTTTCACGAGCGATAATCCGCGTTGATCTCAATATAGCCATGGGTCAGGTCACAAGTCCAAACGGTGGACTTGCCTACGCCCAGTCCCAGATCAACCGCGATCACCAGATCCTGACCTTTCATATAGGCGGCGGCTTCATCCTCGCGGTAGTCCGGACTGACCCAGCCCTTTTCGGCAACCAGAATATCACCGAAGGAAATACTTAGCAGGTCGCGGTCGGCGGCGGCGCCGGATTTGCCGATGGCCATGACAATGCGGCCCCAATTCGGGTCTTCCCCGGCAATGGCCGTTTTGACCAGCGGAGAGTTGGCGATGGCCAGACCATGTACTTTGGCATCCGAATCCGAAGCGGCGCCGGTCACACGGATTTCCACGAATTTGGTGGCGCCTTCCCCGTCGCGCACCACTTGTTGCGCAAGGTCCAGCATCACCGTTTCCAATGCCTCCGCGAAGGCGGAATTGCCGGTGGCATCAACGCCCGAAGATCCGGTCGCACACAGCAACACGCTGTCTGAAGTCGAGGTGTCGCTGTCCACAGTGATGCAGTTGAAGGTGCGGTCTGTCTGTGCGCTCAGCATTTCCTGCAACGCGGGTTGCTCAACCCGTGCGTCAGTGAAGATAAAGACCAGCATCGTCGCCATGTCCGGTGCGATCATGCCAGACCCCTTCGCAATTCCTGCAATAGAGACTGTATTGCCGTCAATTTCGACCTGTGCGCTCGCCCCTTTCGGGAACGTGTCAGTTGTCATGATCGCCCGTGCGGCATCTTCGATAGCATGGCGGCTGAGGCCGGATTTCAACGCCTCAAGCTGAACCACGATACGGTCATGTGGCAGCGGTTCGCCGATGACACCGGTGGACGAGGTAAAGACCCGCTCGACCGGAACGCCTGTTGCTTTTGAAACGGCCTGCGTCACCTCGGCCACGGAAGTTTGACCAAAATGGCCAGTGAACGCGTTGGCATTGCCCGAGTTTACAAGGATCGCCGCCGGTCCATCGTTGGGGCCACCTATTTTCTCCTGACAATCCAGAACCGGCGCGGCCCGCGTGGTCGAGCGGGTGAAGACACCCGCCACTGACGTGCCCGGATCAAGAACCGCCAGCATGACATCTGTACGGCCCTGATAGCGCACGCCCGCTTCGACGGTGGCGAAGCGCACACCATCGATCGCGGGCAGTTCAGGGAAAGACGCGGGCGCCAGCGGCGAAACCTTGGTGATCGTGGCCACGGGTCTTTACTCCTGAATCAGGTCCAGTTGGCGCATGATCTCGGGACCCGCGCCTTCGAGCACGGGGCGTTCGATCTGTGCCTGCTGCGTCAACTCGTCGATCCGCGCCTGAATGGCATCCTGTTGTATGGACTGAGCCAACTCATCGCGCACCGCGTCCAGTTCGGGTGCCTCGGTTTTGCGCTTGTCGTTCAGCTTGACCAGATGCCAGCCAAATTGAGTTTGCACCGGTTCCGACACCTGTTCTTTTTCAAGCGCGATCACTGCTTCCTCGAATTCGGGTACCATCTGGCCTTTTCCGAACCATCCCAGCGCACCACCATTCGGGCCGGACGGACCGGTCGAGTTCTCGCGTGCGAGTTCCGCAAAATCGGCACCATCGTCAAGCTGTGCCTTGAGCGCTTTGGCTTCTTCTTCCGTTTCAACCAGAATATGGCTGGCGTCGAATTCGTCTTCACCCGCAAATTCATTGAAGCGCGCGTCATAAGCGGCCTGAATGGCTTCGTCCGTAACAACATCGTTGGTCAGGGCTGCGACTGTCTGAACCGCCTGAAGCGACCGCTTTTCATTTTCGAGTGTCAGCGCGTTCTGCTTGTTCAAACCTTCCTGTTGCTGTCCCAGCAATTGCTGCTGGATCAGCTGTTCCAGAACGAAATCGAACAGAACATCATCTTCCGCTTGCTGGTATTGCGCCGGTAGAGACGCGACGGTGGCGATCACGTGACCCAGTGTGATCTCATCCCCGTTTACCCGAGCAACTATGGTTGACGCATCCGGCTTGGTTTCGGCGGCCAGAGGCAGGGCCATCACGGCAGCGAGGGCCAGCGATGGCAGAAAAGTGAGGCCTTTGGGCATTGAATCATCCTATTTTCTTGCCGCGACAGGGCGCAGCGTTGACACTCTGGAACCTGCCGCTTACATCGCTTCGTAGCCTTGGACAGGGCCGCCTTTCACCCCCCGTATCTATGGGTTGCGCGCAAGGTGGGCAAGCCTGTCGCAACCACGAAAAGAACAGATCCGCTGGAGTGAACATGCTGGGACTCGGAACGCTCGCCAAAAAGGTGTTCGGAACACCGAACGACCGCAAGATCAAGGCGACCCGCCCGCTGGTCGAAAAGATCAACGCACTGGAACCAGAGTTTGAAAAGCTGTCGGATCAGGACCTGATCGACAAGACTGAAGAACTGCGTAAGCGCGCACTGGATGGTGAAAGGCTGGACGACCTGCTGCCCGAGGCTTTTGCCAACGTGCGCGAGGGCGCCAAACGCGCGCTTGGACTG
Source organism: Ruegeria sp. YTSB088 (assembly GCF_059609825.1). Taxonomy (NCBI): domain Bacteria; kingdom Pseudomonadati; phylum Pseudomonadota; class Alphaproteobacteria; order Rhodobacterales; family Roseobacteraceae; genus Ruegeria; species Ruegeria sp. YTSB088. The sequence goes on along the minus strand of NZ_JBXWMM010000009.1, from coordinate 99,256 downwards.
CGGGCCTTTGATGTGCAGCTGATGGGCGGCATTTTCCTGCATCAGGGCAACATCTCGGAAATGAAGACGGGCGAGGGCAAGACTCTGGTCGCCACCTTCCCGGCTTATCTGAATGCGCTGACCGGCAAGGGCGTGCACGTCGTCACGGTGAACGAATACCTGGCCAAGCGTGACGCGGAATGGATGGGCAAGGTTTTTGCTGCCGTGGGCATGACCACCGGCGTGATCTGGTCGGGCCAGTCCGACGCGGAAAAACTGGCCGCGTATTCCTGTGACATCACGTATGCCACCAACAATGAGCTGGGCTTCGACTATCTGCGCGACAACATGAAGGCGGATCTGGAGCAGGTTTACCAGAAGCATCACAACTTTGCGATTGTGGACGAGGTCGACTCGATCCTGATCGATGAAGCGCGGACGCCGCTGATCATCTCGGGTCCTGCGCAGGACCGTTCGGACCTGTACACTGCCATTGATGCCTTGATCCCGACGCTGAGCGAAGATCACTACACCCTGGACGAAAAATCGCGCAATGTGACCTTCACCGATGAAGGCAACGAGTTTCTCGAGGGCCAACTGCTTCAGGCAGGCCTGATTCCCGAAGGCCATTCCCTGTATGACCCGGAAAGCACCACCGTCGTGCATCACGTCAATCAGGCGCTGCGAGCACACAAGCTGTTCCAGCGCGACAAGGATTACATTGTGCGCGACGGCAATGTTGTTCTGATCGATGAATTCACCGGCCGCATGATGCCGGGCCGTCGCCTGTCCGAAGGTCTGCATCAGGCGATCGAAGCCAAGGAAAAGGTTCAGATCCAGCCGGAAAACGTCACATTGGCCAGCGTGACATTCCAGAACTATTTCCGCCTGTACGACAAACTGAGCGGCATGACCGGCACCGCGCTGACCGAAGCCGAAGAATTTGCCGAGATTTACGGTCTGGGCGTGGTCGAAGTTCCGACCAACCTGCCGATTGCCCGTATCGACGAAGATGATCAGGTCTATCGTACAGCCGCCGAAAAATACAATGCGATGATCGCCCAGACAAAAAAGGCACAGGAAAAGGGCCAGCCTGTTCTGCTGGGGACCACATCGATCGAAAAATCCGAACTGCTGAGCCAGATGCTGGCAAAGGAAGGAATCGAGCACAACGTTCTGAACGCCCGTCAGCATGAACAAGAGGCTGAGATCGTCGCTGATGCCGGTCGTCTGGGTGCGGTAACCATCGCCACCAACATGGCCGGTCGCGGCACCGACATTCAGCTTGGCGGCAATGTCGAGATGAAGGTGCTGAAAGCGCTTGCCGAAAATCCTGACGCTGACCCGTCCGAGCTGCGGGCCACAGAAGAAGCACGCCACGCCGAGGAAAAAGAAAAGGTGCTGGCTGCTGGTGGCCTTTACGTCATTGCGTCTGAACGCCACGAAAGCCGCCGCATCGACAACCAGCTTCGGGGTCGTTCGGGCCGTCAGGGCGACCCGGGTCGCACGGTATTCTACCTGAGCCTCGAGGATGACCTGATGCGCATCTTTGGCTCGGAACGGCTGGACAAGGTCCTGACCACGCTAGGCATGAAAGAAGGCGAGGCGATCGTCCATCCCTGGGTGAACAAGTCGCTGGAACGCGCACAATCCAAGGTCGAAGGCCGCAACTTTGATATGCGCAAGAACGTTCTCAAGTTTGACGACGTGATGAACGACCAGCGGAAGGTGATCTTCAGCCAGCGCCGCGAAATCATGTCGGCGAACGACCTGTCCGAGATCGTCTCGGATATGCGAGAACAGGTGATCGACGACCTGATTGACGAATACATGCCGCCGAAATCCTATGCAGATCAGTGGGATACGGAGGGTCTGCACGAGGCGATCAAGGACAAGCTGTCCATCGACGCCCCGGTTCAGGACTGGGCGGCCGAGGAAGGCGTGGATGACGAGCAAGTGCGCGAGCGTCTGATCAAGGCCGCCGATGAGATGATGGCACAGAAGGCCGTCGCCTTTGGCCCTGAAAATATGCGCAACATCGAGAAGCAGGTTCTGCTGCAGACTATTGACAGCAAGTGGCGCGAGCACCTGCTGACACTGGAACACCTGCGTTCGGTCGTCGGCTTCCGCGGGTACGCCCAGCGCGATCCGCTGAACGAATACAAGAACGAAAGCTTCCAACTGTTCGAAAGCATGCTGGATTCCCTACGCGAAACCGTGACTCAGCAATTGTCGCGCGTGCGCCCGCTGACCGAGGAAGAACAGAAAGAAATGCTGGCACAGATGGCCGGACAGCAGGCTCAGGCGCAGCAGGCTGTGGACAAAGCCACGAATCAGGCCGAAGCAAAAGCCGAAGCTGCGGCTTCCGGTGACGCGCTGCCGGGCTTCGACGAAAACAATCCCTCAACCTGGGGCAACCCATCCCGCAATGACCCATGTCCCTGCGGGTCAGGCAAGAAGTTCAAACACTGCCACGGCCGCCTGACCTAACGTCACCCGTCAAATCCACAATGTGTTCGTCTCGCGGCCACAAATTGGCCGCGATTCGTGGCGAAAGTGCGATTTGCTCCTTCAACTGGGGAGGGTGTCTTGTTTGTAGTTCGAAACTACGTAACCATGTGCGGAACGGTCGCTTGTGCATTGGGCATTGGCTACCTGATGCAAAACGGATCACCTGCGCAGCCTGCCGGTGCGCAGCAAGGGGTCGACGTCGCGTCGGCATCCGAGCAGTCTTCGGTTCTGTCGGGGCTGGATGGTATCGTACAGACTTCGGCTACTGTCTCTGACGCGATTCCGGGCAGCGCCACGCCTGTATCCCGTGCAGTTCCGGCGCCTTCCAGGCCTTCTGATTGCAGTATAAGTGCACGCGCTCTTGCAGTTCCCGGCGCGATGGCGCGCCTGTCCCTCAAAGCGCCGTGCCACAAGAACGAGCGGGTTGAAGTCCACCATAGCGGCCTGACGGTCAGCCAGAAAACCAACGAATCCGGTGCTCTGGACATGACAATCCCGGCACTTTCGGAATATGCGATTTTTCTGATTTCATTTGAAAATGAAGCGGGCACTGTCGCCACCACTCACGTTACCGATATTGCCGAATATGACCGCGTCGCCCTACAATGGCAGGGTGATACTGAGTTGCAGATTCACGCGCTGGAATTTGGGGCAAGCTATGGCAGCAGCGGCCATGTATGGGATGATGCATCGGCAAAAGGCGCAGGAGAAGTTCTGCGCCTGGGCCAGGCGGGTCTGGGTGATACTAAGAATGTTCAAGTGTATTCCTTTCCGGCAGGCACAACGGATCGGTCCGGCACCATCGACCTGACAGTCGAAGCTGAAGTGACCGAAGCCAATTGCGGGCACACGTTGAATGTGCAGGCGCTGGAACTTCTTTCGGACCGCCGCCTGCGGTCGCGCGACATGTCCCTGACCCTGCCTGATTGTTCACAAGCCGGTGAGTTTCTGGTGTTGAATAATCTGCTCTCAGACCTGACAATTGCGGCAAAGTAATCCGCAGGCAGGCTCGGCTCTCTTATGACTTTCTTTCGTGCGGCGGTGACCGCGCTGTTTTTCGTTGCAAGTGCGACCTGTGCCGTGGCGCAGGACATCACGCTGACGTCTCATGACGGCAAGGTCGAAGTAACAGGCAACCTGCTGGGCTTTGACGGCGAATTCTACCGCGTTGACACGCAGTTCGGTGAGTTGACCGTTGATGGTTCGGGCGTCACATGCGACGGACCTGCGTGCCCCAGCCTGACGGATTTCGTAGCCGAGTTGCGGTTTTCCGGATCATCGGTAATGGCCGAAACGGTCTTGCCCGCGCTGATCATCGGGTTTGCGCGGCAGGAAGACCTGACCGCAACGCCTGCCCGTGTGGATTCGGACACCTTCGTCTATGAGCTTTTTCAGGCAGGCCGTCAGGCCCCGCTGGCGCGGTTCTACTTTGACGTCGGGACCACGGATCGCGGGTTTGCCAAGCTGATCGAGAATCAGACAGATATCGTGATGGCCCTGCGCGAAGTACGCGAGGTGGAACGGGATGCAGCAGAATCCGCAGGGCTGGGTGATCTGAAACGGGCCCGACGATCCAGGGTTGTTGCATTGGACGCCATGGTTCCGGTGGTGGCACCCGATAGTGTGATGCGTCAGATTTCGCTGGCCGATTTGGCGCGCATTCTGTCAGGTGAAGTGAAGAACTGGGTGGACCTGGGCGGGCCGGATGCACCGATCGCCTTGCATGTGCCGGATCCGGGATCAGGGCTGGCGCAGGCCGTCGAGGATCAGGTCCTGAAAACGGCCGGTGTGGAAATGTCTGAAAGTGCGATCCGCCATGCGCGCGCACGCGATCTGATCAGGGCTGTGGCCAAAGATCCGTTTTCCATCGGAATCGCCAGCAAGGCGACAGCCGACAACGTCCGAGCCCTGCCGCTGACCGGAGGTTGTGGGCATCCGCTGGCAGCAACCCGTCAATCGATCAAGACCGAGGATTATCCGCTGAATCTGCCGATGTTCCTATATCTGCCCGAACGCCGCCTGCCGCGGATCGCGCGACAGTTTCTGGCCTATAGCCTAAGCCCCGGTGCCCAGATGGCCATTCGTGACGCAGGTTACGTGGATCAATCGCCCGAAATCTTGCCGATTGACGTACAAGGCGGCCGGCTGGCCAACGCCATCGCCACCGGAGGGCCAGAGGTTGGGCTGGACGAGCTTCAGCGCATGATCAAAACACTGCGTCCCCTGTCGCGCCTGTCCCTATCGGTCCGGTTCGAGCCGGGGTCGTCCCGCCCGGACGCACAGTCACGCTCCAACATTCAGCAGTTGGCGCATATGCTTGATGCCGGAACACTGAAGGCACGCAAGCTGGTGTTTGCTGGCTTCAGCGACGGGGATGGCGGGGCCGCCGCCAACGCCCGCATTGCCCTGCGGCGTGCACAAACCGTGCGAAACGCGGTTCTGGCCGCAGCTGAGACATCAATATCAGACAGTATCGAGGTATCCGCCGAAGGATTTGGCGAAGCAATGCCGATGGCCTGTGACGACACCGAATGGGGGCGCAAGGTCAACCGCCGGGTCGAGATCTGGGTGCAGTAGACGTTACAGATGCCCTTCCGCGCGAAAGCTCAACTCGGTCGATTTTCCTATGATCAGGTGGTCGTGCAGGGTCAGGCCCAACGCCGAACAGGCATCCTGAATACGGTTGGTCATGTCGATATCCGATTGCGAGGGCGTCGGATCACCCGACGGGTGGTTGTGCACCAGAATCAGGGCCGAGGCATTCAGCTCGAGCGCCCTTTTCGCGACCTCGCGCGGGTACACCGGCACATGATCCACAGTGCCCTTGGCCTGTTCCTCATCCGCGATCATTACGTTCTTGCGATCCAGATAGAACACGCGGAACTGTTCGATCTCACGATGCGCCATAGTGGTGTGACAGTAATCCAGCAGCGCGTCCCAGCCCGAGATCACGTGCCGCTGCATCACTCGGGCGCGGGCCATCCGGTGGGCACAGGCCTCAAGGATCTTCAGGTCTGTGATTATAGTATCCCCAACGCCCTTGATCTGACGCAGCCGTTCCTCGGGCGCGGTCAGGACACGATTGAAATCACCAAAGGTATCCATCAACGCCCGTGCCAGTGGCTTCACATCCTGCCGGGGAATGGACCGGAACAAGACCAGCTCCAGCAGCTCATAATCCGGCATTGCGGCCGACCCACCCGCGATGAACCGTTCACGCAGTCGCCTGCGGTGGTCTTTGATGTAGGAGGGTAAACGACCAGAGGGCAGCGGCTGCGCCGGCGCTTCGTCCGTATCAAACAGCATCGGGGCTTCGGCAAAGGCGTCCTGTGTCATAACCTCACCCTGACCCAGAATCGGTTTCTGATTGGTTAACGCATCTCACCTGCCATGCGTGCCGTGGCCCGGCGGACAATCATGTGCAGAAGGATCGAGAACACACCCAGCGTCAACATCGCGGCAAACATGAGATCGGTCTTGGCCCGCCCATTGGCCAGCAGCATCAGATAGCCCAGCCCCTGCGACGAGCCGACCCATTCACCGATCACTGCCCCAATCGGAGCATACACCGCCGCCAACCGCATCCCCGACGCCAGCGACGGCAGAGCAGCCGGAATACGGATATGCCACAATACGGCGCGCTTGCTGGCCTGCATCGTTCGGGCCAGATCCAGATACCCCGAAGGGGTGCGCATAAGCCCGTCGAAGAAAGACGAGGTGATCGGGAAATAGATGATCAGCACTGCCATGGCGACCTTGGACCAGAGCCCGTAGCCCAGCCACAGTGTCAGCAACGGAGCCAATGCGAAAACCGGCAGAGCCTGCGTAAACACGAGCATCGGCTGTACCAGCACCCGCGCCGCCCGAGAGTTTGCCAACTGCAACGCGGTGACGACACCCAGCAGCGTCCCGCACGCCATACCGATAACCACTTCGATCGCCGTGATCCAGGTATGTTCCGCTATCACCCAGCGGTTCTGCCACCAGGTCTCGGCCACCACGGCAGGCCCAGGCAGGATGAATTTTGGCAATCCGGTCAGGGTCACGATGCCCTGCCAGATCAACAAAGCAAACAAAGTTGCGGCCAATGCAGAAAAATGCTTCATGCCGCGCCCTCACGGAGAAGACGCAGCAAGGCACCTTGGGTTTCCAATGTCTCCAAGTCGTCCACGCTGCGCGGGGCCGGGGCGTGCGGCGGGTCGCAGGGCGTCAATCCGTGTTCCGTCATCACTACGATGGATTGCCCCAAACGCGCAGCTTCCGCCGGATCATGTGTCACAAGAAGGACGGTGCGGCCGTTCAAAGCTTCGGCGGCCAGTTCCTGCATGTCAGCGCGGGTGCGGGCATCAAGCGCCGAAAAGGGCTCGTCCAGCAAAACAACGGGGCGATCTTCCATCAAGGTCCGGGCCAAAGCGACACGCTGGCGTTGCCCACCGGACAACGCGTTGGACTTCTTGTTCATGTGATCCTGCAGCCGCATACGTTCGATAAGGCGGTCGCGTCGATCAAGATCAACGGTTTCACCACGCAAACGCGCGCCCAGAGAGACATTCTGCGCGACGGTTGCCCAGGGCAACAGAAGATCATCCTGAGCCATGTATGAGACACGCCCAGATACCGGAAAGCCATCACTGGCCGTGATTCGACCAGCAAAAACCGCCCCGGTCTCGAGCCCGGCAATCAACCGCAGAATTGTGGTTTTTCCCACGCCCGAACCGCCCAGCAGGCACGTCCACGCCCCGGCCCCAAGGGTCAGGGACAGCGGCGCAAACAGGGTCGCGCCGTCGATCGTGGCGGTACCGCTGATGGTCAGATCGGGCGCAGGGGTCATGGAGTCAAACCCATCTGCCAGAAGTCAACCTCAAGCTCTGTCGCCTTGCGGAAGGTCTGGCACAGTCGATCCCAGCGTGGCGAATCCTGAAAATCTGCCCCAATGCGTCTTGTTAGAGCCTGATCCAGCAACTCGCCGACCGCCGTACATGCGTCTTGGTAGTCTTCGCCAGCATAAGTGTCGATCCAGCCGCGATATGTCCCCGAAGTTTCTTCAGCGGACAGACGCGTACCGATCTCACCATATCCCATGACGCAAGGAACAAGCGCCGCCAGCAGGTCCAGAAGGTCTCCGCTGTAGCCTGCTTCCAGGACAAAACGGGTATAGGCCAGATTCTCGTGACGCTCCGGTGTGGCAAACAGCTCAGCCTGCGAGATGCCTTCTACCGCGCAGGTACCGATATGCAGTTTCATCTCTTCGCTGATCAAACCGTTCACGGTTCGCGATGCGGCAAGCATTTCTTCATGCGTTTCCGATTTCACCACCGCCAGGGCCCACGCGCGGCTGAAGTGGATAAGGAACACATAATCCTGCCGCAGGTAGTGCAGAAACGCCTCGCGCGGCAGCGTTCCATCTTTCATGCCCTCCACGAAGGCGTGGCGGGTATAATCCCGCCACGGCCCCACCGCAGCATCACGCATCAGCGCAAAGGCTTTGCCATAGTTGCTCATTGCGCGGTCACGTCGATGGTGATGTCACTGACCGGAAGGACGCTGTCGATCATCCCGCTTTCGTTCAGGAAGGTTTCGAACCGAGCATAACGACCGGCATCAAAACCTGCCGGACGCAGTGCAAAGCGCGGCAGTGTATCAACCCAGGCGCGGGCATTCAGCTCGTCCTGAAGTTCGGGCGAGGTGGCCGCAAAGATCTCCCAGCTTTTCTCCGGATTGTTGACGATATATTGAGTCGCTTTTTCTGTCGCGGCGAGGAACCTGGCAATCTTGTCCTTGTCCATCGTATCCGGGTTGGCGACATAGATCAGTTCGTCATAAGACGGAACGCCCTCTTCCTCGATGTAGAAGCAGGTGCCGGGACGACCTTCGATATCCATCTGGTTCAGCTCGAAGTTGCGATATGCGCCAATGACCGCATCCACCTGACCGGTCATCAGCGACGGCGAGAGGGAAAAGTTGACGTTGATCAGTTCAACATCGTCCAGAGCAACACCATATTTGCCCAGAACGGTACCAAGGATGGCTTCTTCCACCCCTGCAACCGAGAACCCGATTTTTTTACCCTTGAGGTCGGCCGGCGACTTGATTGGCCCGTCTTCCAGCACCAGAAGACAATTCAGTGGTGTTGCGACCAATGTTCCAACGCGCTTCAAGGGCAAACCCTCATGAATCTGCAGGTGCAATTGCGGTTGGTAAGACACTGCCAGATCAGCCTGACCGGCAGCCACCAAGCGTGGCGGGGCGGACGGGTCGGCGGGCGGAACGATCTCGACCTCAAGCCCCTGTTCGGCAAAATAGCCGTTTTCCTGCGCCACGATGATGGGACCATGGTCAGGGTTGATGAACCAGTCCAGCAGGACGGTCATCTGGTCTTCGGCCCATGCTGGCGCGGCGGCCAGAAGGGCGATGGCTGTCATCAGCTTTTTCATGTCTCGCGTTTCCTTTTTCTTCACGAGGTTGAAGCCGCGACGAGGACAATCTCGCCCGGCCAATCTGGTTGAATCTGTTCGGCGGCGCGCCATGCACGCAGACCGGTGGCACAGCAAATCACCAGCCGTTTTCCCTTGTTAGGGTCTATTTCGTGTAAGTTATCCGGTGATATGCGCGTCGCGTTCGAATGGGTGGGTACGGGCGCTTCCTGCGAACTGCGTAGCTCGATTATTTGATCCGTGTCCTTCAGCTGGCTTGTGGACAGAAAGCGAAAGCAGCTGTCGGGCTCGGGTGCATCATCAAAGCGAAACCCAGTGCTGCGCAGGGTTCTTGCGTCATATTGAACCAACTGCCCAAGGGGCGCGGGATCAAGCCCAAGGATCACGTTAAGCGCCATCTGCGCTTGAATCGCCCCGATCACGCCAACCACGGGGCCCAGAACCCCCGCAGTGGCGCAGCTGGCGCCACTGTCCGGCGCATCGGGAAAGACAGCGCGCAGGGACGGGCCCCCACCGCAGAACCCACCCACATAACCCGAAAGCCCCAGAACCGAGGCACTGATCAAAGGCTTGCCTTGCGCCAGACAAGTATCCGACAGGATGTAGCTGGCCGCGTAGCTGTCAGCGCAATCCAGAATGATATCAGCTCGCGAGACCATTTCAGGCGCGTTCTCGCCAGTCAGAACCTGATTCAAACCTGTGACATCAGTTTCACCATTCAGCGCGCGACAACGGGCGGCGGCGGTTTCCGCCTTGGATTGCCCGCAATCGGCCTCGGAGAAAAACGTTTGACGGTGCAGGTTCGACAGATCGACGGTGTCACCATCCAGTATCGTTACTTGTCCGACCCCGGCCCCCGCCAAAAGCGGCAGAACCGGTGCAGCAAGACCGCCCGCACCGACGACCAGAACACGGGCCGCTGACAGTCGTGCCTGCCCTTGCGCCCCAACTTCGGGCAGAAGCGTCTGGCGGGCATATCGGCTCATCGTGTGACCTCGATCCACGCACGCAGCCGGGCTTCGGGGTCGGCATTCAGTGTGATGTCCGTGACCGCCGAGACAATGTCCGCCCCGGCCTCCAGCACACCTGCCGCGCGCTCAACACTCATCCCACCAATACCAACCAAAGGAATACCACCGACCCGAACCTTCCATTCCGTTACGCGGGGCAGGCCCTGCTGATGCCATTTCATCTTTTTCAGAATGGTGGGGTAGACTGGACCCAGGGCCACGTAGTCGGGATCCATGGCCAGTACACGCTCAAGCTCATCATCGTCATGGGTGGAAACACCCAGTTTCAGACCCGCTTTTCGAATGGCTTTCAGGTCTGCATCGTCCAGATCTTCCTGTCCCAGATGAATCCAGTCGCAACCCAGATCGATCGCGTGCTGCCAATAGTCATTGATAACCAGAACCGCCCCATGGTCGCGGCACAGATCGCGGGAGACTGCAATCTGGTCGCGCACCACATCGTATGGCTGATCCTTGACGCGCAGCTGCACCAGTTTCACGCCCAGCGGCAGCATCCGCCGCAGCCAGTCCGAGTGATCAAAGATTGGATAGAAACGGTCCAGCGTCATGACAGGAATGCCTTTCCAACAACGGGAGTGGAAGGTTCAGCCATATCGCGCGCCTCGATCGGGTCTGCCTGATGGGCCAACTGCCCGGCAAGGGTTGCCTGCGCCATCGCTCTGGCCATCACAACAGGATCTCCGGCGCGGGCCACAGCGGTGTTGAGCAGAACCGCGTCATAGCCCAGTTCCATCGCGTGGGCCGCGTGGCTGGGCAAGCCGATACCGGCATCCACGACCAGGGGTATGTCAGAAAACTCGGCCCGCATCGCGCGTAGGGCATATTCGTTGTTCAAACCACGCCCGGACCCGATAGGCGCACCCCAGGGCATCAGCACCTCGCACCCCGCTTCAAGCAGGCGTTCCCCCACGATCAGGTCATCGGTGGTGTATGGAAAAACCTGAAACCCGTCCTCGGTCAGAATGCGCGCGGCTTCGACCAGTTGGAAGACGTCTGGTTGCAGGCTGTCCGTGTGTCCGATGAGTTCCAGCTTGATCCATCGGGTCTCAAACACTTCGCGGGCCATATGGGCGGTCGTCACGGCCTCTTTCACCGTATGGCAACCGGCGGTGTTGGGCAGGATGCGTACACCCAAGTCGCGGATCATGTTCCAAAAGGTCTGGCCCGCACCCGCTTCGCGCCGAAGGGAAACCGTCGCAACGCCTGCGCCGCTTTCGCGGAAGGCGTTTTCCAGAATGGCCGGGCTTGGATATTGCGCCGTGCCCAGCATCAGCGGGTTGGGCAGTTCAGTGTCGTAAAACGTCTTCATCTTCAGCCCCCCTGCATCGGAGCGACAACTTCAACCCGGTCGCCTTCAGCCAGTTTGTGAGCGATGCGCAGGCTTGAGGGCACGAAATCTTCGTTCACGGCGGTCGCCACACGACCCGAGAAACCGCATTCTTCCAACAATTCCGACAGGGTTTCGGCGTGCACCTCGCGCGCCTCGCCGTTAAGCACGATCTTCATCGACCATCTCCGAATGTGTGTTGTCCAGCGCCAGATCCGCAACGCCCCGCGCCAGTGCCGGTGCCAGCAGATACCCGTGGCGATAGAGCCCGTTGGCATAGATCGTCCGGCCCAAACGTCGGATACGCGGCAAGTTGTCAGGGAAGGCGGGGCGCAGATCGACGCCTATCTCCAAAACTTCAGCTTCGCCAAAAGCCGGGTTCACGGCATAGGCTGCGCTGAGCAGTTCCAGCATCGAACGGGCAGTGATACGACCACTATCCTCGGATTCGATCATGGTCGCACCCAACATATAGACGCCGTCGCCGCGCGGAACGATATAGAGCGGCATCCGCGGGTGCAGCAATCGAACCGGGCGTGTCAGTTCCACGTCAGGGCATCGAATAACCAACATCTCGCCCTTCACGCCGCGCAGATCATGCAGGTATTCGCGCGCGTGAAGACCACGGCAGTCAATGGCGTTTTCCAACTGGGCAGGTGCCAGTTTCCGGTGGAACTCCACGCCCTGGCTTAGCAATTGACGATGCAGATCGCGCAGCGCCTGGCGCGGATCGACATGGGCTTCGTGTGCGAAGAACAGGCCCTGGCCAAACCCCGCCAGATCTGGCTCTAATTCGGATATTTTTGCCCGTTTGACCATTGTGAACTCTTTTGTTCGACGCGCGAAGCGGTGCAGGTCCGGCACATCACGGGCGCTCGCGACAACAAGCGTTCCCCGCTGGGTCACCTTGGTGCGTTGAGCCCACCATTCGATCGCAGACTGCCCCAGGCGCAGCACCGGTTCTTCCGCGTTTTCATATTCGCACCACGGTGCCAGCATTCCCCCGGCCCACCACGAACAGCCATGCGGGCCCGGTGGCCCGCCGGGGTCGAATATCTGCACTTTCGCACCGCGCGACGCCAGTTCGCTGGCAACGGCAAGACCGGCAACCCCTGCTCCTATGACAGACCAAAGCGTCACGAGGGCCAAACCCGGTGGAAATGATGCACCGGGCCGTGCCCAGCGCCGACATTCAACTCATCCGCGCGCGCGATGGCCCCTTGCAGATAGTCATGCGCCTGCGCAACCGCGTCCCTCAGGGCCAGCCCATTAGCCAAACCGGCAGTGATGGACGACGACAAAGTACACCCTGTCCCATGGGTGTTTTTTGTATCCTGACGCGGGGCCTGAAACTCGGCCACGGTACCCGAAGGATCAATCAGCATATCGTGGCAGATATCACCCGACCCGTGTCCGCCTTTCATAACTACTGCATCCGCACCCAAGGCGCACAATGCTTGGCCCTGTTCGGCCATCTCTTCCGGGGTTTCCGCCGATTGCGTGTTCAGCAGACACGCCGCCTCAGGCAGATTTGGCGTGAGAACCGTCGCCATTGGCAACAACACATCGCGTAGCGTCCGGACCGCCTCTTTCGCCAGCAGGGCATCGCCGGATTTGGCGATCATAACCGGATCAAGAACGACAGGACCTTCAAACACCGCTAAACCCCTGGCGACAGTATGAATGATCTCAGGTGTCGCGAGCATGCCGATTTTGACGGCCCTGACGTCCAGATCACTCAGAACCGTCTCAATTTGGGCAGCAATGACGTCCAGTGGAATCCCATGCACCGCGGTGACAGCTTGCGTGTTCTGCGCGGTCACGGCGGTGATGACACTCGCCCCAAAAACACCCAGCGCTGACATAGCCTTTAGGTCGGCCTGAATGCCCGCGCCACCGCCGCTATCAGATCCTGCTATGGTCAGGGCAATTTCCGCCATGTCGTTGCTCCATCTTCTTTGGGCAACGGGGTAAGGAAAACGTCTGTGTTCAAGAGACCGTTCCCTACGCCGGAATTGCCCGGATCAGGTTCGATGGGTTAACGCGATTGCGCCTCTCAGCCCTGTAACAGGGCACCCCAACGGTTGAGGCGGACAATCTCAGGGTCGAGGATCAGAATCAAGACTCAATTTCCAAGACGTATTGCCACTTTCAGCTTTCTGCTAAGGCCAAAACACTATGCGAATAATAGTGTCCAGCGCGGCTCTGCCTCGCGCTCCGGGATATTTTTAGCCAGATGAAGAACGGGCCCCTTGCTTCATCTGGCCATCAATATCCCAAGGGAATCGCCCTAAGGCGGCGGGGGAAGAACCCCCATCAGTGCACGATCTCAGCCTTTCATTCCGTCCCAGAAGGATTTGACGGATGAGAAAAAGCTCTTTGATTCCGGATGGTTGTCTTCGCCCAGATCATCAAACTCGCGCAGTAGCTCTTTCTGGCGGCTGGTCAGGTTGACCGGGGTTTCCACGGCCAGTTCAATGAACATGTCGCCGACGCCACCGCCGCGCAGCGCTGGCATGCCTTTTCCGCGCAGGCGCATTTGCCGACCCGACTGGCTTCCGGCTGGAATCTGAACGCGGCCGCGGCCGCCATCGATGGTCGGAACCTCGATCGATCCGCCCAACGCCGCCTTTGCCATGCTAACCGGCACGCGGCAATAGAGATTGACGCTGTCACGTTCGAACAGTTTGTGCTCGGATACTTCCACGAAAATGTACAGATCGCCCGGAGGACCACCACGCAGTCCGGCCTCACCTTCGCCCGCGAGGCGAATGCGCGTTCCGGTTTCGACACCAGCAGGGATGTTCACTGACAAAGCACGGTCTTTTTCGACCCGACCAGCCCCCTGACAGGATTTACAAGGGTTCTTGATGATCTGACCCAGTCCCGAACAGGTCGGGCAGGTTCGTTCCACCGTAAAGAAGCCCTGTTGTGCCCGTACTTTCCCCATGCCTGAACAGGTGGGGCAGGAAGTGGGCTCAACGCCACCTTCGGCCCCGGTGCCGTCGCAAGATGAACACGCCACAGCCGTTGGCACATTTATGGTTTTTTGCAGGCCAGAGAATGCCTCTTCCAGCGTCACACGCAGGTTGAAGCGCAGGTCCGAGCCGCGCGCGGCGCGACGCCCGCCGCCACCCCGTTGACCACCCATGAAATCACCGAACAGGTCGTCAAACACATCCGAGAATGCACTGGAGAAATCGCCTTGCCCGCCAAAGCCACCACCTGGGCGACCACCTCCGCCCATGCCGTTTTCAAAAGCAGCATGACCAAAGCGATCATAAGCAGCCTTTTTTTCGGCATCGCGCAGAACATCATAAGCCTCGTTGGCTTCCTTGAACTGCGCCTCAGCATCCGGGTTGTCCTTGTTGCGGTCAGGATGCAGCTCTTTGGCTTTCCTGCGAAAACCCTTCTTGATCTCGTCCGCCGAAGCGCCCTTGGACACGCCGAGCACTTCATAGTAGTCGCGCTTTGACATTTGTTATTCCTTCGTGCCGCCGGACGCGGTGCTTTTATTGAGTCTGTACACGCCGTTGGTGTTGTTTGCAAAACTGGCCACGTAACCTGCCTTATTCAAGATCTGGTCAAGCCCATCGTCCGAATGCTTGATTTCTATTAGCAGCACTTCAGGCCAGATCTCCCGCGGGGCATCTTCAAAAAAAGCGCGCAATACGCGGATTTTCTGGCCTTCAATATCCATTTTCATCGCATCAACCCTGGTCAGCCCGGCATCGCGTATGGCGTCCAGCAACGGAACCGCCTGAACGCACAGATCGCCCGACTCGGCAACTTTGGCACGACCCCTGTCACCGAGATTCGCAGACTCGAACCACACCTCACCCGGTTTGTCAGACAGTGCTTTATCGCAATGAGTGACTTCACTGGCTTGATTGGCAGCCAGATTGGTACCGAGACGGGCCTTGTTGACCGGATCCGGCTCAACAGCCAGAGCCCTTAGGTTGCGCCCAAACTTCTGCGCAACTGATCTGACCCACAGGGTGTAAAGCCCGACATTCGCACCAGCGTCGACAAAGACATAATCACCAGAGCCCTGCGATATATGTTTGGCCAGTGATTGACGCTCATCCAGATCAAAGAATTGCGATCCGGTTATGACTCGACGTTCGGCCCAGTTGTCTGAAGGGTACAATCGGCATTTCTGCCCGCCGAACACCTCAACATCGTAAGGCTCTCGCTGAGAAGCCATCAATACCCTTCGAATTCCGGACGACATCCATTGACGCGGCATGCCTTCAGACCACCGGCGCAATCTTTCCACCCGAGTTGAGAGGGCGTAGGTGCCAAATGGAGGTTTCAGAGACGCGTGCTGCATGGTGGAGACCGTTCCGGCGGGCCCTGAATGGGTCCGCCGGAAACCGAGCAACTGGTCAGGCGCGCTTGTTGTCGTCGAGATCTTCGAACTCGGCGTCGACGATGTCATCGTCACCCGGTGCGGCGTCAGCGGCAGCAGGTTCCTCTTCGCCTTCTTCGGCCTGCGCCTTGTATATGGCTTCGCCCAGCTTCATGGCTGCTTCGGTGACATTCTGGATACCCGACTTGATCTTGTCGGCATTTTCGGTTTCCAGCTCGTCCTTCAGCGCGGCGATCGCCAGCTCGATGGCTTCGATGGTGGTCGGGTCGACCTTGTCGGCATGCTCTTCCATCGACTTCTCGGTCGAGTGGATGAGGCTTTCCGCCTGGTTCTTCGCCTCGATCAGCTCGCGGCGTTCCTTGTCCGCCTCGGCGTTCTCTTCGGCGTCCTTGACCATCTTGTCGATATCTTCGTCCGACAGACCACCCGATGCCTGGATGGTGATCTTCTGCTCTTTCCCGGTGCCTTTGTCCTTGGCCGAAACCGAGACAATGCCGTTGGCGTCGATGTCAAAAGTCACCTCGATCTGAGGCATGCCGCGCGGTGCAGGCGGGATATCTTCAAGGTTGAACTGACCCAGGATCTTGTTGTCCGCAGCCATTTCGCGCTCACCCTGGAAACAGCGGATGGTCACAGCGTTCTGATTGTCCTCGGCGGTCGAGAAGACCTGAGACTTCTTGGTCGGGATCGTGGTGTTGCGATCGATCAGACGGGTGAACACGCCGCCCAGGGTTTCGATGCCCAAGCTCAGCGGGGTTACATCCAGCAAAACCACGTCTTTGACGTCGCCCTGCAGAACACCGGCCTGAATGGCGGCGCCCATGGCAACAACTTCGTCCGGGTTCACGCCTTTGTGGGGCTCTTTACCAAAGAATTTGGTGACCTCTTCGATCACCTTGGGCATGCGGGTCATACCGCCGACCAGAACAACCTCATCAATGTCGCCCGCCGACAGGCCGGCGTCTTTCAATGCTGCCTGACAGGGTTTCATCGACTTCTTGATCAGATCGCCGACCAGCGATTCCAGCTTGGCACGGGTCAGTTTCATGACCATGTGCAGCGGCTGACCGTTGGCGCCCATCGAGATGAACGGCTGGTTGATCTCGGTCTGCGAGGTCGAGGACAGTTCGATCTTGGCCTTTTCAGCGGCTTCTTTCAGACGCTGCAGGGCCATCTTGTCGCTGGACAGATCGACACCGTGTTCCTTTTTGAACTCATCCGCCAGGTAGTTGACGATGCGCATGTCAAAGTCTTCACCACCCAGGAAGGTGTCGCCATTGGTCGATTTGACCTCGAACAGCCCGTCGTCGATTTCCAGAATGGTCACGTCGAACGTACCACCACCAAGGTCATAAACCGCGATGGTTTGGGTTTCTTCTTTATCCAGGCCATAGGCCAGCGCGGCGGCTGTCGGTTCGTTGATGATCCGCAGTACTTCCAGACCAGCGATTTTGCCTGCGTCTTTGGTGGCCTGACGCTGGGCGTCATTGAAATACGCGGGAACGGTGATGACCGCCTGCGTGACTTCTTCACCCAGATAGCTCTCGGCGGTTTCCTTCATCTTGCCCAGAGTGAAGGCCGAAATCTGGCTTGGGGAGTATTTTTCACCGCGGGCTTCCACCCACGCGTCACCGTTGCCGCCATCCACGATGGCGTACGGCACCATTTTCTTGTCCTTCTGGACTTCTGCATCATCCACACGACGACCGATCAGACGCTTGACGCCAAAGATCGTGTTGTCGGGGTTGGTGACCGCCTGACGTTTTGCAGGCTGACCGACCAGTCGCTCATCTTCGGTGAAGGCGACGATCGAAGGCGTGGTCCGCGCCCCTTCGGCGTTTTCGATGACCTTCGGCTGCGAGCCTTCCATGATGGCCACACAGGAGTTTGTGGTTCCGAGGTCAATCCCGATTACTTTTCCCATTTTTGCAATCCCTTTCTCTTCAAGGCGATGTCCCGAGGATCGGACCCGTTATGGCATCCCACCCCCGATCTGATGTGCGCGACAGCACTACCATCGCGCGTCCCGGCGTATATAAGGGCGAGACAAGGGGCCTGCAAGCACCGTAGAACGCAGGTTTTCGGGAATTTGATGTCTTTTTTGGCAATGAATTGGAAAGGTTTGGGGTTTCCGGAATGACGCGGGTGATTTTGCGAGAGTTCGAAATCAGAAAAGGCTATCTTGATCCCGCCGCTCAGACACAGGTGATCGCAGCCCTGCGACCGATTCTGAAAGCTGCGCCCTTGTTTCGACCCGTCACGCCGTCGGGTAAAGAGATGTCGGTGCGAATGACCTCGGCCGGGGATCTGGGATGGGTGACCGACAAGGCGGGCTATCGCTATCAGGGCGAGCATCCGAAAGGCGGGGTCTGGCCTGAAATTCCCCTCGCCATTCTTGATATCTGGCGTGACCTGGTCGGCACCGAGCGCGCACCGGATTGCTGTTTGATCAACTACTATGGGGAAGGCGCCAAAATGGGCCTGCATCAGGACAAGGACGAAGCAGATTTTTCCTGGCCGGTTCTGTCGGTTTCCTTAGGCGATGACGCCCTGTTCCGGATCGGCAATACGACCCGCGGCGGCAAAAGCGAGTCGATCTGGCTGGGCTCGGGCGACGTGGTGATCATGGGCGGCCCGGCACGGCTGGCCTATCACGGGGTCGATCGGATCAGATACGGGTCATCCCGGCTGTTGCCAAAAGGCGGACGGATCAACTTGACGCTGCGGGTCGCACGTTAGCGCCGCGCGTTCCAGCTCTGTGAAACATGCTGGCGTGTAAAAAACTCACCCATCAGTCCGATCATCAGCAAGGCGATTCCAACCCACAATGCGTACTCCCAGCTTGTGTTTCGCGGAAAATAGTTTCGGAAAATGAAGCCCCGACACTGGTCGATAATATGAAACAACGGGTTCCAGGCGAACATCATCAGCAATCCGCCTCCCAGTGTGTTTGCAACGAACATCTTTCCCGAAAACACCATGTTCAGGCGACGATAGATACTGGTGAGCATTCCCACGGTTGTCGGAAACCAGGGTTTCATCGCCATGAACACCAAGCCCACGGCGCATCCGGTAAACCAGGCCAATATCAGCATCGCGAATGCACCGCCGGGATCCTGCACCTCGATCGGGGCGACCGCGACGCTGTAGATGAACAGGATCACAAACATGGCCAGCAATTGCTTGTAAAGAATACCGAGCGCCGCAGACAGGATCGTCACCATCACATTCATAGGTGAATGGAGCATCATCGGATTGTTCGCGGACCCCACCCCTGAAATCGCACCTATTGACTGGATATGCAGCATGAAGGGGAACACGCCGGACAGAACATACAGCAGAAATTCGCCCCTGATCTTTGGAATTCCGCCCCGGCCCATCAGTGACATGAGCAGGTAGAAAGTGGTTCCCATCACCACAAGTTGCAGGACATTGATCAGGATGGCGACGATCGCATTCGGATGTTGCGAGCGCACCTTTCGTACGGTGGCATGGAACACCAGCTCAGCCGTCGTGAAAGCGCTGCCCAGCAGCGTTTGGTTACGCTTGAAATAGAACATTCAAAGGGTCTTTTCTGCTTCGTCGCCTCTAAACTGGCATGAATATCTTGCCGTTCCGTAACCGCCGCATCATAAGTCGATCGCGAGCTTGGATCAACAAACCACAGGAACGGAGCTTTTTTGTGACCTACGACGCGCTTATTCCCGTCATCCGGCGACTGGCTCTGGAGGCAGGCGACAAGATCATGGAAATCTACGAGGCGGATGATTTCGATGTCAAAGTCAAATCCGACTCCAGCCCTGTGACCGAGGCAGACGAAGCCGCTGACGCATTGATTTCGGCCGGGTTGCGTGCGGCATTCACCGATACTCTTCTGGTCACCGAAGAACAGGCCGCTTCGCACTCTGAAAAAGGCGACACTTTTCTCATTGTTGACCCGCTGGACGGCACCAAGGAGTTCATCAACCGTCGCGGTGATTTTACCGTCAACATCGCACTTGTCGAAAACGGAGTGCCGACCCGGGGTGTCGTCTATGCCCCGGCGCGGGGTCGTATGTTCTTAACGCTGGCTGATGGCCGTGCGGTCGAGGAAACAGGTGCTTTCGACAAAAACGTAACAGGTCCTTTGACGCCCATATCAGTCTCTGAACCGGACAATTCAGGGCTGCTGGTTGTGGCGTCGAAGTCCCACAGGGATCAGGCCACCGAGGACTACATCAACAAATATCATGTGAAGGACAGCAAAAGCGCGGGTTCGTCACTCAAGTTCTGTCTGGTTGCCACGGGCGAAGCGGATATTTACCCGCGCGTCGGACGCACGATGGAATGGGATACGGCAGCGGGCCATGCAGTACTGGCCGGAGCCGGTGGCCGGGTTGTGCGTTTTGACGACCATACTCCGTTGGTTTATGGCAAAGATGGCTATGCAAATCCGTTCTTTATTGCCTACGCTCCGGGTGTTGAACTGAAGGAAGCCTGATGTCTGTTCTGATTGCCATCCCCGCCCGCTACGCCTCGACCCGCTATCCCGGCAAACCTCTGGTTCCTCTGACCGGCGCGAAGGGCGATTCCATGACATTGATCGAACGGTCCTGGCGTGCAGCCAAGTCGGTCTCTGGTGTCGATCGCGTAGTTGTTGCGACGGATGACGACCGAATTCGTGAAGTGTCCGAGGGCTTTGGGGCCGAGGTCGTGATGACCTCGGAAAGCTGTCAAAACGGCACCGAACGATGCGCCGAAGCGCATGAGGTTCTGGGCGGCGGGTATGAAATCATCGTCAACCTGCAAGGAGACGCTCCGCTGACACCGCATTGGTTTGTCGAAGATCTGGTGTCCAGCCTGCGCGCGGCCCCGGATGCCGGTGTTGCGACCCCTGTTTTGCGCTGCGATGGTAATGCGTTGAACAGTCTTCTTAACGACCGCAAGCATGACCGTGTGGGTGGCACGACGGCAGTATTCGGACGCGATCACAGTGCGATGTACTTCTCGAAAGAGGTCGTGCCCTTTACGTCCCAGACATACACCGGCGATGAAGCGACACCCGTTTTTCACCATGTCGGCGTTTACGCCTATCGGCCCGATGCACTGGCGGCGTATCCAGGTTGGCCAATCGGCCCTCTGGAACAGCTGGAAGGCCTGGAACAGCTCAGGTTCATGGAAAACGGGCGCAAGGTTCTGTGCGTCGAGGTCGAGGCAAGGGGCCGTCAGTTCTGGGAACTGAACAACCCGCAGGACGTGCCCAGAATCGAAGAGATGATGGCAGCCATGGGGCTGGAGTGACGTCTTTTCCCCATGACTCTGGCGGCGCCCTTGCCGAAACTGTTCCTCAAACAACCCCGATGGATATGCCATGAAGACAATTCTTGTCACCGGTGGTGCCGGGTACATCGGCTCACATGCCTGCAAGGCGCTTGCGCAGGCAGGTTATCTTCCTGTGACCTACGACAATCTGATCACGGGTTGGCAGGATGCGGTACAGTTTGGCCCTTTTGAACAGGGCGACCTTTTGGATCGGGACCGCCTGGATGAGGTTTTCGCGAAACACAAACCAGATGCAGTGATGCATTTTGCGGCGCTCAGCCAGGTTGGCGATGCCATGCGTCAACCCGGACTGTATTGGTCGAACAATGTCACAGGCTCGCTGACGCTTATTGAAGCAGCGGTTGCAGCCGGGTGTCTGGATTTCGTGTTTTCGTCCACATGTGCCACATATGGTGAGCATGACAATGTGGTACTCGATGAATCCACGGCGCAGTATCCCCTGAACGCCTACGGAGCATCGAAACGCGCGATCGAAGATATCCTCAAAGATTTCGAGGCGGCTCATGGGCTGCGCCATGTCATCTTCCGCTATTTCAACGTTGCAGGCGCTGATCCTGAAGGGGATGTGGGCGAGTTTCACCGACCCGAAACCCATCTGATTCCGCTGATGTTGGACGCGATTGACGGCAAGCGGGAAGGTCTTACCGTCTTTGGGACGGATTACGACACGCCCGACGGCACATGTATCCGCGACTATGTACATGTTTGTGACCTGGTAGATGCACATATTCTGGGGCTAGGCTGGTTGGAACAGAGCAAAGACAGCCGAGCCTTCAATCTGGGCACCGGGTCCGGGTTTTCCGTCCTTGAGGTGATCGAGCAATCCAAGTCCGTCACCAACCGTTCCGTGCCGTATACTGTGGGCCCTCGACGGGCAGGAGATTGCACCAAGCTGGTATCCGGCTCTGTGCGGGCTGAAAACGAACTGGGATGGAAGCCCAAAAGATCTACGTTAGAGACGATGGTCTCAGATGCTTGGCGCTGGCACCAGAACGGCCACTACGAGAAATGAGGACCC
Source organism: Ruegeria sp. YTSB088 (assembly GCF_059609825.1). Classification (NCBI taxonomy): domain Bacteria; kingdom Pseudomonadati; phylum Pseudomonadota; class Alphaproteobacteria; order Rhodobacterales; family Roseobacteraceae; genus Ruegeria; species Ruegeria sp. YTSB088. Next base: position 77,262 of record NZ_JBXWMM010000009.1, on the reverse strand, counting down.
GGTGACATCCAGCACTGCTTTGACACTTCCCCGGATCGGATGGGCACGGCAGTACAGGTTGCGCTGGAAACGCCGGCGGCTGCTCTGGAGGTCGCTGCGCAGCCGACATCAATTGACCTGCCAGAAGGATCGGACGGCCGAGATCAAGGGCGGTGACGTGTTGGCTTTTGTCACCCTACGCAATGAAATCATCCGCCTGCCGTGGTTCTTTCGTCACTATCGCGCTTTGGGTGTTGATCATTTTCTGATCGTCGACAACGGCAGTGACGATGGATCGTCCGAGTATCTGCAGGATCAACCGGATGTCTCTGTGTGGAAAACCCATACCAGCTATCGTGGATCGCGGTTTGGCCTAGACTGGTTAACCTGGTTGCAGATGCGGTATGGCCACCGCCACTGGTGCCTTATGGTGGATGCGGATGAACTGCTGGTCTATGCCCAATGCGACACCCGGTCCCTGCATGACCTGACTGCTTGGCTGGACCGGCGCGGGCAGATCGGGTTCGGGGCGCTGATGCTGGACCTCTATCCCCAGGGTCCTTTGGGCGATAAGGCTTATGACCCGGGCACTGACCCCACAAATCTGCTGTGCTGGTTCGATTCAGGACCGTATCGTACGCAACGGCAAAGCCCGATGGGCAATCTTTGGGTGCAGGGCGGCGCGCGGGAACGGATGTTCTTTACGCAGACACGACAAAGATCCCCAACGCTGAACAAGATCCCGCTGATGCGCTGGTCGCGGCGCTATGCTTATGTGAACTCATGTCATTCCGCCCTGCCGCGCCATCTGAACGAAACCTATGATGGGCCGGGCGGTGATTCCCCGTCGGGCGTGTTGCTGCACACGAAGTTCCTGCCGGACGTTATCGAGAAATCCGATACCGAAAAGCAGCGACGCCAGCATTTTCATGATCCGGACCAATTCGGGCCATACTACGATGGAATAATCAACCAGCCGGATATGTGGACCTCGCAATCGGTGCGCTTCACCGGATGGAGCCAGCTGGAACAGTTGGGCCTGATGAGTGGCGGAGGCTGGGATTGAAAACGAAAACAAGGGCATCAACCGCACGTTTACAATTTACGGGTTTTAAAGTCGTTGCCTCTGAAGATGCAAAAGTGGCATAAACCTGCAACGCCATGTCGTGTTAACGGTCGCGACGGGTTTGGGGAAAGCTCGCGTCATAAAAAGGTTGGGCAGACACGTGAGCCTGTTTGAGTCTTACAAGATGAGGTTGCGGCGCAAGCGCCGTATTCTGCGTTGCCTCAAACGTCGCCGCGAACTCAGGCCGGTCAGCAACAACACACAAGCAATCCGCCGTGATGATATCCTGTTGATGAGCGTTGTTCGGAACGAGAAAATTCGCCTGCCCTTCTTCCTCGAATACTATCGCAAACTGGGCATCAATCATTTTTTGTTTGTCGACAACGACAGCGATGATGGCAGTTTTGAGTTTTTGAAAGAACAGGCCGATGTTTCGGTCTGGCGGACGACAACCAGTTACAAACGCGCAAGCTATGGTCTGGACTGGTCAAACTATCTGCTGCACAGATATGCGCATGGACATTGGGTGCTGAGCGTCGATCCGGATGAATTCTTCATCTATCCGTTCTGCGACACTCGCCCGATCCGTGCTTTGACCGACTGGCTGGATGGCAGTGCCGTACGCAGTTTTGGCGCGATGCTGATCGACATGTACCCTGAGGGGGCGGTGGACGCCGAACCTTATGCCGAAGGTCAGAACCCGTTCGAAATTGCGCGTTGGTTCGATCCCGGCAACTATATGATTACCAAGAACCCCGAATACAAAAATCTTTGGATACAAGGGGGTCCACGGGCGCGTGTGTTCTTTCGGGACAACCCCTCCAAGGCACCGGCGCTGAACAAGATTCCGCTGGTAAAATGGGACCGGCGCTATGTTTATGTCAGCTCGACCCATTCGCTTTTGCCGCGCGGGCTCAATCAGGTTTATGACGAATGGGGCGGCGAGAAGGCCAGCGGGTCGCTGCTTCATGCCAAGTTGATCAATATTCTTGGCGACAAAGCCCGCGAAGAACTGGAACGTGGCCAGCATTACCGCGGCTCCGGCGAATACAGGGCCTATGCGACACAGCTTGAGGACAAGCCCGTTTTCTGGTGCGAGTGGTCCGAGGCCTATATCAACTGGCGGCAGCTTGAGATCCTTGGCCTCATGTCGAAAGGAAACTGGGCATGAGCGGTCTGGGTATTGTCATGTTGGTTCATACCTCGCTGGACCGTGCCGAACAGGTCGCACGCCACTGGACGACAGCAGGATGCCCGGTGGTCATCCACGTGGATCGCAAGGTGTCAGACGATGTCTATTCCCGATTTGTAGCGTCCTGTTCCAACAATCCCGTGATCGTGTTTTCAGATCGATATCGGTGTGACTGGGGTGGCTGGGGCATTGTTGCCGCCTCGCAAAGCGCCTCCGAGTTGATGTTGGAGCAATTCCCTGAAGTTCGCCATGTGTTTCTGGCCTCGGGGGCCTGCTTGCCCTTGCGACCGGTCGAGGAACTGATCGATTACCTGTCAGACAGGCCACGCGTCGATTTCATCGAAAGCGCGACCACGTCTGATGTCAGCTGGACCATCGGCGGGCTGGATCATGAACGGTTCACCCTGCGGTTTCCGTTTTCGTGGCGCAAGCATCGCAAATTATTCGACGCATATGTAAAACTTCAGCGCGCCGCAGGATTTCGCAGGCAAATCCCCGACGGCCTGGTTCCGCATATGGGCAGTCAGTGGTGGTGCCTGACCCGTCAAACGCTGTCCGCAATCCTTCAGGACCCCAGACGCAAGCTATATGACAAGTACTTCCGCCATGTCTGGATTCCAGATGAAAGCTATTTTCAAACGCTGGCGCGGTTGTATTCCACGCATATAGAAAGCCGGTCTCTGACCCTGTCCAAATTCGATTATCAGGGCCGTCCACACATCTTCTATGACGATCATCTGCAATTGCTGCGCCGATCAGATTGTTTTGTGGCCCGAAAAATCTGGCCTCGCGCGGAACGGTTGTACCAGGCATTCCTGACAGATCAGACCGGAGCAATGAAACCGGCGGAACCCAATCCGGGCAAGATCGACCGTGTATTCTCCAAAGCTGTGGAGCGGCGAACTCGTGGACGCGACGGGCTGTACATGCAAAGCCGGTTTCCCCGGCATGGCAGTGAAAACGGTCTGACATCGTCACAGTATTCCGTATTTCAAGGCTTTTCAGAACTGTTCGAGGATTTTGAACCATGGCTGGCCGCGACCACGGGAACCAGAGTCCACGGGCATCTTTTCGGGCCGGGGCGCGTCGGTTTTTCGCAAGAGGAAGCTATAACAAATGGGGCTCTCAGCGACAGTGCAGCGCTGCGGGACTACAACCCAACCGCCTTTTTGTCGAACCTGATCTGGAATACGCGGGGCGAGCGCCAGTGTTTCCAGTTCAGCCCGCGGGACACCCAGGAGATCAACTGGTTTCTGGCGCGGGACAAAAACGCTCAGATTTCGGTCATCACTGGCGCGTGGGCAATTCCACTGTTCCGATCCAATATGAATTTCTCGGAAATCCGGTGTGAGGCGGCGCGCCTGCAACGAATTGAAACCAAGCAGCTTGAGGTGCTGACATCGGTCTGGACCAAAGCGCGGATGCGCAGTTGGACGCTGGCAGATTTCATTGAATCTCCGATGGATGCATTGCAGGCAGTGCTTGAAGAAATAGGCGTGCAACCGACCAGCCACCTGACCGAAGTGCCAACCATGGTCGATCTGTCCGGATTCGGGAAGTTCCTGCAAAACCTCAAGAATCAGGGAATGCACCCTTATCTGATGGGCGACTTCCCGGCGGACGACGTATTCGGCCGTCAGGCAAAACCCTACCGAAAACCATATCTGGTGCAGTGATTGCCCATGTCAGCCAGTTTTGACTACTTCGTGATTTTGGCCGCTATGCGAACAGGTTCGAACCTGCTCGAAGCCAACCTGAATGCGATGGATGGGATTACCTGTCACGGAGAGGCATTCAACCCGCATTTCGTCGGCAGCCTGAAATCCGACCACCTGCTCGGCCTGTCGCTGGAAGACCGGGATGCGGATCCGATGCGAATGCTCAAAGCCATCCGATCAGCGCCGGGCGACATCAATGGCTTTCGTTATTTCAAAGACCATGACCCACGTATCCTGAAACCCATGCTGAACGACCCGTGCTGTGCCAAGATCCTTCTGACCCGCAATCCATTGGACAGCTATCTGTCGCTGAAAATCGCGCGGAAAACGCAGCAGTGGCTGCTGAAGAATGTCAAACGTCGCGTCGACGCGCAGGTTGTCTTCGACGCCGACGAGTTTTCGGATTATCTGAACCAGGTGCAAGGCCATCGGCTTATGGTGCAACGGCACTTGCAAAAAACAGGCCAAACAGGGTTCTTCATTAACTATGACGACCTGACCGAGCTGGAGGTCATAAACGGGCTGGCTGCATGGTTGGGCGTTGAGGCGCGGCTGACCAGGCTGGATGATTCCCTGAAGCCACAAAACCCGTCACCGGCTTTGTCCAAGGTCACCAATCCTGAAGAGATGAAGCAAGCCCTGTGCGACCAGGATCGGTTCGGATTGCATCGGTCAACAAGCTTTGAACCGCAGCGCGGGGCGGCTGTGCCGCTTTACGTTGCCGCCGCCCGGTCTCCATTGATGTATTTGCCTATTCGCGGTGGAATAGAGCCTGTTATTGAGCAGTGGCTGGCTGATCTGGACGGATGCCCGAAGGACAAACTGATCTCGGACCAGAACCGTAAACAGGTCCGTTCCTGGAAGCAGAACCATCCCGGTCATCGGCAATTCACGGTTCTGCGGCACCCTCTGGCCCGGGCACATACGGTGTTTTGTCAACACATTCTGAGTACGGGGCCAGGCAGCTACAAGATGGTGCGGAACTATCTTCGTAACCGGCTCAAACTGCCAATCCCGGGGCAAGTACGGGACACCAATTATTCTGTCGAACAACACCGTGAAGCATTTTCGGGGTTTCTGGGCTTTTTGCGCCTTAACCTGAACGGGCAGACGCCGATCCGCGTAGACGGTACGTGGTGCAGCCAGTCCAGAACACTGGAGGGAATCGCATCCTTCACCATGCCGGATCTGATTCTGAGAGAAGAGGACCTGATGACGGCTTTGCCGGATCTGGCACGCAACCTAGGGCATTCAGATCCGCCTCCACCAGGTCACTGCGCGCCGGATGAACCATACGCTCTGGACCAGATCTACGACGAAAACCTCGAGGCGCAGGCAGTTGCAGCGTACCAGCGCGACTATGAAACCTTCGGGTTCAGTGACTGGGTGCCGAAAACAGCCTAAGGACGCAGGGTGATCAGCGTGCCTTTGTTAACCATCGAATAGATCTCTTCGATTTCGTCATTCTTGACCGCGATGCATCCTGCCGTCCAATCCCGCGTCTTTTTTGCGCGTTTCCGCTCTGAGCGCAGATTGGGTTCTCCGTGGATGAATATATCTCCACCCGGATCAACGCCCGCGGCCTTGGCTTTGGCGACATCCTGCGAGTTGGGATAGGATATGCCTATGGACAGATGATATCGGCTTCTGGGGTTGCGACGGTCGATCAGATAGGTGCCCTCGGGCGTCCGGCCGTCGCCGCGCTGGTTCTTTGTTCCATTCGGCGCAAACCCCAATTCGACATCATATTCCTTGAGGATTCTTTCGTGGTGCAACAAGTAAAGCTTACGCGTGCTCTTGTTGACCACTAAAGATGTCACCTCGGGTCCGCTATAAGTCAGAAATCTTGGGCTGCCAGAGGCACAAGCCGAAAGGCTCAGCGTTGCCAACGCCCCCAATCCGAATACTCGACGATCCATGTTTCACTGCCTGCTCTGCTTTTTTTTGATCATTATGCCAAAAAAGGAAAAAACTGAAATCACTTTTTGATGTTCGACTGCTCGGCCAGTCGACGTTCAATGCTTTCCAGCCGTTCCAGAACCTCATCTCGATAGGCGTCGGTTTTAACTTCATCCTCGGCGTGGTGGGCATCCTGCATCGAATTTACGATCAGACCCACCAAGAGGTTCACCACGGCAAATGTGGTGACCATGATGAATGGAACAAAGAAGACCCAGGCATAGGGATAGATCTCCATCACCGGGCGCACGATGCCCATCGACCAGCTTTCCAATGTCATGATCTGGAATAGCGTATAAGCAGACAGGCCCAGATCGCCGAACCAACCCGGGAACGATGTCGAGAACAACTTGGTCGAGATAACCGCCCCGATATAGAACAGAATTGCCATCAGCAGAAACACGCTGGCCATTCCGGGAAGGGCAGAGATGAACCCCTCGACCACGCGACGCAGGCGAGGCGCGACGGAAATCACGCGCAACACCCGCAAAATTCGCAAGGCACGCAACACCGACAGACCTCCGGCGCTGGGAACCAGGGCGATGCCTACGATCAGAAAATCGAAAATGTTCCAGCCATTGGTAAAGAACCTGCGCCCGGTGGCGATCAGCTTCATGGTAATTTCGACCACGAAGATCGTCAGGCAAAGTCTATCCAGCGCGACGATCAGCGGACCTGCTAACTCCATCAGGGTTGGCGATGTCTCCATCCCCAAAAGAATGGCATTAAAGATTATGACAGCAGTAATGAAGCGACCGAATACCGGCGCTTCGATAATGTTCAGCAAACGCTGTTTAAACCCCATGAGTCGCATTCCCCTGCCTGATCAAGTTGCGGCGCTCAGGACAAACCGCGCAGCGAGTTCCGTATGTGAAGACCATCGAAATTGGTCAACGACCTGTACCCATTCAAGTGTGTAACCCGCGTTAACCAGCGTTTTCGCATCGCGCGCAAAGGTGACAGGACTGCACGATACATAGGCAATCACCAGGCGTTGCGACTGTGCAATCTCATCTACCTGCGCTTCGGCACCGGCGCGGGGCGGGTCCAGCACTATCGCGTCGAAAGATTTCAGCTCGTCCGGCATCAGCGGGCGGCGGAACAGGTCGCGGACCTCGGTCGTTACACGTTTCAACCCTTGTGTCCGGCGCCAGCCCTGATCGAGTGCCTGAATCATAGCAGCTTCGCCTTCAACCGCGTGAACTTCGGCGTTTTCCGCCAATGGCAGTGAGAACGTTCCGCTGCCCGAAAACAGGTCAACGATACGCTTCGCACCTTGTGTTGCTTCGAAAACCGCCTGTAATAGAGCCTGTTCGCCATCCTTTGTTGCCTGCAAAAAACCTCCGGGAGGCGGCGTGACGCTGGCTGTCCCAAAACGCTGAACCGGCGCATGCCGCATGGCAATAACCTCACCATCCCAGCTGAGCCGGGCCAGACCATGCTTCTCAGTCGCCTGCGCCAACGCCAGTTCCAAGGGGCCGTCCAGAGGTTTGCCGCCTTTGACGGCCACGTCCAGACCACCTTCGGACAGTGTGAGCGTGACGGCCAAAGCGCCCTTGCGGCTTCCTCCCAGAACAGCCAGCGCCTCGGCCACCGGAATAGCCGCGATCAATTCCGGCTCAAGCAACCGGCAGTCGGGTATCTCTGTGATCGTGCCCGATGCACGACCGTGAAACCCCGCCAACGTGCCCTTCTTCGTGCGCCTTACGGCAATCGTAGCGCGCCGCCGCGACTGTTCGGGCGATGTGTGTATTGGGCGCAGTGGCGCTTCGAGACCTTGCGCCGTCAGCGCGTTGTTGACGATTTGCAGCTTCCAATCGGTCACAAATACATCAGATGCGTGCTGCAACTGGCAGCCACCGCACGCTTTGTAGTGGCGGCAAGGAGCTTTGACACGATGTTCGGACGGTGTGTCGACCCGGATATCGGTCAATTGCTGGCCAACAAGGGTGCCGCTGACGATTTCGCCCGGAAGGGTGCGTGGGGCGTAGATGGGGCCATCGGCAATGCCATCGCCCTGATGTCCAAGCCGTGTGATTTTGAATTGCTGCGTCATGGGAGGCCTGATAGCCGGGCTTTCACAGCAACAAAACCCTTATTCCGCAGCTTCTGCCTGAATGAAGCCGCCCGACTGCCGTTGCCAGAACCGTGCATACAGCCCGCCCAGGTCCAGCAACGCCTCATGGGTTCCGGTTTCCACGATCCGTCCCTGATCAAGAACAACGATGCGGTCCATTTCGCTGAGCGTGGACAGACGATGCGCTATGGCCAGCACGGTTTTACCCTGCATCACCCGATGCAGCGCAGTCTGAATCGAAGCTTCAACCTCGGAGTCCAGCGCCGATGTCGCTTCGTCGAGAACCAGAATTGGGGCATCTTTCAGAATGGCCCGCGCCAGAGCGATCCGTTGCCGCTGTCCGCCACTGAGCTTTACGCCACGCTCCCCCAGATGAGCATCATAACCCTTACGACCATAAGCATCTTCAAGACTCAGGATGAAGTCATGCGCTTCGGCCTTCTTTGCGGCCTCGATCATCTCGGCCTCTGACGCGTCCGGCCGACCATACAAAATATTCTCACGAGCGGATCGGTTGAACATCGCCGTTTCCTGCGTGACCATACCGATCTGCCGGCGCAGACTGTCTTGCGTCACCTGCGATACGTCCTGGCCATCGATAAGAATAGCGCCATTTTCCTTGTCATAGAGCCTGAGCAACAGCGAAACGAGCGTGGATTTCCCCGCCCCCGAGGCACCGACGATGCCCAATTTTTCACTCGGATCGATGGTCAGGGTCAAATCCATGACCCCACCGATATCGCGACCATAGGCAAAGCTGACGCCTTCGAAAGAAATCGATCCTTCGGTCACATCAAGGTCCTTCGCGCCGCGCATATCTTCAACCCGGTCACGCTTGGCCAGCGTTTTCATCCCGTTTTCGATTTCACCGACATTGGCATACAGCCCCATCAACGTGAAACTGACCCAACCGGTCATCTGAGCTATACGGATCGAAACGGCCCCGGCAGCCACGATATCCCCGGCAGTCGCCATGTCGCCCTGCCACAGCCACAAGGTTGCGCCCAGCAGCAAGACGGGCAGGACTCCAGCCAGCGTCATGAGGATGAACCGGAAACTGGCCGACAACTTGCCAAATTCCAGAGATTTTTCACGCAGATCCACCATCGAATCACGCGCGGCCTGATCTTCAAAAGCGGAATGGGCGAAAAGCTTTACAGTCTTGATGTTGGTGATCGTATCAACCACCTGCCCGGACACCATCGCTCGCGCCCCGGCCCGCGCCGCCGACCGCACTCGGATGCGCGGCAAATACCAGCGCACAAGCAGAAAGTAGATCACCAGCCACGCGGCAAAGGGCAACATCACCAAAGGATGTATAGACCCTAACAAAAGCAAAGACCCCACCAGAGACGCCAGGGCAAACACAATCGCGCTGATGGTTTCCGACACGACCGACGCCATGGCGTTCGATGTCTGCATCTGTTTCTGAGCGATCCGGCCAGCAAAGTCGTCATCGAAATACGTCACCGATTGGCCCAGCGTCCAACGGTTCAGCTTGGCCAGCACCAAAGGTGTGATGTTCGGCATGACAATGTAATTGTTCGACAAAGATGACAGGCCAAACAGGATCGGGCGAAGCAACATAAAGAAGGCGACCGCACCGAAGATCATCCACATATTCGCCGGGGTCAGAAAATTCTCGGGCCCGCTTGATATCGCCACATCAATCACACGGCCCAGAATCCACGCTGTCCCCGCCTCCATCGCACCTGCAGTGGCCGAGAAGATTGCCGCAACAAACAACATCGGCCACGCGCCGGACAGGCTCCAGCGAATGAACGCCCCCAAAGTCTGCGGCGGGGGCGTTTCGATGTTCCTGAACGGATAGATGAGGTCGGCAACCCTCATTCAACGGCCTCCGGGTTCATGAAACCACCAGATTGCCGCGCCCAGAATTGGGCGTAAAGGCCACCCTGCGCCAGAAGGTCGGAATGCGTGCCTTCCTCAACGATACGGCCAGCATCCATAACCAGAATCCGATCCATCTGCGCGATGGTACTGAGCCGGTGGGCGATGGCGATCACGGTCTTTCCTTGCATCATGCCGTAGAGGGTTTCCTGAATTGACGCTTCGACCTCGGAATCTAGCGCGGATGTCGCCTCATCCAACAACAAGATCGGCGCATCCTTCAGGATCACCCGCGCCAGCGTCACGCGCTGCCGCTGTCCACCGCTGAGCTTCACCCCCCGTTCGCCGACATGTGCGTCGTACCCGGTCCGACCCTGCGGATCTTGCAAGTCGAGGATAAACTCATGCGCTTCGGCCTGCTTGGCGGCGGCGATCATCTGCGCCTCGGACGCATCCGGCCGGCCATAAAGGATGTTGTCGCGTACAGAGCGGTGCAGCAAGGCGCTGTCTTGTTGAACCATACCGATATGACTGCGCAGGCTGCCCTGGGTAACGTTCGCAATGTTCTGACCATCAATTAAAATCGCACCGCGCTCAACGTCGTAGAACCGCAGCAGCAACTTTACCAAGGTCGATTTGCCAGCGCCGGAGCGACCGATCAGGCCAATCTTTTCACCCGGTTGGATGGTCAGATTGATATGGTCCAAGCCGCCGGCCTCGCGACCATAGTGATGCGAGAGGTCACGGATCTGGATCTCTCCCTTGCCGAGCCGCAAGGGTTTTGCATCAGGTGCGTCGATCAAATCGATGGGCTGGGCAATGGTCTCCATCCCCTCGGCCACGATACCAAGTTGGCGGAAAAAGCTGGTCAGGGCCCACATGATCCATCCGGTCATGGCGTTCAGGCGCAGAGTCAGCGCCGTGGCCGCTGCAACAACTCCGACCGAAGCGCTGCCCTGCATCCACAACGCGATCGCCCAGCCCACAACGCCCACGATCAGCATGCCGTTCAATGTGACCAGAACGGCATCCATGATAGTGAATATTCGCATTTCGATCTGAAATGTCCGGCGGGTTTCCTCGATCGCTTCACGGGCATAGTCCAGCTCTTGCGGGCCATGGGCAAACATTTTGACCGAATGGATGTTCGTATAGCTGTCCACGACCCGTCCCGTGACCGTCGAACGCGCGTCCGATGCCGCCTTTGACGCCGGACCGACACGCTGAACAGTCCATCGCACCAGTGCCGCATAGAACGCAAACCAGATCAACAGCGGGATCAATAATCGCGGATCCGCCGCATACAGCAGGAATGCCGCACCGATCAAATAGGCCAACGAAAAGGAAATCGCGTCAAAAACCTGAAAGACCACTTCTCCGGCCGCAGGCGGTGTCTGCATGATCCGGTTTGCAATCCGCCCGGCAAAGTCGTTTTCGAACCAGCCAACTGATTGACGCAAAACATGTTTGTGCGCACGCCAGCGGATCAATGTGCCAAAGTTTGGCAAGATCGTATTGTTCAGAATTAGTACATCGACCAGATGCAGAAGCGGTCGAAATAGCAACACAAAGGCCGCCATCAAAAGCAATTCCGTTCCGTGGTTTTGCCAGACCTCTGACGGCGTACCGCCCAACATATCCACAACGCGACCCATGTAATAGATCAGTCCGATTTCAACGCCCGCGACGACAATGGAAATCAGCGCCGCCCAGACAAATACCCGAAAGAACGGTCGCGAATAGTCCAGCATGAAGGGCCACAAGCGCGTCGGCGGTATGTCAGCCTCGCGGTAGGCAACAAAAGGGTCAACAAGGTTTTCGAAATAGCGAAACATGGAGAGTGCTCCGATTGAGCAGAAACTAAAGACGTGCGAAGAAAGATGGCGCCTGAACACCACCCTTTACGGGGCAAGTGTCCCGGCTTTAGCCGAACCAGATCCCGTAATACATTCGCATTCCTCCATCCATGTGACTGGCGCACCTAAACACAAAGGATCAATGTTGTCATCCCTTTTTGAGACTTCGTACTAGTGTGCCAGCAACTCCTCGCGAGACAGCGCAAAACCGGATGCGATCCAGCGTTTTTCCAGCTCGGCCAGCTTATTGCCCAGCGCCGGGCCGGTGAAGTTGGGGATTAGATCTCTGGCCTGGACGGGGAAACGTGCTGCTGCCCCGGCGTGCAGATCGCGCCGCAAGTCTTCGGACCAGGGTTGTTCCAGAAAAGCGCAGCGCAAAAGCGTCTCGTGCAAACCACCTTCGTCGCCATAGCGATATCCCAGTTCAGCTATACTGGTTGCGGCCTGTGCCTCTTCGCGCATCCTGATCAGGCGTTGCAACTGCGAACGGCTCAACCGCAATGTGGCGGCATTATCGGGCGTAGCAATCGCAGCCAGGCGACGCACCGGATCGGGATCGGCACCAGCCGCCCGTTCCAGCGCGATCAAAGGGGCCAAAGACCGATCGTCCGCACCCGGTAACACCCGGGCCAAAACACCTGTACTGCGCATGGTCGCAACGGCGGGGGCTGGATCAGGCGATGCCAGCAATTTCAGCAGTTCTGCCCCGACCCTCTCGCGCGACAGCGATTCCAGCCCGTCAAGATTGGCACCGATGGCGGCCAGCGCATCGGGATCAAAACCGGCATCCGGATCCCCATACCAGGCGTGAAAACGAAAGTAACGAAGCGAGCGGAGATAGTCTTCACGTATACGATTCTCGGCTGTTCCGATAAACCGCACCAACCGGGCCTCAAGGTCGGGAAGGCCCCCAAGCGGGTCTAAAACAGTGCCATCGGGCTGTGCGTAAATCGCGTTCATTGTGAAATCACGTCGCGCCGCGTCTTCTTCGACGTGATCGGAAAATGCCACGACAGCGCGACGACCGTCGGTTTCCACGTCACGGCGGAAGGTCGTGACCTCGTGCGGGATACTTGCGCTGACCACTGTGATCGTACCATGCTCGATGCCGGTTGGAATGGCCTTGAGCCCGGAAGCCTGCGCCATTTCGATAACCCGCTCGGGTTTTGCGTCGGTGGCGATGTCGATATCCGAAACCGGCGCGCCAAGCAGCGCGTTGCGCACGCAGCCACCCACAAAAAGCGCCTGAGCCCCGGATGAGGTCAGGGCCGAACAGACTTTTTGGGTCGCTGGCTCACTGATCCAGGGCTCGTCAATCTGCATCATTCATTCACCCGTGCTGCAAGCCCGCGCAATATGCGTGCGGTCGCGCCCCAAATGTAATACGGGCCGTACGGAACTGCGTAGTATCTGCGTCTCTGGCCGCGCCATCGGCGCGACTCAACCAGATAATTCTCAGGATTCAAAAGATGGGCAAGGGGGGTCGAGAAAACTTCGTCCACTTCGCCGGGCTCAGGCACGGGTTGGAACCTGTCCCGCAATACAGCGACCACAGGTGTTACGGTGAACGAGGTCACGGTTTCATGCGTCGGCAGAAACCCGAGGATCTCTGGCATTTCCGGGGGCAGGCCGATCTCTTCCTGAGCTTCCCGCAAAGCCGCTGCTGTAACATCAGCATCGGCTTCGTCCTGTTTGCCACCGGGAAAGGCGATCTGGCCCGGGTGATGCTTCAGCGCGGATGAGCGCTTGGTCAGGATGACCTGCGGTGTATCTTCAGCCAGAGAAATTGCCACCAGAACACCGGCGGGCCGTAACCGGCGCCCGGGCGGCAGAACGGTATCCGGGTTCAGGTCAAAATCGCTGGACCCGTGACCTGGGCGGCGCAGGGCCGCCCGGATCTTTTCAACTGGGTCATTCACCTTTGGTGTCTTCGGCATCGAACCCGACAGTTGCCGGGTCCAACACATAATGAGCCCCGCAGAACTGACAATCCGCGGTGACCTCGCCCTCGGGTGTGGTCATCTTTTCGATATCCTTGGCCGAATAGATTGACAGGCTCTGTCGCACACGATCCTCGGAACAGGTGCAGCCAAATTGCACAGACTGCGCATCATAAACACGCGGCTGTTCCTCGTGAAACAGACGAACCAGAAGGTCGGTCGGCGCAACAGAGGGGCCGATCATTTCCAAGTCCTCGACAGTATCCAGCAGGATGTTGACGCGACCCCAGTTTTCACCTTCTTCGCCGTCGACCAGATCGGTAGCGGTCAGGATTTCACCCGTTCCTTCACCCGACGCTGCAAAGGGCGACGCTTTGGGCATGTGCTGCAGCATGATGCCGCCTGCGCGCCAATGCTCGCCCACGCCCGGCTCGGTCGATCTGCCGAAGCTCAGCGAAAACCGCGTCGGCAGCTGTTCGGACTGCGTAAAATAAGCCTCGGCACATTCACTCAGCGATCCACCGGACAGCGGAGTGATGCCCTGGTACGGCTGTGTGCCCTCACCCTGATCGATCATGATGGCAAAATACCCTTCGCCCACCTGATCGAAAGGCGCGGAATTGGTCAACCGGTCCCGGTCAAAGCTGGCATAAGCCCGAATCTGAGCGGACTGACCCTCTTCCTGCGGCGCATAATAGTCGGTGGCGATCATGCGGACCGCCCCTTTGGACTGCACTTGCAACGACAATTTCCAGCGCAGCGCAACTGTCTGGCCGATCAACGCGGTCAGCAAGGCCATCTCGGCCACCAGCGCCTCGACCTGCTTGGGATAGTCATGCTGTTTCAGGATACCATCCAGCACGCCATCCAGACGGGCCACGCGGCCGCGCATGTCGGATGCATCAAGTTGAAAGGGCAGGACGGTATCGTCCCACGCGATTTTTGTTCCAAGAGACATGGGGTTTCCTTACACGCCACGGGTTGGCATACCGGCACCATATAGGTCGTACAGATTGGGTTGTAAGGGGCCATACATGATCAGGCGGTTCGGTGAAACCCCCGAGACGGGGCGGAAATATACCCGGAGGGTTGGCGTCTATGCCCTTTTGCCACGTGGCGGGCAATTGCTGTTGACCTGTCAGACAGAGCCGGGCCCGGATCTGCAATTGCCGGGTGGAGGCATCGATCCAGGCGAATCACCGATTTCAGCCTTGCATCGCGAAGTCTATGAAGAAACCGGGTGGCACGTCGCCAACCCGCGTCGTGTCGGCGCTTTTCGTCGGTTCACCTATATGCCCGAATACGATCTGTGGGCTGAAAAAGTCTGCCTTATCTACCGCGCCCGTCCCGTACGCCGCAAAGGCCCTCCGAGCGAAGCGTTCCACGAAGCTTTGTGGATGGAAGCCACCGATGCCGTTGGATTGCTGGGCAATGACGGTGACCGGCACTTTGCGGAAATGCATCTCAGTTCGCTTTAAGGCCCGTTATATTCGAAGAAAACGGCGGATACGTCATCCCCAATGCTATCTTTGGGCGAAATCTCTTGCGTCAATCGCCAGAACATGTCGTCCAGAAACTCCGACCCGCCCTTTGCAGAAATGCACTGCTGGGCCATCTCTCGCAAACCGTCTTCTTCCAGCAAACCACCTTCAGCGAGCTGACATTCGGTAAACCCGTCCGAGTACACCAACAGCTTGTCGCCGGGTTTCATGTGAGTCTCGATCTGCTGAAAGCTCGCGTCTTCGATCAACCCGATCGGCAACCCGCCATCACCCAGATATTCAGTACTGCCATCCTGCCGCAGCAGGAGCGGATGCGGATGCCCGGCCTGTACCATTTTGAGATGCCCGTTTCGAAGATCCACAATGGCGTAGACCATCGTGAAGTATTCCTCGATCCCTTCATCCGCCATCAATCGGGAATTGAGCATACTGGCGACGTCTTCCGGAGGCAGCAGTGCGTAGAATTTGTTGAACCTCTTTGCCATTGCGACATTTTGATCAAAGTGTTTGCTTGAAAGATAACCGCCCAGACGCGCCGTCATCATGGCCGAGGTGATGCCATGTCCGGATACATCGATGCTGTAGAACCCCAGCCGATTGACCCCGGGCGAGAACATGCCAACAAGGTCTCCACCAATATGGCCACAGGGTCTCAACAACAGGCTGACCCGGGATTTTCCAAAGCTCCGCGTAAATTCCGGAACCAGCGATTCCTGGATTTTACGGGCCTGTATGAGGTCCTTGTCGATCGCGTCATGAGCCAGCCTGAGTTCCTCCAGCGCGGACTCAATCAAGCGGTTTTTCTGCGAAAGCTCGCGCTGCATGTCCAGAATGCGCGCGCCTGCGGATATGCGTGCCCGCAACTCATCCGCCTCAAGGGGTTTGATCAGAAAATCGTCTGCCCCGGCATCCAACCCGCGTGCAACCTCCTGCTTTTCACTTTTTGAAGTCAGCAGGATGAAATAACAGTATTGATCGGTATCCAGGGCGCGAAACGCATTGCAAAACTCAAGCCCGCTCATCCCCGGCATGACCCAATCGCTGAGAACAAGGTCGGGTGGATCATCCAGACAATGCGCCAAAGCCGCATCGCCCGTCTCGGCCTCGACCACCTCAAAGCCCCATTTTCTGAGCGATGCGACCAGGATGCGCCGCTGCAGACGGCTGTCATCCACCACCAGCACCTTACGGATCGCGCCGAAATCCAGATCTGATCTGGTTTCCTCAAGACTCGTCCTTGGCACCATTTACCCTCTGATTTGATGCGTTCATTCACACACAGCGACCCTAGCGGCGACGGTTTTAACATCCGGTGAAGACCGAAGGCTGCAATCCCGCTTGGCGGTTAACCCGGTTTTTACTGGTGTTGCCTATTCCTAAAAACGCATGTTCAACGGCAGGTGACGCAGTATGATCCACTGGGGCAGAGTCAGGCAATTGCGGGACGAAGTTGGCCCGGATGAGTTTGATGAGGTGGTCGACATCTTTCTGGAAGAAGTTCAGGAGGTCATCGCCCGCCTGCATCAGGATACAAGCCGGTCCGAACTGGAACAGAATCTGCATTTCCTGAAGGGCAGCGCGCTCAGTCTTGGATTCGACCAGTTCTCGAAACTCTGTCAGGACGGCGAACGGCAGGCGGCCGCAGGTCAGGGCGGAGATGTCGATCTGCCCGCTATTCTGGCCGTATTTGACAGCTCGAAACAGAAATTCGAGGCTGAGCTGCGCCAGAACCTGAGTTAGATCACAAACTGCGCCAGCGTCTCGTCTTCGGTGATATCGGTATAGGTGAACCCCGCCTCGTCCAGATGCGCAAACAGGCGCATGAAATTTTCGGGCTTGCGGGTTTCGATCCCGATCAAGACCGAACCGAAATTGCGGGCTGATTTTTTCATGTATTCAAAGCGGGCAATGTCATCCTCGGGGCCCAGAATGCCCAGAAACTCTTTCAATGCGCCCGGGCGCTGCGGCAGGCGAAGGATGAAATACTTCTTCACCCCGGAATAGCGTTGGGCGCGTTCTTTGACCTCGGGCAGGCGTTCGAAATCGAAATTGCCACCGGATGTCACACAGACCACGGTCTTGCCCCGCACAAAGCTTTGGATATCGCCCACCGCTTCGATCGCCAGGGCGCCGGCGGGCTCCAGAACAATGCCTTCGACATTCAGCATCTCGATCATGGTGGTGCAGATTCGGTCCTCGGACAGGACCAGCACATCCGACAGATGGCGTGATTTCAACAGTTCAAACGGTTTCTCACCGATCCGTCCAACCGCAGCGCCATCGACGAAGGTATCCACATGATCCAGCGACACAGGATGCCCCGCAGCCAATGCAGCCCGAAGACAAGCACCTCCAGCTGGTTCGACAAACAGACAATGGCTGCGATCCCCGAACCATGTGGCCACGCCCGAAGACATGCCGCCACCGCCAACGGGCAAAACAACGTGATCCGGTACACCGCCCAGTTGCTCTTCAATCTCGACCGCCAAAGAGGCTTGCCCTTCGATCACATCCGCATCGTCAAACGGTGACAGGAAATGCCCGCCCTGCTGCGTGCACCAGGTTTGCGCGGCGGCCAGAGTGTCATCAAAATAGTCGCCGGTCAGGTGGATCTCGATATTGTCGCCGCCGAAGATTCTGGTCTTTTGAATTTTCTGCTGCGGTGTGGTCACCGGCATGAAGATCACGCCTTTGACACCCAGATGCTTGCACATGAAGGCCACGCCCTGCGCGTGGTTGCCCGCGCTGGCACAGACGAACAGGTCCTGCCCCTGCTGTTTTCGCATCGCGTTGAACGCCCCGCGGATTTTATACGACCGCACCGGGCTGAGGTCTTCGCGCTTGAGCCAGATATCGGCCCCATAGCGTTCGGACAGATGAGCATTGCGCTGCAACGGCGTCGCCGGAAACACAGAGCGCATCGCCTGTTCGGCGGCGCGGGCGCGGGTCACGAAATCAGTCATGTCCGTTTCCCTGCCCCATCATCGCGATAAGGGCAAGGAATACATATGTGTACGGGCTTACGACAGCTCGCGCTTTTCGATGAAGACACCGTACATTGTGGTAAAGATACTGATGTTGATCATCGGAAGGATGAGCGTGCCAAAGAACACGGTCAGCAAAACGCCCAAAACCGGAATTATTGCCAGGACAGTGAAAGCCAGCTGCACCAACACCTGGAACAGGAATGCAACGACGAGAAGCAACAAAATTGCACCGCTGACCCCCGCAGTTTTGGTCCATGCATCGCTGAGCGAGATGGGATCACCAATCGCCGCTGCCGGCAGGATAATTGACAGGCGATAGAAACATACGACCAGAAAAACAGTGTATGCAATCATCAGAATGATCGAAAGCCCCGCAAGGCTTTCGCCAAGTGCTGCAGCGAGCAGACCCATGGGGATATACGCGATCATCATCAAAATCCCCAACATCAGGAAGCGACCGAAATAGGCAAGGATCCTGTCGAAACGGAATGTCGGGAGTATTCCCGTGGGGTACTCTTCCATAAGGATGAAGCGGTGCCATGACACCGCGATCCAGAACATGGTGACGAACATTACCGCCAGCAAAACGAACACAAAGACAAAGACTGATCCTGCGGTTACACCAGGTGGCAGATCGACTGCGTTTTCATCAAGCGCTTCAAGCGGAATACCAAGCGCCAAGAACACGCCCACGATAACGATAGTCCCAATCAGAGCAGGGCCAACCGTGATCTGCAGGACCTGCTTCAGGTTCCCAAACACCATCCGCACCGAATGCACAAATATTTGCCATCCCAACATATGAAACCGCCCTCTCAACCAATGCTTGTTATTCTCTGCCTCCGTTTCACCCCAATTCAGTCACTGCGTCAATCCTCACAACTTGCCCCCGCGCGTAAAACCCGCTAGGGGCCAATCGTTCTACGCATAAAGGGAAGTCAGATGTCCGCGCCCAAGAAAGTTGTTCTGGCCTATTCCGGTGGCCTTGATACCTCGATCATTCTGAAATGGCTGCAAACCGAGTATGGGTGTGAGGTCGTGACCTTCACCGCTGATCTGGGTCAGGGAGAAGAGCTGGAGCCCGCACGCCAGAAGGCCGAACTGCTGGGGATCAAGCCCGAGAACATCTATATTGAGGACATCCGTGAGGAGTTCGTTCGCGACTTCGTCTTCCCGATGTTCCGCGCCAATGCGCAGTACGAGGGGCTGTACCTGCTGGGCACCTCGATTGCGCGGCCGCTGATCTCGAAGCGTCTGGTTGAGATCGCCGAAGCGACGGGTGCCGATGCGGTCGCCCACGGTGCAACCGGCAAGGGCAATGACCAGGTACGGTTCGAACTGGCGGCCTATGCGCTGAACCCCGACATCAAGGTGATCGCACCATGGCGCGAATGGGATCTGACCAGCCGCACCAAGCTGCTGGAGTTTGCCGAACAGAACCAGATTCCGATCGCCAAGGACAAGCGTGGTGAGGCGCCCTTCTCGGTCGATGCCAACCTGCTGCACACCTCGTCCGAAGGAAAGGTTCTGGAAGACCCTGCGGATATGGCGCCTGATTATGTGTACCAGCGTACCGTCCACCCCGAAGATGCCCCGAACGAGCCGGAGTTCATCGAAATCGGCTTTGAAAAAGGCGACGCGGTCAGCATCAATGGCGAGGCGATGAGCCCGGCGACCCTGCTGACCAAGCTGAACGAATATGGCGGCAAGCACGGCATTGGCCGTCTGGACCTGGTCGAAGGCCGCTTTGTCGGCATGAAATCACGCGGTATCTATGAGACGCCCGGCGGAACCATCCTGCTTGAGGCTCACCGTGGTATCGAATCCATCACCATGGACCGCGGCGCGATGCACCTGAAAGACCAGCTGATGCCGCAATATGCAGAACTGATCTATAATGGTTTCTGGTACAGCCCCGAGCGTGAAATGCTGCAAGCTGCCATCGACAAATCGCAGGAACATGTCTCCGGCACAGTGCGTGTGAAACTGTACAAAGGTCTGGCCTCGACCGTTGGTCGCTGGTCGGATCACTCGCTGTATTCCGAGGCACATGTCACCTTTGAAGAAGATGCAGGTGCCTATGATCAGACCGACGCGGCAGGCTTCATCCAGCTGAACGCGCTGCGTCTGAAACTGCTGGCCGCGCGCGACAAGCGTTTGTCCAAGTGATTGACGAAGACGACAACGAAGACGAACTCGATATGTTCATCGAGGCGCAGGACACGGTTTGGGCCGATGTCCTGCGTGAACTGGAACAGGGGCAGAAAACCAGTCACTGGATGTGGTTCGTGTTTCCGCAACTGGCCGAGCTGGGCCAGTCCCATATGGCGCAGCTTTACGGCATCGAAGATCTGGATGAAGCGACACGCTATCTGAACCATCCTGAACTGCGCCGCCGTCTGACACATGCGGCCTCGCTGTTACTGCAGCATCAGGGGCGCGACGCCAGCGATATTCTGGGCGGGGTTGATGCAAAAAAGCTTCGTTCTTCGATGACGTTGTTTTCCTCGGTGGCGAATGCTCCGGCCGAGTTTCAGGCTGTTCTTGACGCTTTTTATGATGGCGCGCCCTGCGCTCGGACAGTTCAGAGCCTCAGCGCGTCGTGATGGGAAGTTCCAGTCGGGTCAGCCTTGCCTGTTCGATACCTGACGCTTTACGCATTCGGAAACTGCGAAAGGAACCCGGATGCTTCAGGACATCGCCGACGAAATTCAAAAAGGTCTGAACGGCAAAACCTTTGACGGCTCGTTGAAATTCGATTGTGGTGAGGACGGCGTTATTGTTCTGGCGGACAGTCAGGCATCGACTCAGGACCAGGAAACGGATTGCACGATCCGCATCTCGCAGGACAACCTGACCAAGCTTCTGACCGGAAAACTGAACCCGATGACAGGTGTCGCTTTAGGCAAGCTTAAAATCTCGGGCAATATGGGTGTTGCGATGAAACTGGGGCAGTTGCTGGGTTAAGCCGAAGGCAGGTTCATCGCGGACCTCCCCCTTGCCGGGACGCCCATATCCCACTGCCAAGACGGCCCGGTGTAAGGTATTCCACCGACGTCCGCCGCCGATAAACTCGTCTCACCAGCCCGTGACATCAGATGTCAGGCAATTGAATGTCATTCGGGTTCGGGTCACCATGGTGCCGAAAGGAGACCCGACATGTCACGGACCGCATATCTGGATGCCTTCAAAACAGCCATTCTGTTCACCCTGATCACACTTGCGATGCTCCTGCGCGCCCTGCCTGCCCCCGCAGCAGGTGCCGAAACGCTGACGGTTGCAGGAGGATGTTTCTGGTGTGTCGAGTCCGATTTTGAATCTGTACCGGGTGTTGTCGGGGCCGTGTCGGGCTATACCGGCGGCAATTCCGCCAACCCCACCTATGATCAGGTCTCCAAAGGTGGCACCGGTCATTATGAAGCAGTGCAGATTACTTTTGACCCGGCCCGCGTCTCACGTGAAACACTGCTGAACATGTTCTTCCGCTCGGTTGATCCGACGGACGCCGGAGGTCAGTTCTGCGACCGGGGCGACAGCTATCGAACTGCGATTTTCGTCTCTAACAAAGGCGAAAAAGCGTTGGCTGAACAAGCCAAGAAAGAAGCACAACGAGCACTGGGTCAGAATGTTGTCACCCCGATTCTGAACGCAGGCTCGTTTTATCCAGCCGAGGCCTATCATCAGGATTACTACAAAGGGAACAAGCTGATCTTCACCCGCTTTGGACCCAAGCGTCAGCACAGCGCCTATAAAGCATATCGCAAAGCCTGCGGCCGTGACGCGCGCGTCAAACAGCTCTGGGGTTCAGATGCGCCTTTTGCCGGGTCTTAATCGAAGGACGCGTCGCGCACTTCTCTCAAATCCGGAATGACATCGGCCGTGCCGTGCCGCGTGACCATCAGGGCAGCGGCGCGGTTCGCTTGCAGAATGGCCTGTTCCATTGGCATTCCGCGATCCATTCCAGCCAGTACGTAGCCAGTGAAGGTATCACCTGCCCCAGTGGTATCCACGGCCTGCACCTTGTGGGCCGCAAATTCCACCGGGTCATTGCCCTGCTGCAAATACCGAGCGCCTTTTGAACCCAGCGTGACAATGACATGCCGAACGGGAAGGTCAGCCGCACCCATCCCGGTCTCTTGCCGCAATTGTTCGGCCTCGACCTCGTTCAGGATCAGGAAATCCAGATAGGGCAGAACCGCCTGAACCGCCTGTGCCTGAAACGGCGCGGCGGCGTAACAAACGGTCAGTCCAAGTTTGCGCCCCAACTGCGCAGCTTCAACTTGTGCGTTGGTTTCATTCTGCAGGATCAGCAGATCACCGGTGTTTGCAGATGACAGAGCCTGCCCCAGATGGCTGATATCCAAGGCGTGGTTGGCCCCCGGATAGAGGATGATCAGATTCTCACCCTCGGCATCCACCGCAATGATTGCGTGCCCCGTCGGCAGGTCCGCCTCCGAGATATAGCGTGTGTCAACGCCATATTCCGTCAGTCGATCCTTCGCCCAGCGCCCATCATGCCCGACGGCACCGATATGGCTGACGCGCGATCCGGCCCGCGCAGCCGCCACTGACATATTGGCACCTTTTCCGCCAAGGAAGCGGTCCAGCCCGCGGGCGGCCAGGGTTTCCCCTGGCGCAGGCAGATGCGGCAGGTCGTATACCATATCCGCGTTGATCGAGCCAAGGTTCCAGATCGTCATGGTTTATCCGATGTCGCACGAGGCCAGAATGGCCATGTTCAGAATATCGTTCGCTGTCGAGACGGTCGAGCAAATCTGAATCGGCTTGTCGACACCCGCCAGGATCGGCCCGATCACTGTAGCGCCGCCCATTTCCTGCATGAGCTTGGTCGAGATCGACGCTGAGTGCCGCGCGGGAACGATCAGGATGTTCGCGGGGCCGGTCAGGCGTGAAAACGGATAAGCCGCCTGTTGATCCACGTTCAGCGCCACATCCACAGTCATCTCGCCTTCATACTCGAAGTCAACGCCGCGCTGGTCCAGAACGGTCGGGGCACGATGCATTTTCTCGGCACGTTCCGAAATCGGGTAGCCAAAAGTCGAGAAACTGACAAAGGCAACCCGAGGTTCCAGACCCATGTGCCGGGCCACTGCGGCCGAACGCTCGGCAATGTTGGCCAGATCGTTTTCATCCGGCCATTCATGCACCAGTGTATCACCGATCAGGACAATCCGGCCTTTATGCAGAAGTGCCGTCACGCCGGCGGCGCCATGGGCGGCATCGGCATCAAATACATGATTGATGCGATCGATTACATGGGCCGATTTTCGTGTTGCTCCGCTAACCAGCCCGTCTCCGTGTCCGTGGGCCAGCATCAGTGAAGAGAACACGTGGCGGTCCCGCGCGGCCAGACGGTGAATATCCTTGCGGTCAAAGCCTTTGCGCTGCAAACGCTCATAGAGGAAATTCGAATAGGTCTCGAGGTGGGTGGTGTTTGCAGCATTCACAACCTCGATCTCCCGCACTGCATCGCCAAGACCGGTGGCTTCAAGTTTTTCTTTGACATCATCCGCCCGGCCGACCACGAGCGCCTTACCAAAGCCGGAACGCTGGTACATGACGGCGGCGCGCAGCACGCGGGGATCATCGCCCTCGGCAAAAATCATGCGGCTTTGCGCCTGTCGCGCCCGGGCGTTCAGCCCGCGTAGAATGCTGGCGGTCGGGTCCATCCGGGACTTCAGGCTCAGCTCGTAAGCCTCCATGTCGATGATCGGGCGGCGGGCCGCACCGGTGTCCATCCCTGCCCTTGCTACCGCTGGTGGGATGCGGTGGATCAAGCGCGGATCAAACGGCGTAGGAATGATATAATCCCGCCCGAAGGTCAGCGACTTGCCATAAGCCATCGCGACCTCATCCGGCACATCCTCTCGCGCCAGATTGGCCAGTGCATGGGCACAGGCGATCTTCATCTCGTCATTGATGGCACGCGCGTGGATGTCCAGCGCGCCGCGGAACAAATAGGGAAAGCCCAAAACGTTGTTGACCTGGTTCGGATAGTCGCTGCGCCCGGTCGCTACGATGGCATCCACGCGGACCTCGTGCGCCTCTTCCGGGGTGATTTCCGGATCGGGGTTGGCCATTGCAAAGATCACTGGATTATCGGCCATGCTTGCGACCATCTCCTGCGTGACCGCACCCTTGACCGAAACGCCAAGAAAGACGTCCGCACCCTTCATGGCCTCTTCCAGAGTACGCAGATCCGTGGTGATCGCATGGGCCGACTTCCACTGGTTCATACCCTCGGTCCGGCCTTGGTAGATCACACCCTTGGTATCACAGACGATACAGTTCTCGTGCCGCGCGCCCATGGATTTGAGTAGTTCAATACACGCAATCCCTGCCGCCCCGGCTCCGTTGAGAACGATCTTCACATCCTCGATCTTCTTGCCCGAGATATGCAACGCGTTGATCAGCCCCGCCGCGCAGATCACCGCCGTGCCGTGCTGGTCGTCGTGAAAGACGGGGATGTCCATCTCTTCCTTCAGGCGCTGCTCGATGATGAAACACTCGGGCGCCTTGATGTCTTCCAGGTTGATGCCGCCGAAGGTCGGCCCCATCAGACGCACCGCGCGGCAGAACTCATCCGGGTCTTCGGTATCCAGCTCGATATCAATCGAGTTCACATCCGCAAACCTTTTGAACAGGACGGATTTCCCCTCCATCACCGGTTTCGAGCCCAGCGCGCCAAGATTCCCAAGCCCCAGAACCGCCGTCCCGTTCGAGATTACGGCCACCAGGTTGCCCTTGTTGGTATAGTCATAGGCGGTCTCTGGGTTCTCGGCGATTGCTTCACATGGAACGGCCACACCCGGGCTGTAGGCAAGCGAAAGATCGCGCTGCGTGGTCATCGGGACAGTGGCCTGCACCTCCCACTTGCCGGGGGTGGGGTCGAGGTGAAAGGCCAGCGCCTCTTCTTTGGTGATCTTCGCTTTGGGCATCGGAAATGTCGTTTCTTTACATCTGTTGGGCTTTTGCCTCATAGCGCAGGCAAAGGCGCTCCTCAACGACAATACGTTTTCACCTTTCGTCGCAGGGACCGGGTTTGTAAGGTCGCGCCCGGAATACGCCAGAAGGGGGCCGCTTTGTCCACAGTCACGCCGATGATGGCGCAATACCTCGAAATTAAAGAGGCTCATGCCGACGCTCTGCTGTTTTATCGCATGGGCGATTTCTATGAGATGTTTTTTGATGACGCCGTCAACGCAGCCGAGGCGTTGGACATCGCCCTGACAAAACGCGGCAAACACAATGGCGAAGACATTCCGATGTGCGGTGTGCCGGTGCATTCGGCAGAAGGGTATTTGCTGACACTGATCCGGAAAGGCTTTCGCGTGGCTGTCTGCGAGCAGATGGAAAGCCCGGCTGAAGCCAAGAAAAGAGGCTCTAAATCAGTCGTAAAGCGTGATGTTGTACGCTTGGTGACGCCCGGAACACTGACCGAAGATGCCCTACTTGAGGCCCGTCGCCACAACTTTCTGGCGGCCTATGCCGAAGTTCGGGATGAGGCCGCGCTGGCCTGGGCCGACATCTCGACCGGCGCGTTTCACGTGATGCCTTTGACACCGGTGCGCCTCAGCCCCGAACTCGCACGACTGGCACCGTCGGAACTGATCGTCGCCGATGGCGTGCAAGACAAACTGAATGAGCCGGTTCGTGACTTGGGTATTTCCATCACCCCTGTCGGGCGGGCCAGTTTTGACAGCACGGCGGCTGAAAAACGCATCTGCGGTTTATTTCACGTGGGTGCGCTGGATGCATTCGGAAGCTTTGGACGCGCCGAAGTGTCCGCGATGGGTGCGCTGATCGACTATCTGGAGATTACACAGAAGGGCAAATTGCCCCTGTTGCAAACGCCACTGAAGGAATCCGAAGACCGTGTTGTACAGATCGACGCTGCAACGCGCCGCAATCTGGAGCTGACCCGGTCCTTGTCTGGCGGACGTGCCGGTTCACTGCTTTCGGTAGTCGACCGAACCGTGACCCCGGGCGGTGCCCGTTTGCTTGAGCAACGTCTGTCCAGCCCCTCACGCAATCTGGAAATCATTCACGCCCGACTGGACGCGGTGAGCTTTGCGGCCGAAGATAGTCTTATCGCGTCAGACCTGCGTGAAGCTTTGCGGAAGACGCCAGATCTGGACCGCGCCCTGTCCCGTTTGTCGCTGGAGCGCGGCGGGCCTCGGGATCTTGCAGCCGTCCGAAACGGCCTGACTCAATCGGCAGCCATTGCCCAGATTTGCGCAGATCAGGATGTGCCGATTCTGCTATCAACCGCGCTTCAAAACCTTGTTGGCTTCGACGACCTGTTGAATTTACTGGATGAAGCCCTGGTCGCCGAACCACCGCTTCTTGCACGTGATGGTGGTTTCATCGCTCCGGGCTTTGACGCCGAACTGGACGAGGCCCGCACCCTGCGGGACGAGGGTCGGTCCGTTATCGCCGGATTCCAGAAAAAATATTCCGAGCATACCGGCATCACGTCGTTGAAGATCAAACACAACAACGTGCTGGGATATTTCATCGAGACGACAGCGACCCATGCCGAAAAGATGCTGAACCCGCCCTTCAGCGAGACCTATATCCACCGCCAGACCACCGCCAACCAAGTGCGGTTCACCACTGTTGAACTCAGCGAGATCGAAACCCGCATCCTGAATGCCGGGAATCTGGCTCTTGAGATCGAAAAACGGCTCTATCAAAGGCTATCTGACGAGATTTTGTCCCTCGCAGCACGACTGAATCAAGCTGCCCGCGGGTTGGCTGAACTGGACCTGACCACTGCCCTCGCCGATCTGGCGCGCGGGGAAAACTGGTGCAGACCACAGGTGGACGCGTCCCGCGCGTTCAACATACAGGGCGGTCGGCATCCGGTTGTCGAACACGCACTGCGCCAACAAAGCGGCGATGCCTTCGTCGCCAATGACTGCGATCTTAGTGCCGATGACGGTGCAGCCATCTGGTTGCTGACAGGCCCAAACATGGCCGGTAAATCGACTTTCCTGCGTCAGAACGCGTTGATCGCCCTGCTGGCCCAAATGGGCAGCTTCGTCCCGGCCGAGCAGGCCCATATCAGTGTGGTCAGCCAGTTGTTCAGCCGCGTGGGAGCCTCTGACGATCTGGCGCGGGGCCGCTCGACTTTCATGGTCGAGATGGTGGAAACCGCCGCGATTCTAAACCAGGCCGACGAACGGGCGCTTGTAATTCTCGATGAAATCGGGCGTGGAACGGCAACCTATGACGGGCTCTCCATTGCCTGGGCGACTCTGGAGCATCTGCACGCAGCCAACAAATGTCGTGCCTTGTTTGCCACGCATTATCACGAGCTCACAGCGCTGGCCGGGACGCTGGAAGGTGTCAAGAATGCCACGGTCGCGGTGAAGGAATGGGAAGGCGAAGTGATCTTCCTGCACGAAGTCCACAAGGGTGCTGCCGACCGGTCATACGGCGTGCAGGTTGCGCAACTGGCCGGGCTGCCCGCATCCGTGGTGGAACGCGCCCGCATTGTACTGAACCAACTGGAGAAAACAGAGCGCGAAGGTGGAAAGCAAAAGGCGCTGATCAACGATCTGCCACTGTTTTCTGCTGCACCACCACCACCGCCGCCCGCACCCAAGGCATCGGCGGTCAACGATATGCTGAACGACATCCTGCCGGACGAGCTTACGCCACGAGAGGCACTTGACCTGATCTACAAATTGAAAGAGGCGGCCAGATTCTGACCGCCCCTGCACCTTCAAAAGCTCTTGCGCCGGAGGCTTGGCTTTTTCGAAGCCGATCAGCTTGCAGGCATGGAAGAAACGCCCACCTGCGCCGGACGCAGCAGGCGATCGTGCAACATAAATCCTTCTGCGGACACCTGAATGATGTCTCCTGCCTTGGTTCCGGGAACCGGTGCCTCGAACATGGCCTCGTGCACGTTCGGATCAAACCGGTCGCCCACTTCGGGCGTGATCACTTCGATACCATGCTTGTGGAACACGTCCTTCAATGCACGCATGGTCAGTTCAACACCTTCCAGCAAACCAGCAGCGACTTCTTTCTGCTCATCCGTCGCGGCTTCAAGGGCGCGTTTCATGTTGTCGTATACGGGCAGCATATCGCGGGCCAGCTTGGACCCGCCATACTGTTCAGCATCGCGGCGTGCCTTGTCACTCCGCTTGCGCATGTTTTCGGCATCCGCCAATGCCCGCATGAACTTGTCTTTGTAGTCGTCCCGTTCGGCTCGCAGCGCGTCCAGCTCCAGTTCCTCTTCGCTGAAGTCCATCAGCTCTTCGGCCAGCTCTTCAGCCTCGGCGGTTGCGATATCGTCCAGAAAATCTTCGTTCTTGGGCTCTGCCATCTCTTACCCTCTAGCTCCGGTCGGATATCAGCTTGCCGACCAGTTGCGCCGTATAATCCACGATCGGTACGATCCGTCCATAATTCAGACGTGTGGGCCCGATGACCCCGACCGCACCGATTATCTTTCGATCAGCGTTCATATAAGGAGACACCACCAAAGAGGAACCCGAAAGTGAGAAAAGTTTGTTCTCAGAGCCGATAAAAATGCGCACACCCTCACCGTCCTCGGTCAATTCAAGGAATTCAGCGATGTCTCGCTTGCGTTCCAGATCGTCAAACAGGGTGCGAATGCGGTCAAGTTCCTCGGTCTGACCGGGTTCGTTGAGAAGATTCGCGCGCCCGCGCACGATCAAACGCGCCGAGTCGCTTCCGTCTCCGTCCCAAACGGCCATCCCGCCTTCAACCATCTCACGCGCCAAAATGTCGATTTCCTGCTTACGCGCGTCGATCTGCGTCTGCATCTGCCGCCGCACTTCGCTGAGGGTCCGCCCCTCGATGAGCGCGTTCAGGAAGTTCGCGGCCTCACGCATTGAACTGGGTGTTTGCCCCGGTGGCGGTGTGAACAAACGGTTTTCCACATGACCGTCCGAGAAAACAAGAACCACCAAAGCCCGATCATGGCCCAGAGAAACAAACTCGATATGTTTGATTTCCGATTCATGTTTGGGCGTCAAAACCAGTGAGGCCCCTTGTGTCACGTGTGACAAGGCAGAACCGACACGGTCCAGCATTCCGCCAACATCACCCGTGTTAGAGCCTAGTGTCTGTTCCAGTTTCTGCCGGTCATCGGCGCCCAGGTCTCCGACTTCAAGCAATCCGTCCACAAACATTCGCAGACCTTGCTGCGTCGGGATTCGACCAGCGCTGACATGGGGGCTGTCCAGAAGGCCCAGAAACTCCAGATCCTGCATCACATTTCGGACAGTTGCGGCGCTGACTTTTTCGGACAATGTACGTGCCAAAGTACGACTGCCAACGGGCTCTCCGCTTTCCAGATAGCTCTCGACAATCAGCCGGAACACTTCACGTGACCGGTCGTTCATCTCGTCCAGAATCTTGCTCGCTTCGCTCATGCGTGTTCCCCTGCTCGCTTGTCATTAAATAGCAGGCAAATGAAAGGTCAATCGGGGTTGCATCCTAAGGCACGGGGACGTTATCCCCAACCCAGCAAACAAAGGAATTCCGATGCGACCCTCTGGAAGAGATTTAAGCGAAATGCGCGCCGTTTCAATCGAGACGGGGTTCACAAAACATGCCGAAGGTTCCTGCCTGATCAAAATGGGCGACACACACGTTTTGTGCACGGCAACGATCGAAGATCGCGTGCCGCCGTTTATCAAGGGATCGGGCCTTGGGTGGGTCACAGCCGAATACGGAATGCTGCCCCGCGCCACCAATACACGGATGCGGCGCGAGGCGGCTTCGGGCAAACAAGGGGGCCGTACGGTCGAAATCCAGCGCCTGATCGGCCGCGCCCTGCGCGCCGGTGTCGACCGGGTTGCTCTGGGAGAGCGTCAGATTACCGTAGACTGCGACGTGATCCAGGCTGATGGTGGCACCCGCTGCGCCTCGATCACTGGCGGCTGGGTCGCGCTGCGGCTGGCTGTGAACAAGCTGATGAAAACCGGCGAGGTGATTTCGGACCCGCTGGTTGATCCAGTCGCCGCCGTGTCTTGCGGCATCTATGCGGGTCAGCCGGTACTGGACCTTGATTACCCCGAAGACAGCGAAGCGGGCGTAGATGGTAACTTCATCATGACCGGATCCGGCAAACTGATCGAAGTACAGATGTCCGCTGAAGGCTCTGTTTTCAGCCGTGCGCAAATGGATCAACTGATGGATCTGGCGGAAAAAGGCGTCTCTGAACTGGCTGCCACGCAGAAAGCCGCCACCGCATGACCCGCAAATTCGACGGGGACAAGTTACTGGTCGCCACCCATAATAAGGGTAAGCTCGAGGAGATGGCGCATCTTCTTGAGCCCTTCGGCGTGACAGTTGTTGGTGCCGGCGAATTGAACCTGCCGGAACCCGAAGAGACCGAGGACACCTTTGTTGGTAATGCGCGGATCAAGGCCCATGCGGCCGCCAAAGCCACCGGCCTGCCTGCTCTGTCGGACGATTCCGGGATCACTATCGATGCGCTGAACGGCGCACCTGGTGTTTACACCGCCGATTGGGCCGAAACCGACAATGGCCGTGATTTTCTGATGGCCATGACCCGCGCCCATGATGAGCTCGAAGGGAAAAACGCACCTCACCCCCGCACCGCTCAATTCCGCAGTACACTGGTTCTGGCCTGGCCCGACGGGCACGACGAAGTGTTCGAAGGCGTTGCACCCGGTCATCTGGTCTGGCCGATCCGCGGCGAAGGTGGGTTTGGCTATGACCCAATGTTTGTCCCCGACGGGTACGACATTACATTTGCTGAAATGGATCGCTGGGAAAAGAACAAGATCAGCCATCGCGGCCGCGCGGTGGCGATGTTCGTGAAAGGCTGCTTTGGCGGATGATTGGCGCAACGGGGGCTTTGGCCTGTATGTGCACTGGCCCTTTTGCGAGGCCAAGTGCCCCTATTGCGATTTCAATAGCCATGTTTCCAGAAATATTGATCAAAAACAATGGATTGGCTCCTATCTGAGCGAACTTCACCGTTCCGCCTCTGAAACGCCGGATCGGGTGCTGAACACGATCTTTTTTGGTGGCGGCACGCCTTCTCTGATGGATCCGGAAACCGTTGCAGCTGTGATCGATGGGGCGCGTGCGCTCTGGCACCCGGCCAATGACATGGAAATCACGCTCGAAGCTAATCCCGGCTCGGTTGAAGCCGGTCGGTTTTCGGCTTACCGCGATGCTGGGGTTAATCGGATATCGATGGGCATTCAGGCCCTGAATGACGAAGATCTGAGGCGGCTGGGACGGATCCATACGGTGGCCGAGGCCCGGGCCGCCTTTGATACAGCCCGAAATTGCTTTGAGCGTGTCAGCTTTGACCTGATCTATGCGCGCCAACACCAAACGCTGGAAGCCTGGCGTACGGAACTGACCGAAGCGCTGTCGATGGCTATAGACCACCTGTCACTATATCAATTGACGATCGAAGACGGGACGGCCTTTGGGGATCGGTATGCGGTGGGTAGATTACGAGGCCTGCCAGAAGATGACAGTGCCGCCGATATGTATCTAGCGACACAGGAAATTTGCGAGGCACATGGCTTGCCGGCCTACGAAGTTTCCAACCACGCCCGCCCCGGCGCGGAATCGCAGCACAACCTTATTTACTGGCGGTATGGCGACTATGTCGGCATTGGGCCCGGCGCCCATGGGAGGATTACCCTGAATGGTCAGAAATACGCGACCGAAACCTATCTGAACCCCCAGCGCTGGCTTGATACCTCCCAAAAAGGTAACGGAGAAAAGGACCGCAGCGTATTGTCGCTTGAAGATCAGGCGAATGAATACCTTATGATGGGTATGCGGGTTACTGAAGGCCTAGATATAGACAGGTGGCAAGCCCTTTCTGGTCACTCTCTTCCCTCCGAAACCATGGATCATCTGACTGACATCAACATGGTTCAGCGCAGGAACGGACGCCTGATAGCCACATCAGACGGGCGCGCCGTATTGAACGCAGTCATCCGGGAGCTGTTGGACTGAGTATGCAGTATCTTTGGGCCGGACTGGGATTGCTTTGCGTTGCGATGGCGGTTGTTGGGGTTGTTCTACCCCTTCTTCCAACAGTGCCATTTCTTCTGCTTGCCGCGTTTTTCTTCGCCCGCTCATCCTCGCGGCTGCACAATTGGCTTGTGAGTCATCAGCTTTTTGGGCCATTGATTCTTGATTGGCAAAGTTCCGGTGCCATTCGACCGGTCGCAAAAAGGGCGGCAACCGTCTCGATCGCCGCCGTTTTCGGAATCTCTGTTATGCTGTCCGCACCGCCTTTTGTGTTGATCATTCAGGCCGTTGTGCTGGGCGGCGTCATGATCTTTATCTGGTCACGGCCTAACGGCTGAGCTTAGCGCACAAATCGTCCAGCTGATCCAGGTTCTCATAGGTCAGAACGACTTGTCCTGTTTCCGTTCCGGCCTTGTGATTGATCGACACTTTCATCGCCAGGATCGCGGATAGGTCCTTTTCCAACGCACGTGTGTCTGCATCCTTTCCAGCATCCAGATTTCGGGCGCGAGGTGCAGATCGCTCAGCGCCGCCTTGCTGCTGTTTTTTGACCAAAGCCTCGGTTGCGCGCACCGATAAGCCATCCTTGACGATCTGTTTCGCAAGTTCCGACGGATTTTCGGCCGTAATCAGCGCCCTAGCGTGCCCCGCAGATAGTTTTCCTTCAATAACAAGTGCTTGCACATCCACCGGCAAGGACAGAAGCCGCAAAAGGTTCGCAATGTGGCTGCGGCTCTTGCCCAGGGCCTCAGCGAGCTTTTCCTGCGTGTGCCCAAATCGATCCATCAACTGCTTATAGCCAGCGGCCTCTTCCACCGCGTTCAGATCTGCACGTTGGATGTTTTCAATAATCGCAACTTCCAACACTTCCGTGTCATCGAATTCACGCACAATGACCGGAACATCGTGCAGCTGCGCCATCTGCGCCGCGCGCCAACGGCGTTCGCCTGCGACAATCTCATATTCTCCTGAACCTGTCGCGCGAACGATCAGGGGCTGAATGATGCCTTTTTCCCTTACCGACGCCGCCAGCTCGTCTAGCTGCTCAGGAATGAATGTGCGGCGCGGCTGGTTTGGGTTGGCTTTCAGCTTTTCAATCGGGACTTTCAGATCAGGCCTGCGCGCATCCACTGAGGCCCGACCTTCTGCTTCAGGATTTACATCTGCCATAAGGGCAGACAGGCCCCGCCCCAACCCTCTGGATTTTGCTTTCTTGGCGCTCATGTCGCCCTCCTCATTCCCGCTCAGGCTGCGGTTTTGTTGTTCTTGTGCATGATCTCGCGAGCAAGATGTCGATACGCCATTGCTCCAAGCGATCCCGAGTCATATTGCAAGACCGGCAACGCATACGACGGCGCTTCGCTGACCCGCACATTTCTGGGTATCTTGGTTTTAAAAACCATCTCACCCAGATTGTCACGTGCGTCTTTCTCGACCTGGCGGGACAAGTTGTTGCGGTTATCATACATGGTCAACACAACACCTTCGATTCTCAGATCTGGATTCGCCGTTTGGCGAACCTCTCGAATCGTCAGCATCAATTGCGACAGTCCTTCAAGGGCAAAGAACTCACTCTGCAACGGCACAAGTACCGAGTGTGCAGCAACCATTGCATTTACGGTCAGCAAGTTTAGGGACGGCGGGCAATCGATTAGAACAAAATCAAACTCAAATGCATCTATGGCTGTCTGCCGCAGCGCATCATGTAAAAGGTAACTGCGTTTTTCGTTTGAGATCAGTTCAATATCGGCGGAACTCAAGTCGACGGTGGCCGGTACTACGAAAAGGCCTCCAATTTCAGTTTCCTGAACCACTGCCTCTAGTGGCGCCTCGTCGAGGATCAGGTCATAAGTTGTCCAGTCCCGATCTTCGACACCCAAACCAGTTGAAGCGTTCCCCTGTGGATCGAGATCAACCACCAGAACTCTGCAACCGGCCTCAGCCAATCCAGCAGCAAGATTGATAGCTGTGGTTGTTTTCCCGACCCCACCCTTCTGATTGGCAACAGCAACTATCCGAGGCCCTGAAGGTCGAGATAAATCAACCACGTGATACTCCATTTATCTTAAGGATAACGGCTTGAGGTTCAGTTAAACTTGTAATCGCCTCTGCCTCGAGTTTCCATTCCTCACGTGCGTCTTCCATCTCTTTTTTCCAATTTGCGCCTTTGGGCAACAATGCTGTCCCGTTGGTGTGTAAATGTCTGTCACAAAAGGATAATAGTGTACGCAAGTCAGCCAATGCACGCGCTGAAATGATGTTTACCGCCAAAGGATCAACCATCTCAATCCTTTTTGAAGTCACTGCGCATCTTATTCCGCATTCCCGGGCAACGTTGCGCAAGAAAGCTGATTTTCGCTGATCACTTTCTATCATATTGAATGAGGCGCTTGGATTTTCTTCCGCGGCGAGGATAGCACAAACCATACCCGGGAACCCGCCTCCACTTCCCAGATCCGCCCAGGTGTCAAAACTGTCAGCGCACCGATAGACTTGCACGGAATCCAGAATATGCCGGTCCCAGATATGCTCCAGGCTGTTCCGCGACACGAGGTTGATCTTTGGATTCCAACGTTTCACCAGTTCAACATAAGTCGTGAGGCGTTCGAATGTTTCACGTGAAACATTCAGGTCTTCAAACTTCGAATAATCAACCATCATGCTTGGCGAACTCTTTGATCCCGGCGCAGTTTTGCCAGAACGAGCGTCAGCGCTGCCGGCGTGACCCCCTCGACACGGCTTGCCTGAGCGATATTTGCAGGCTTTGCTTGCGACAGCTTTTGTTTCATCTCCGAAGACAGGCCGTCCAAAGCAAAATAGTCGAACTCATGCGGGATGACATAGGATTCATCCCGCTTCATTGCTTCAACGTCCCGCTTTTGTCTGGCAATGTAGTTGGCATACAAGGCGTCCCGCTCGATCTGGAGCCTGATTTTTAGGTCAACATCCTGCAAATCAGGAACAAGAGGCAGCAAATCTTCAAACGAGGTGTCGGGGAATGCGAGAATTGCCATCCCATCCCTACGGTTTCCATCCTGATTAACGTTTATACCGGCGGCGAGAACTTCCTTGGGCGTATAAGTCCGTTCCGTCAGCTTTGACTTCACGCTTTCAAGTTGGTGCATTTTATCTTCGAACTGAACTTTGCGCTCTTGTCCGACGCACCCCAATTCCAAACCAAGCGGTGTCAGCCGTTGATCAGCATTGTCGGCGCGCAGAGATAGCCGGAATTCCGCACGCGACGTGAACATGCGGTAGGGTTCGGCAACTCCTCGAGTTGTCAAATCATCGATCATTACGCCAATATAACTGTCGGATCGCGTAAAATGGATGGGTTCTCGCCCTTGGGTCTCCAACGCCGCATTGAGGCCGGCAACCATGCCCTGAGCTGCGGCTTCCTCATATCCTGTGGTCCCATTTATCTGGCCCGCTAGATATAGTCCGGGAACAGTTGGTAAGGATAAAGAAGCACTCAGGACGCGCGGATCAACATAGTCGTATTCGATTGCATATCCTGGTTGCAGAATATCTGCATTCTCCAATCCCTTAATCGATCGCACATAGTCCAGTTGAACGTCTTGCGGCAATGACGTCGAGATACCGTTCGGATAGATCGTGTGATCATTGACCCCTTCGGGCTCAAGGAAGATTTGATGCGATTCCTTATCCGCGAATCGTACGATCTTGTCTTCAATCGATGGACAATAGCGCGGGCCTACTCCATCAATGCGACCGCCATACATCGCGGATTTCGAAAGATTCGCAGCGATGATCTCATGTGTTCGCGCATTTGTGTGTGTAATTCCGCAGGAAATCTGGGGCGCGACAACGGATTGAGACATAAAAGAAAACAGGGTTGGCTCATCATCACCGTCCTGCCTTTCAAGATCCGACCAATCAATGCTCCGACCATCCAGGCGCGGCGGTGTCCCGGTTTTCAATCGTCCCATGGGAAGATTGTATCTTTCCAACCGTTCAGCCAGTTTAACGGAAGGTCGATCCCCCATTCTCCCACCGGGACGAGACACGTCACCTATGTGAATGACACCCCTTAGAAATGTACCGGAGGTCAGGATAACGGCGCGCGCAGAAAGTTCTGATCCATCAGAAAGAGCAACACCTGCAACCTTCTCACCGATCAATAGAAAATCGACAACCTCTCCTACAACAACGGACAGGTTATCCTGTTTTTCTGTTTCCTGTTGCATAGCAAGCCGATACAGGGCGCGATCTGCCTGCGTTCTCGGCCCCTGTACGGCGGGCCCTTTTCGACGGTTCAACAAACGAAACTGTATGCCCGCCTGATCCGCCACACGACCCATGACGCCATCCAAGGCGTCAATCTCACGCACAAGATGGCCCTTTCCCAAACCTCCAATCGCCGGATTGCAGGACATAACGCCGATGTCTGTTGCAGACAACGTCACCAGTGCAGTTGTTGCGCCCATCCTTGCTGATGCATGAGCGGCCTCGGTTCCGGCATGGCCTGCGCCAATGACGATGACATCAAACTTCGAATGTTTCACGTGAAACACTCCTTATTTTCCCAAACAGAAGCTGGAGAAGATTTCATCCAACAGAGTTTCGACATCTATTCTGCCCACCAGAGATTCAAGGGCACGAATTGCAGTTCTCAACTCCTCTGCAGCGATATCATACAGGTCCGGACCTGATTCCAGAACCGAGATTGCAGATTTGAGTGAGTCCAATGCACTTTTGATTGCAACGCGATGGCGTTCCCGTGTTGCAATACCATGGCTAGTAGTTCTCTTACTCAGTACACACGAAATATGGTTTACGAGTGCGTCTATTCCCTGACCTGTTTTCCCAGATACACCCTGCCCGTCAATACCCCGAAGGTCCGCTTTGGGCAGAACATGAATATCACCATCTTGCATCTCCACACCCAAGATTTCCGGTGTTTCAGACAAGAAAACGCGAAGGTCAGCGGCCTCCGCTCTGCTACGCGCAAGCTCGATGCCCAGGTTTTCGACATGATCTTCAGTTTGTCGCAGCCCCGCCGTATCCAGCAAGGTCACTGGTAAACCAGCCAGATCCATTCGAACTTCGATCACATCGCGCGTGGTCCCGGCGTATTCCGAAGTAATAGCCGCCTCAC
Organism: Ruegeria sp. YTSB088; assembly: GCF_059609825.1. Taxonomy (NCBI): domain Bacteria; kingdom Pseudomonadati; phylum Pseudomonadota; class Alphaproteobacteria; order Rhodobacterales; family Roseobacteraceae; genus Ruegeria; species Ruegeria sp. YTSB088. The sequence goes on along the minus strand of NZ_JBXWMM010000009.1, from coordinate 39,985 downwards.
GGCCTGCCAATACATTTAAAAGAGTGGATTTCCCCGCATTTGGAAGGCCGACGATCGCAACCTCGAACCCTGTACGTATTCGCTCGGCAATTTTGACGCCGTCTGCCTCATAGTGAAGATCTGACATGACACCTTGGATCAGGGCGCGCACTTCCGGCGTCACATCAGTAGGAACTTCTTCATCAGCAAAATCGATGACAGCTTCCAACAGGGACGCAGCCCGTATCAAATCCCTGCGCCACCGTTCTGCCAAGGTGCCCAGCTCGCCCGCCAAAATGGTCTGAGCTTGCTTACGTTGTGCTTCCGTTTCTGCATCGATTAGATCGGCCAGACCTTCAACCTGAGTCAGGTCCATCTTGCCATTTTCCAGTGCCCGGCGTGTAAACTCACCCGGTTCAGCGATACGCAACCCTTCCGTATCAGACAGGCAGCGCAGCACTGCGTTGACAGAGGCTGTGCTTCCGTGAATCTGAAGCTCGGCCACGTCCTCACCGGTAAAGCTAGCCGGGGCCTGGAACGTCAAGACCAATCCGTCGTCCAAACGTGCTCCGCCATGATCCATCAGAGTGCGCAGGACCATGCCACGCCTTGGCAACGCACCACCAGTCAGGCGCGCCGCTGCTGAATGAGAGTCTGGACCTGAGAGGCGGATGACCGCCACCCCAGCTTTGCCCTGCGCGCTGGCCAAGGCGAATATCGTATCCATTCGAAGGCCTCGCTAGAGTTTAAGACCTGTGTCAGGTGTTCATCGAATCGAAGAACTCACTGTTGGTCTTGGTCTGCTTCAACTTGGACAACAGGAACTCGATCGCGTCAGTCGTGCCCATCGGGTTGAGGATACGGCGCAGAACGAAGGTCTTGGCCAGATCGCCCTTGTCGACCAGCAGTTCCTCTTTCCGCGTGCCGGATTTGAGGATGTCGATCGCCGGGAACACGCGTTTGTCCGCAATCTTGCGATCAAGAACGATTTCCGAGTTACCTGTACCTTTGAATTCTTCGAAGATGACCTCGTCCATCCGACTGCCGGTGTCGATCAGCGCGGTGGCGATGATGGTCAGTGAGCCACCTTCTTCGATATTCCGCGCAGCACCAAAGAACCGCTTGGGCCGTTGCAGAGCATTCGCATCCACACCACCGGTCAGAACTTTACCCGAGGATGGCACCACGGTGTTAAACGCCCTACCAAGTCTTGTAATCGAATCGAGAAGAATAACAACATCTCGTTTATGCTCAACCAAACGCTTGGCTTTTTCGATGACCATTTCCGACACGGCCACGTGGCGGGTCGCGGGTTCATCAAAGGTCGAAGACACAACCTCACCCTTCACCGAGCGCTGCATGTCCGTCACCTCTTCGGGGCGTTCGTCGATCAGCAGGACGATCAGATAGCACTCTGGGTGGTTCTGTTCGATCGAATGCGCGATGTTCTGCAGGATCACCGTTTTACCGGTCCGCGGCGGTGCCACGATCAGAGAACGCTGGCCTTTACCGATCGGCGAGACCAGATCAATAACACGGGCCGATTTATCCTTGATGGTGGGATCCTCGATCTCCATCTTCAGACGCTCGTCCGGATACAGCGGCGTCAGGTTGTCAAAAGCAATCTTGTGCTTGGCTTTTTCCGGTTCTTCAAAATTAATCTTGGTAACTTTAGTCAGTGCAAAGTAACGTTCGTTCTCATCAGGTGCCTTGATATCACCTTCAACCGTATCTCCGGTCCGCAGCGAGTGTAGGCGGATCATTTCAGGCGAAACATAGATGTCATCCGGACCCGGCAGATAGTTCGCCTCCGGCGAGCGCAGGAAACCGAAGCCGTCCTGAAGAACCTCAAGCACGCCATCGCCACCAACGGTCCAGCCCTCATCCGCGCGTTCGCGCAGGATCTGGAACATCATCTCGCCTTTTCGCATGGTCGAGGCGTTTTCGATTTCCAGTTCTTCGGCCATCGCCAGAAGATCTTTTGGGCTTTTGGCCTTGAGATCGGCCAGATTCAGAGATTCAGTTGTCATTATACAAACCTTCACCGCTGAGACTGCGGCACGAAGTGGAATTTCAGAACGGAAGATACGCCGCCCGGACGGGCGTGTTGATCCCTACATAAGCTCAGCGCTGCGCGGAGTCAAACAGGCCCTCAGAACTTCAGAACGACCGCCAGAACGATGGCAACCATCAAAACGGTCGGGACCTCGTTCATCATGCGAAACTGCCGCCCAGTGAGCTTGTTTCGCCCTTCCAGGAAATCCTTGCGTCGCGCCATCAACCAGTGATGAAACCATGTCATGCCGATCACGGCAGCGCCCTTGACCCAGGGCCAGGACCAATCCCATCCCACGATGCCCGGCGTAAACACCATGATCAAGCCACAGACCCACGCAACGATCATCGCCGGGCCCATGATCACACGCAGCAGCTTTTCTTCCATTTCAAAGAAAATTTCCTGTGCGCCATCGACTAACTGTGCTTTCTCAACGTGATAGACAAACAACCTGGGCAGATAAAACAAGCCTGCCATCCACGAGATCACGGCCATGATATGGAGTGACTTCACCCACGGATACAGCGTGAAAAGAAGATCGGTCATATTGGCTCCAGGCATTGCTCGGAACCCTCCCTAATAAAAAAATAAGAAAAGAAAAAGGATGATGGTTTTGTAGGGTGAGCAAAATCCGTGGATTACTTTTTTAAACAAGTGTTTTCCCCAAGTGGACAGAACACGGCATTTTTCGGGCGATTCTGTTGGTTTCAATTTTTAGTAATTAAAATCAACACTTTAATCACAGCGCTCCTTATTCCACTTGGGGATAACTGGTAGGAGAATTTGGGATATCGAGGTTTTCCAGAGAAACTGACTTATCCTTGTCCGGACTGGATGGGATTTGAGCGACTCGGGGATCTCTGTCGCGAAATCCCCGGGGTTGCGTGTCAACCGGAAAACCATACAAAGCACCCCTGAACTCTCAATGATTTGCGCACGGGGTTTTCCACATGTCTGTCCCCATTCTTCTTGCTTCCGGGTCCGCTATTCGCGCGCAGCTGCTTGAAAATGCAGGTGTACCGTACGCGGTACAAACCGCGCGCGTGGATGAAGAGACGGCCAAACGCGCCTTGCTGGCTGAAAACGCAACACCACGGGATATTGCCGACACGCTCTCTGAAATGAAAGCGCGGAAGGTGAGTGACAAAAATCCCGGAGCTATGGTTCTGGGGTGCGATCAAGTTCTGGATTTTGACGGCCAGTTGCTGTCGAAACCGGAATCCCCCGAACAGGCGTTGGACCAGCTGAAAGCCATGCGAGGCAAGCGGCACATGCTTTTGTCCGCAGCCGTGATCTATCAGAATGGTGAGCCGATCTGGCGGCATGTGGGACAGGTGCGGTTGCGGATGCGAGCCAGTTCTGACGCCTATCTGAAAGACTATGTTGCGCGAAACTGGGACAGTATCCGACATGCTGTCGGAGCCTATAAGCTGGAAGAAGAAGGTGTCCGCCTGTTCGCCACCATTGACGGCGACTATTTTAACGTTTTGGGTATGCCCCTGTTGGAGCTGCTCAACTTTCTGGCTGTCAAAGGGGTAATTGATCAATGACGGACTATCGGGTTCCATTGGCCGGAGTTATTGGACATCCCATTGGTCACTCACGTTCCCCCAAACTGCATGGTCATTGGCTGAAAACATATAGTCTTGCCGGTCATTACATTCCGATGGATGTGGCACCCGTCGATCTGGAAGCTGTGCTACGCACCCTGCCCAAGGCGGGTTTCGTCGGCGCCAATGTCACGGTCCCCCACAAAGAAGCCGCCTTGAAGATCGCCGATCATGCGTCTGACCGCGCAACGGTGATAGGTGCTGCGAACACTCTGGTGTTTCGTGAAGATGGCTCAATCCATGCAGACAACACAGACGGGTACGGGTTCATGGAGAATCTTCGCAATGGTGCACCGGACTGGAATGCAAAGGACGGGCCGGCTGTTGTGTTCGGGGCCGGTGGGGCCGCTCGCGCCGTTCTCCAGGCGCTGTCTGACGCTGGTGTACCGGAAATCCTGCTGACCAACCGAACCCGCGCCCGTGCGGATCATTTGAAAGAGGAATTCGGTCAACGCATCCGCGTGGTGGATTGGGTTCAGGCCGGAAATGTCATCGAAAACGCAGAGCTCGTGGTAAACACGACCTCGTTGGGAATGCAGGGCCAACCGGAATTGCGGGTTCCGCTCGATGGGTTGCAGCCCGGTGCCGTGGTGACAGATCTGGTTTATGTGCCTTTGAAAACCCGCCTGTTGCAAACCGCAGAACAGGCAGGGTGCACCGCAGTCGATGGGCTGGGCATGTTGTTGCACCAGGCAGTACCCGGTTTCGAACGCTGGTTCGGCGTGCGCCCCGAAGTTGATGCTGATGCGCGTGCGGCGGCGATGGCATGAGTTTCGCGCTTGGCCTGACCGGTTCCATCGGCATGGGGAAAAGCACAACGGCGCAGATGTTCGTCGAAGAAGGCTGTGCCTTGTGGGATGCGGATGCGGCGGTGCATCGCCTGTACTCCAAGGGTGGCGCGGCCGTTGGCCCCATGGAACGAACGTTTCCGTCGTCCATTCTGGACGGTGCGGTCAACCGGGATGCGTTGAAACGGATTATTGCCGCCGATCCTGCTGCGCTGAAAACCATCGAAGCTATCGTCCACCCTCTGGTCGCTGCTGACCGCGCAGCATTTCGTGAAGCCGCGACAAACGACATTTTGGTGTTCGATATTCCGCTTCTGTTTGAAACGGGCGGTGACGCGGCAATGGACGCGGTGGCGTGTGTTTCGATCCCGGCCAGCGAGCAAAAGCGGCGCGTCATGGAACGGGGTACAATGACTGAGACGCAGTTCGAGCAAATCCGTGACAAACAGATGCCGAATGACGAGAAATGCGCGCGGTCGGATTACGTGATCGTGACTTACACTCTGGACCACGCTCGCGCGCAGGTGCAGGATGTGGTCAGGCAGATACGGGCGGGGATGGCAAATGCGTGAAATTGTACTCGATACAGAAACCACTGGATTCGATCCCGAAAGCGGTGATCGGATCGTGGAAATCGGCGCGGTTGAACTGTGGAATCACGTCGCAACGGGTGAGACGTATCACGTTTACATCAACCCTGAACGCTCGATGCCGGAAGAGGCATTTGGTGTGCATGGCATCGGCCCGGACCTGTTGGAAAACCCGCGTCCGCCGGAAAAGGGTGAAGTGACGCTGAAAGACAAACCGGTTTTTGCCAAGATCGGTCACGCTTTTCGCGAATTCGTTGGCGATGCTCAGTTGGTGATCCACAATGCATCTTTCGACATGAAGTTCCTGAATGCCGAGCTGAAATGGATGGGTGCCCCGCTCATCCTGATGGAACAGGCGCTGGATACGCTGGCGATAGCGCGCAAACGATTTCCCGGCTCTCCGGCCTCACTGGACGCGCTTTGCCGCCGCTTCAATATCGACAACTCGAACCGTGTTCTGCACGGCGCGTTGCTCGACTCTGAAATCCTGGCAGAGGTTTATCTTGAACTGATCGGAGGACGACAGCCCGATTTTGGCCTGTCGACATCTGCATCCTCTGCGGCAGGCGGCAGTGATGATTGGCGACCGACACCACGTGCCATACCGCTGCCATCCCGAACTACCGAGGATGAGCGCGCAGCACATGAAGCTTTCGTGGAAAAACTGGGCGACAGCGCCCTGTGGACCCGCGCCTGATCCGGTCAGGCACGGGCCAAAACCTCAGGCGTCTGTCTTCTGGGACTGTTCGGCCTGACGACGCATCACTTCGTTGCGATACAGGGCGACGAAATCGATATTGTCCAGATTCACCGGTGGGAAACCGCCGTCACGGGTGATGTCGCTGACAATGCGGCGTAGGAACGGGAACAGCATCCGCGGGCATTCGATCATCAGGAACGGGTGCAACTGGTCTTCCGGCACACCTTCCACGTGGAACAGGCCGCAATAGTCCAGCTCACACAGGAACAGAACGTCCTCCAGACCTTTGGCTTTGGATGTCAGGTTCAGCTTGACGGACACTTCGAACTGGTGGTCTGCCGTGCGTTTCTTGGCGTCCAGATTCACCTGAACCGCGATTTCGGGCTGTACGTCACCGGATACACCCTTCTGGGCCATCACGTTCTCAAAGGACATGTCGCGGATGAACTGCCCCAGAACACGCATCTGAACTTGCGGGGCGGCTTTGGCCGCAGTGTTTTCTGCAGCGTTTTCTTCGGCCATGGATCTACTCCAAAAATGAAATTCGCCACTGCTTATCAAGTTGGGGGCGGCACCTCAATGCCGGTGGGGCCCCTCGACCCATTTAGACGGTTTTGACGAATCATTTTTCGGGCGAACTTCGGTGAAGTCGCCGTCTATGATGTCACCCTGATCGAACGGATTTCCCCGTGACTGAAAACCGGGGCCTTGACCCATCTGAAACTGGGTAACGGTGACTTTCGATCTCAGGTACCTGAAAACCGCGACCCGCACGCCCGGAACAAGCAACGCAAATCCAATGGCATCAGTGAAGAATCCCGGCGTAAGCAACAAAGCGCCCGACAAGAGGATCATTGCACCATGCGCCAGCGGTTCGGTCGGGTCGTCAAGTTCGGCAAACGACCGTTGCAGGTTTCCCAACGCCATGCGACCTTCTGTCCGCACCAAAACCGTGCCCAAAACCGCTGTCAGTACTACGATGGCAAGGGTTGGCCACAAGCCGATCAACCCGCCGACCTGAATAAACAGCGCGATCTCGATGATGGGCACCAACAAAAATGCCAAGAACAGATACATTTGCGTTATCCTTTCCCTTAGGCCGGGCTGTGGACTTGCCACCTACGGTCACCTACATAGTGGCATGAGGCCGCGTATACAAAGCCGCGGTCCTGAAAAGAGGATGAAATGAACGAACCCATGATCCAGTTGCTGGTCCTGGCCGGAATTGCCGTTTTCCTGATCCTGCGCCTCAAGAGCGTATTGGGCACGCGTGAAGGTTTTGAAAAACCGCCCGTGCAGCAGCAACCCGAAGCGCATAAATCGCGCCGCGATTTCGAAGTGATCGAAGGCGGCCCGGATCATGACATCACCGACCATGTCCCGGAAGACAGCGAGCAGGCGCAAACACTGGCAGCGATGAAACGCGTTGAACCCAGTTTTTCCGTCAGCGAGTTTGTTCAGGGTGCGCGCGGTGCCTATGAAATGATCCTGATGGGGTATGAAAAGGGAAATCTGGACCAGATCCAACCATTCCTGTCGGAGGAAGTTTTTGAGTCCTTCGTTGCGGGTGTCTCTGCACGAGAAGATCAGGGCCTGACGATCGAGGCTGAGTTTATCGGTGTCCGAGAAACAGCCCTGACGGATGTCAAATTCGACAAGGATACCAATCAGGCCGAGATCACCATGAAATTCGTGGGTGAGCTGACTTCGGTCGTGCGGGATCGCGGTGGCGATATCGTAGAAGGCAGCCCCAATACCGTGAAACGCCAAAAGGACAGTTGGACCTTTGCCCGAGTGATGGGCAAGGACGATCCAAACTGGCTGCTTGTTGCCACGGACGCATGATTGCCACGCTCCGGTCGCTTTTACTGGTCGGTGCAATGACCACTGCCAGCGCTGCCGGGGCCGAGGCAACGCGATCCATTCTGTCGTTCGATGATCTGCGTGGTTGGGCCGAGGATGACCACGGTGCAGCCCTTTCGGTTTTTCTGAACACCTGCGGGGATCTGAAAGATCCCGATTGGCGGGCCCTGTGCGGTGTGGCAAGAACCTATGATACGGATGCGGCAAGGGCGTTTTTTGAACTCTTCTTTCGCCCTGTTCTGGTTGAAGATGGCGAGGAAGCCTTGTTCACAGGGTATTTCGAACCCGAGCTTGATGGTGCGCGTACCCGGACGGATCGTTTCAGGTACCCCATCTACAAGATGCCGCCCGAGGCTCGCGCTGAGGGGTCCTGGCTGAGCCGGCGAGAAATTCTGACCAGTGATGTGATGCAAGGCCGCGGGCTTGAGATTGCCTGGGTCGATGACCCCGTGGAGTTGTTTTTTCTGCAAATCCAGGGTTCGGGCCGCGTTCGATTGCCGGATGGCGGCGCCTTGCGCGTCGGATATGGCGGCGCGAATGGTCACCCCTATAGGTCAATTGGTGTGGAACTGGTGCGGCGCGGCATTCTCGGCGCGCATGAGGTCAGCGCGCAGATGATCCGCGCCTGGGTGCGCAAGAATCCCGAGGCCGGTGCGGAATTGCTGCTCCACAATCCATCATACGTGTTTTTCCGCGAAGTTTCACGCGTCGCGCCCGAGCTTGGGCCGCTGGGTGCCATGAACCGATCCGTAACGACCATGCGCAGCATTGCTGCCGACCCGGCCTATACGCCGCTGGGCGCGCCGGTTTGGGTGGAAAAGGACGGTAACGAACCGATTCGCCGCCTGATGATTGCGCAGGATACTGGTTCTGCCATCAAGGGCGCACAACGGGCCGATATCTTTTTCGGAACAGGGGACGAGGCCGGGCAGGCTGCGGGCAAGCTGAAAGATCCGGGCCGGATGGTGGTGTTGCTGCCCATCCAGCGTGCCTATGCCCTGCTACCGGATGAATTCTGATGACCCGGCGCAAACTAACCGGCGAAGAGATCGAGCTGTGGCGGAAGGTCGCCAAACAGGCCGAGCGGCTGCATCCGGAAATCCCGCAGACGGTCCATCCGACTTCCCTGCCGAAACCCAAGCCCAAGAAAACGCCGAAACCCCGGCTTGAGTCATTCGAACTTGGACAGGCTCATCAGGTGAAATCGAAACCGAATGATCTGAAGCCTTCGGTGACGAATGCGCTTCGCAAAGCACCGGTTCAGATGGACAACAAGGCCTTTGGCCGGATGAAGCGCGGCAAGCTGAAACCCGAAGGCAAGCTGGATCTGCACGGTATGCGGGTCGCTTCGGCCCATCCGGCGCTGATCCGATTTGTCCTGAGCGCGCAGGCACAGGGTAAGCGTCTGGTTTTGGTCGTGACCGGCAAAGGCAAGGATCGGGACGAGCCCGGTCCGATTCCGACGCCGCGCGGTGTTCTGCGAAATCAGGTTCCTCACTGGTTGTCTATCCCACCGCTGGCCCAGGCGGTGATGCAGGTCACACCTGCTCATATAAGCCACGGCGGAGATGGGGCTTATTACGTATATCTCAGGCGCGTGCGCTAAAGGTCACGACGGGCGCGGGAAATACCGACCCAAATCAGAACGCATACCAGCACGAAGAACATTCCAATCCAGAAAAACTGAGTGTTCAGAGAAATACCAAGGTCAATCAGAACGCCGGTCAACCCAGGTCCGATGGCTGACCCCAGCACCATGACAGCCGCAGCCATCGCCTTGATGGCTCCGATATGCTGGGTCCCATAGAATTCTGCCCAGAACGCACTGGGCAAAGTACTGTTTGCGCCGACCGTCAGGCCAAGAAAAACCAACCCAATCGTCGCGCCGCTGATTGATTCAGTCATGCCCAGAACCACAAACCCAACCGCCATCGGAAGCTGATAGTATGGCATGATGCGCGCAGTGCCCCATTTGTCCAATGCCCAGCCCGCAGAAAACATCGATAGCAGTGATATTCCGGTAAAGATCGGAAACAGAGCGACTAGTTGAATATGCTGCCAGCCTTTGACGTCAGCCAGATAGATCTGATGGAAGAAAAACGCGGTAATGAATGCAGAAGGCGCAAGCACGGCGGGCACCATGAACCAGAACAAGGGGTTAAACAGCGCGTCGCGACGGCTCCAATGGCGACCCTGCATTCCAATGGCAGAGGATTCGCTGGCAAGGCTTTGCGGTGTTCGTTCCTCGCGTAATAGCCGCATCAACACGGGAATACCCAAGGCGGTCACCGCCGCCGCGATGACCCACAGCCAACGCCAGTCCAGGTAAACCATGGCCGCAACAAAGATCAGCGGCAGCAAGGCCTCACCGATGGCATAGCCGATGGATGCAATGGAAAGTGCTTTGCCCCGCGTGACCGTAAACCACCGCGCCATGGCGACCGCGGCCAGATGCGTGCTCATCCCCTGACCGAGAAGACGCAGCAAAAAAATCACCACTGGCAACAGCAGCAGCCAGGTATTCAGCGCCATGGCAAGGGCGGCCAGGGTCAACCCGGTCAGAACCGCCGGACCCAGCACCCGGACGCGAAAGATGTCCGTTAGCCCTCCGGCCCAGATCATCACGATGGCCGACAGGGTTGTGCCTAATGTGTATAGCCCACCCCAGGCACCGTGGCCGAGACCGAATTCCGCGCGGATATCACCGGCAAAGATCGAGATGAAGAATGTCTGCCCAAAGCTGGACAAAAACGTCAGGAGAACGCCTCCGCCAAGCCAGGTGGCATTGTCCAGAAGATACCGACGCAGCTTAAACCGCGTCACGGAGAGCTGACCTGTGCCTGTCCGGTATCTGTTAGAACAATTTCAGTGGCACCGTCGGGATTTCGCTCGCTGGGTGGCACCAGAATATCAATTGCCGGTCGGTCTTCCCGCCCGAAGGTATTGTTGACACGCCGTAACGAGTTGAGGATCGACAACAAGGCCGGTGAGGTTGCGGCAACGAAATGCGAGGAAGCCGCGTCACTGCTGAATGCCGTCGTGTCGATCACGCTGATCGGGAATTCTTCGAGAGAGTCAATCGAGCTGATATTACCCAACCGCTTACCTTCATCAGTGCCACGCAAACGGCCCGAGATGTTCAGGATCTTGTCCTTTTGGGACACCATTACCAGGAAAGGATCGGGCGGGTTTTCGATACGTTTCATCTGCGAGCGAAACAGATCAAGATCCAGATCGGGCGAGATCAGCACGACCCCATCGATGTTTCGGTTGGCCCATCCGGGTTCTTGTAGTTCGGTTTGTCGCATCATTTCCATCGCCAACGCACCGCCCATGGAATGCGCCACCAGAATAACGCGTTTGACACCCATGGCTTTCAGCTCGCGGATAGTCTGTTCCAAACCGTCGCGGGCAAACAACATGCTGTCCAAATCGTAGGCATACCCATAACCCGTCGCACGGCTTGGCCACGAATACACCAGCGTTGACCCGGGGAGGCCGATGTCATGCGTCAGCTGAGCTGCGCGAAAGATCGTTTCGGTCTGGGTCGAGTTGTAGCCGTGCACAAAGATCGTGACGTCGTCCTTACCCCGCAGATGTTTGCGTAATCCACCAGGCCCATCCAACTCGGTGACATCTGCCAGAACGAACTCTTTCTGCGGATTCGGGTTTGCGTAGGAAAAACGGAGCGTACCCGGAGTATGCGTTGGTGGGATCGAAACCGTAGTTTCGAGAAATTTTAGTGTTTCACCGCGTCGGAATCCAAAGGATCCATCGGCCTCACGCGCGCGGGTCGTACTTGCGAAGATGGTTTCAGGTGTCCCGATGTTCACGGCATCGGGCACGACCTCGGACACCGTCCGGTCGACGCAGGCGCAGAGCGAAAGGGATGCGAACAGAATGATGAAATAGCGCAGCACGGGCCAGACCTCGGGGTGAATCGTGGACACGCTATCCTATTCTTGCCTAACGTCCAGCATGGCAAGTCGAGAACAACGGCAAAAAACGGCTGGCCGTGTTACAGAACGTAACGGCTCAGATCAGAGGACTTGGTCAATTCTCCAAGGTTGTCACTGACGAATTGCGCGTTAACAGTGATTTCCGTACCGGCTTGGTCTGGCGCCGCGAAGGACAGTTCTTCAAAAACCCGTTCCATGACAGTGTAGAGCCGCCGAGCGCCGATGTTTTCGATGCTCTGGTTCACGTCAGCTGCAATCTTCGCCAGTGCCGCGATGCCGTCCTCGGTAAAGCTGACAGTTACCTCCTCGGTGGCCATCAAAGCAGTATATTGCAGGGTCAGCGCGTTGTCGGTTTCGGTCAGGATGCGCACGAAGTCTTCTTCGGTCAGAGCGCGCAGTTCGACGCGAATCGGCAGACGCCCCTGTAATTCCGGCAACAGATCCGAAGGTTTGGCGATGTGAAACGCACCCGATGCAATGAACAGGATATGGTCCGTTTTGACCGGACCATGCTTGGTCGAGACGGTTGTCCCTTCGATCAACGGCAGAAGGTCGCGCTGTACCCCTTCCCGGCTGACATCGCCGCCGCGTGCGTCGGAACGGGCGCAGACCTTGTCGATCTCATCCAGAAACACAATGCCGTTCTGTTCGACTGATTCCAGCGCGGTGCGGGTTACGGTTTCGTCATCCAGCAGCTTGTCGGCCTCTTCCCCGATCAGCAAATCATAGCTTTCTGCGACGGTCAGGCGTTTCTTGACGGTGCGTCCGCCAAAGGCCTTGCCGAAAATGTCGCCCAGATTCATCATGCCCATCTGACCGCCCGGCTGCCCCGGAATGTCAAACATCGGCATCGGGCTTGAGGTGTCGGACAGTTCCAGTTCGATCACCGTGTCGTCCAGCTCGCCCGATTTCAGCTTCTTGCGGAACATCTCGCGCGTGCCTTCGCGCGCATCCGCGCCTGCAATTGCTTCGATCACGCGGTCTTCGGCAGCCTGATGCGCTTTGGCCTTGACGTCTTCTCGCATGAACTCGCGGGTTTGCAGGATGGCCGCGTCTGCCAGATCGCGCACAATCTGCTCCACATCGCGACCGACATATCCAACCTCGGTGAACTTGGTGGCCTCGACCTTGATAAACGGCGCGCGGGCCAGTTTCGCCAGACGGCGGCTGATTTCGGTCTTGCCGACGCCGGTGGGGCCGATCATCAGGATGTTCTTGGGATAGACCTCTTCCCGGATGTCATCCGGTAATTGCTTGCGGCGCCAGCGGTTGCGCAGGGCGACGGCCACGGCACGCTTGGCATCCTTCTGCCCGATGATGAAGCGATCCAGTTCCGAGACAATCTCGCGCGGGGTCAGGTCGGTCAAAGGGCAGTCCTTTCGGTCGGCATTTGAGTCATGCGGCTTAGGTAATCACGGTACGTGCGAAAACAACCAAGCCAGTATTCATGGCCGCGTTGGTTAGCAATGCAGGCTCAGGTTTGCAAATGCTTTGCTTGGGGAATGTGGGATCCGTCTGCTACGGTATATCGAGGGTTTGAAGGCCAGGAGCGTGAGACATGACGAATATCGCCAAGATTACCCTTTTGTTTGTGGTATTTGTGGATCTGATCGGACAGGGGCTGGTCTTTCCCATCATCAACTCGCTGATCATGGAAACGAAATCAGGGTTTCTGCCCGAAAACACACCCGAGGGGCGCAGGCATTTCTACTATGGCCTCGTGATCGGATGCTTTTTCCTGTCATGGTTTCTGGGCGTTGTCTATGTCTCGAAAGTATCGGACTCGATCGGGCGCAAGAACGCTTTGCTTGTGTGCCTCGGTGGCGCGCTGGCCGGATATGCCCTGACCATTGCCGCGCTTTACCTCAACAGCCTTCTTCTGCTGATCGTCGGGCGTTCGATCACCGGGTTTACTGCGGGCAACCAACCCATTGCGCAAGCGGCGATGATCGACGGAAGCACCGACGCGACAGACCGGGATCGGAACATGGGCTATATCGTGACGGGCGTCAGCTTTGGCCTCGTGGGCGGGCCGATCATCGGCGCGGTCTTATCAGACGCCGCCCTGCTGGGCGGCTTCGCCACGCTGAGAACGCCATTTTATGGCGCTTTTGTCCTTGTGATGATAGCAATCTTTCTGGTCCTGTTTTTCTTCCAGGATACCCGAGCGGATCGTGCACCCTTTGTATTCCGTCCCCGTGACATAACTGACAGCCTGATAGCAGTGCGCGGTCACCCGATGGTGTTGCAGATCTTGCCTGTCTATTCGTTCTTCATGATCGCCAACGTCACCTTCTACGTGTTTGTCGACAATTTCCTGACAAGTGCCTTCGGATACGGAGTCATCGGTGGCAGTATGGCGATGGTCGTCATCGGCGTCGCGCTGGCCTTTTCCAGCACGTTCCTGGTGAGACCCGCCCAGGAGAAGTTCAGCAAGTATGCGATTATCTACACGTCACTCATCGTCATGGTGATTTGTGGATTCGCTTTCGCCTTCAGCCCAAGTGGTATGTTCAGTTATGTGCCGGTCTTTTTCTTCTATTTCCTGTTCGGAATCGCTTACCCTACCATGCTTGGGCTTTTCTCTTCCAGCGTCAGCGAAGCGGATCAGGGCTGGGTCATGGGCGTGACCACCGCGGTGTTCTGCCTTGCGGGTGGGATCATGTCGTTGATAGGGGGCGGATTGATGAGCATCGATATCCGCGTGCCCTATTACATCGTGATCGTCGCAGCGATTATTGGCCTGATCGGCATGCATCGCCGCTGGAAAGGCAAGGAAATCTCGGCGCTGCTAGCCTGAGATTGTCTCAACCGTCAGTTTGCCGTTGGTATAGACGCAGATGTCGGCCGCGATGGCCATTGCCTGACGCGCGACTTCTTCCGCCGACTTGTCACTATCCATCAGCGCGCGCGCAGCGGCCAGAGCAAAATTTCCCCCGGACCCGATGGCGGCCACGTTGTGTTCAGGTTCCAGCACGTCACCGGCGCCGGTGATCACGAAAAGATCTTTACCGTCCGTGACGATCAGCATTGCCTCAAGCTTTTGCAGGTACTTGTCAGTGCGCCAGTCCTTCGCCAATTCCACCGAAGCGCGGGCAAGCTGGCCTGGTGTTGCCTCAAGCTTGGCCTCCAGCCGCTCCAGCAACGTGAAGGCATCGGCTGTCGAACCGGCAAAGCCAGCGACAACTTCGGACCCTCCGGGGGACAGGCGGCGCACTTTGCGCGCCGTGCCCTTGATTACGGTCTGACCCAGGCTGACCTGCCCATCACCGGCTATGACGATCTGACCGCCCTTCTTGACGCCAATGATCGTCGTGCCGTGCCAACCGGGAAAGTCGTTGTTTGCCATGATCGTCTCCGTTTCCGCTGGCGGTATATATGGGCCGGGCCAGAGGTTGGCGCAACCCGTTCTTCAATTGCCCAAAAGATATGCAAAAAACGCAATCCGGGGTTACCGGACCAGCAATTGTGAGTCCGGGCGCGCGGAACTACATGAGGCTCACAACCGACAACGGGTCGGCTGTTTCATCACAAAGGACTGCGCACATGGCAACCACAGCTAACATTCATGCGCCGCTCGGAGCAGCTACCATCCTGCACGTAGTGGACACGTTCACCAATGCCTTCAACACCGTTGTTGAATGGAAAGATTCCCGCAAAACCCGCAAACTCCTGTCGGAACTCAGCGACGCTCAGTTGGACGATATCGGTCTGAGCCGCGCAGATATCGCCGATATCTGATCGTTCCAACAGACCGCCCATTCGAGACAGCCGCCCGGTTTTCCGAGCGGCTTTTTCTTTGTTCAGCTTCGAACGTATTTTCCGGAAAGATCAGGCAGAAAAGCCTCGATCGCCGCGGTTGCAACCACGTGCCGCGTACCCGCTTCTTCATCGACAACGTCAAGCCCACCTTTGACTGCGCGAACCTCGGCCCTGCCCCGCGGCAGGTCAGAAGCTACCAGGCCGCAATCCACCTGTTCAGGATCCTGCACGCCGATCGTGACGCTGACACGCATTTCGGAATGATCAATCCCCAGTTTCGAAAACAACGTGTTGGATGAATGGTGCAAGGCATCCTGCACCGCGCGGCGGGCTGCCTTGGTATAATCCTGGCCGTACAGGTCGTTTCCCGTTCCCATCTCCAGAATGATGCGTTTTTCACTCATTGTGCGGGCTCCATGTCGAAGGAAACGATCAGGGCGGCGTTGGCAATGACCGTGTGCCCGTCACTGTGGGGCTTTGCGATGTCCAATCCCCCTTTTGTGATTGTTATGTTCGGCTGACCGTAGGGGAAAACAGCCTTTAGCGCGTCGATGTCCACCTGATCCGGTTGCTGAACCCCAATTTCGGCATCAATGATCATCGCCTCTTTCGGGAACCCGAACAGTTCCGCCATGTTGACCGAGTTGTGCCAAAGCGCATCCTTGATCGCCCGCAGTGACGCCTGGGTATAGTCCATCCGGCGCAGGGATGTGCCCATCCCGAATTCTACAAGGACCCGCGTTTTAGCCATTTGTTTCTCCGATGTCTTCAATAAAAAAAGCGCCCCGATCTGAGGCGCCTTCGAGAAAATCTGTTAGGACCAGATCAGATGGTTTCGTCGATCCAGCTTTGCAGGGCGGCTTTGGGGGCCGCGCCCGCGCGGTTCGAAACAACCTGACCGTCCTTGAAGATGAACAGTGCCGGAATGCCGCGCACGCCCATAGCGGCCGCCGCGTTTGGGTTGCTGTCCACATCGACCTTGGCGATCTTTACCTTGTCGCCATACTCGGCTGCCAGTTCTTCCAGCGCGGGGCCAATTTGCTTGCAGGGGCCACACCATTCGGCCCAGAAATCCACGACCACGGGAACGGTCGAATTCTTGACTTCGGCGTCAAAGGTGTCGTCGGTAACGGCTACGGTCGACATATTCTGTCTCCTGAATGGGGTAAACTTGGGAACAGAACGTAGGTGCCGCTTCGGGTAAGGTCAAGATATCTGGGTGCGGGCCAGTGCATCTGTCACAAGATCGTGTGGCAACCACATCAGGCTTGCCGTGCGTGTCCACAAAATGGCGGTTCGAATGCTGCGGTCGGGATAGATCTGAGCCAGCGCATAAGCATATGCCCCCATCTGCCGCAACAGCCCGTCGGGGCATTCTTCCGCGAGTTTCGGAACGATGGTATTTGATTTGAAATCAATCACATGCACTTCGGTATCCGATACGATCAGACGATCGACAACCCCATGCATCCGCTGCCCGTTCAGATCGGAAGTTATGGGCACTTCGGCGAGCGTGTCAGGTGCGAATACGGGCTGTAGGTTTTCCGCTGTCAGTACACATGCAGCTTCGTTCAAAATCTCTTGCCGGTCCGTTTCCTGCATATCGGGTAGCAACCGGGCGCAAAGCTTTGGCCAAACGTCTTTCTCTGCCACGGGAAGGTGTTCCAGCAGAAGGTGGAGGTAGGTTCCACGCAGTTTGGCCGCCTCTTCATCCAGGCCGGCATCACCGGGTAATGCCTTTGGGCCGCCCAAGTCCGAAGGGCTGAGCGCGCTTGCAGGCGCAACCGGGTCCGGAGCCGGATGGTGAAACATGTCCGGCAAACCGACTGGCCCAACGTCAGCGTTCGGCTGATCGATCAAAGGCGGCGCCTCCCAATCTCCGTGGGACAGGCGGCGGATATCGGTACCTGGTACCTGCGCGGCCCCGGCCTGATCCATGGCCGCCTCGACCATCTGATACCAGCTGTTGCCGACTTTCCCCAACTCGCCGGCAGCCGCCACAATCAGCCATTTTTCGGCTCGTGTTAGAGCCACATACAGAAGTCGTAACCGTTCATTTTCCTCGCGGTTGCGCGCCTCGTCCCGGGCCTGAGTGATCAGGCTTGGCGAAACATCTGCCGAAACTTTCCATAGCGGAGTTCCTCCGGCCACCATGATCTCGGAATCACGTGGCGGCTGGCGCCTGCCCGTATCGGGCAAGATGACAATCGGAGCTTCCAGCCCTTTTGATCCGTGCACAGTCATCACGCGGATCATGTTGCCGACACCGCTCATCTGTCTTTTGATTTCCAGATCGTCGGTCTGCATCCAGACCAGAAACCCCGTCAGGCTGGGGATATCCGTTCGCTCATAGGCCAGTGCCTGGGACAACAGCGCATTGATGCCGTCTTCGGCTTCTGCCCCCAAGCGGCCCAGTAATTTGCGCCGTCCGTCGTGGCGGGTCAAAATACGTTCGATCAGATCATAGGGGCGCAGAAAGTCGATCTGGCTGCGCAGATCATTCAGCACGGACAGTGTTTCGGGGAACTCCTCCGCTCGGTTACGCAGTGCGGCCCATAGAAACTGCTCTTTTCGTCGGTGCGCCAGGTCGAAAAGCCGCTGCTCGGACCATCCGAACAAGGGGGACTTGAGAACCGTTGCCAGGGACAGGCTGTCTTCGGGCGTGGCCAGAAAGCTGAGCAATGCCGCAAGATCCTTGACCGCCAATTCAGCGCCCACTTTCAGCCGATCTGCTCCGGCGATGGGCAGGTGCAGCGCCTTGCAGGCACGGATGATCTCGGCAAACAGGTCCGAGCGGCGTTGCACAAGGATCAAAAAATCCCCTGGCTGCACTTTTCGACGAACGAATTGGCCGGGTTTGCCATCTTCCGGGATCGTCTCGCCCCGTTCGATCATGTCTTTGATCGACTGTGCAACCTTTTCGGCCAGAATGACGGTGTGATGCCGTGCGCCAGGACGATCAACCGGATCAGTCCAATCCCCGTCTTCGGCATCTGCAACTTTTTCGACAACGGGCCAAAGATCAACACGACCTGGCAGATCGGCCTTGAAAGCACGGTGTTGACTGTCCTTGCGAAACCCCGCATCAGAGCGGTTTTCAAACAGGATATCGACCAGAGTCAGGATCGCGTTGGAGGATCGGAACGAGTATTCCAACGTCGAATCCCACAGTTTAGAGCCTGATTCAGCGAGTTTCCGGCCAAACTCTTCCTGCATTCTGTCAAAGGCCTGTGGATCGGCGCCCTGAAAGGAATAGATCGATTGTTTCTTGTCGCCGACGACGAAGATCGTGCGCTCAACCCCGGATCGGGCCCCTTCCCCGCTGGTGAATTCCTGTGCCAGTTTCTCTATCACGTCCCATTGATCGGGGCTGGTGTCTTGTGCTTCGTCCACAAGAATATGATCGATGCCCCCGTCCAGTCGGTACAGCACCCATTCGGCCACTGCCGGATCGTTCAACACCTGCCGCGCGCGCAGGATCAAGTCGTCGAAATCCAGCCAGCCGCGCAGTTGCTTGCGCCGTTCGTATTCCGGCAGGAATGCAGCGGCAAAGCGTTGTAATACAGCAGTTTTCTGGGACGCGACTAGCGCCAGACGTTGTTCTCGTGCGGCTTCAATCCGCAGCATGAAGGCCTCGAGCTGCGGCATCCGGTCGGCCAGCACACCTTCGCGCAGGGGTTTGGTCGGAAAAGCGTTGAGTTTGGCCGTGAAGGGTTCCTTTGCGCCCTTCCCCGTCAGAAACACGCTTTCAAACATGGGTAGATGTGCCAACCGCACTTCGTTGAACCCAGCCAGTTTCGCGGCGGCCTTGGCGTTGTTGCCGCCGCTTTCGGTCAAAACGGGCAGCATGGATCGGATCAGCTCGACTTCGCCACCAAGAAAAACCCGCTCAAGCAGACTTGTTTCGTCAAACCCGGCGGGCAAACCGAAGCGGTGCAGCAGGTCGGACCACTCCAGTCGCTGTGCAAACAAATTGCGCTTTTGCGTGATTGCAGCAGTCAGTTTGTCAAAACCCGTATCCGTGACAAACCGGGCCACATCTTCAATCAACCCGGCCTGAGGGCCTTCGGCGAAATCCTCGACAATCTCCTCTCGCAACAAGGTTGCTGCGCGGTCTTCCATCTCGGAAAATTGCGGACTGACACCAGCCTCGAGCGGGAATCTTCGCAGCAACGAGGCGCAGAACGAGTGAATGGTCTGGATTTTCAGACCACCTGGCGTCTCGATGGCGCGGGCAAACAGGGTGCGTGCTTGCGCCAGCTTGTCCGAGCTGATTTCACCGGGTACACCGAGGTCGGTCAGCTGTTCCAGCAGAGAGCTGTTATCCAGCATTGCCCACTCACCAAGGCGCTTGAACAACCTGTTCTGCATCTCGCTGGCGGCGGCTTTGGTGTAAGTCAGGCACAGGATGTGCTGAGGCTGGACTCCGTCCAGCAGCAAACGCGCCACCCGGTCCGTCAAAACCCGTGTCTTGCCCGATCCGGCATTGGCCGCCAGCCAGGTCGAGGCATCGGGGCGCGCGGCCTGCACTTGCCGTTCAGTTGCATCGTTGCGCGGGCTCATGTCAGGTCCTCAGGGCATGTTTCGGCTGTACGGTCCCATTCGCCGAACCGAGCCAGGTGATCATAATCGCCGATATCTGAATCCTTGTGCAGCATACGACGGGACGAGAACCCCTGATCAGGTTCTAAATAAGCGGAAATCAACTCTTTCAGCTCGGCAAGAACCTTGTCGGTCGGTTCTTTTTCCAAGGGCGCGGTAACCTCCTTGTAACTACCACCCATACCGATGAAGATGGCTTCGGCCACGCCTGTCGGGTCAAGGCCCTCAATCCCGCCCTGCTCGGCCATCGCCGCCTCGATCAGCAACTGCTTGTCAAATTTGGATTGCTGGCTTTCCGTCGGTGGTGCGCCGGTTTTATAGTCGATGATCCGCAACGCGCCCCGGCGGTTGAAATCGATCCTGTCCGCGCGCCCGACAATGGTGAAATCCAAAGGGTTCAGCACCTGCTTCATCGCCGCCTCAAACGCCACCGGCCCACCATCAGTCCGGCGCGCGAGCTCCGCACCGAGGAAGTCCTCCGCGATCCGTTCCAACCGGGCCAGCCACAGTTTTCTGGCGGTCGGCCAGGCGACATGCTGATCCAACAGGGTGTGCGCCCGTTTCAGGAAGTTTTCCCGCGTCAGCAAAGCGCTGTCGAGGACACTGTCCTTGATGAAGTGCTCAAGGATTTCGTGAATCACAATCCCTCTCAGCAAGGCATCGGGGGCCTGCACAAGCGGATCAAGCGGTTTCAGACGAAGCACATGTTTGGCGTATATCGCGTATGGGTCACGGATCAGCTTTTTTATCTCCGTCACAGACAGACGGCGCGGACGTGCGGCGACCGGTGGACGCGGAGATGGGCGCGGTGCGGGGTCGACAGGCGGCGCATCTTCCAGAGTCTCGGACCAGTTCAGCCATTTTTCGCCCTGAGCGCGCATTTTGGCCAGAGCTTCGGGGCCACCTTGACCCGGCAAACCCTGCAATAGGTTGGTCAGCCGGTTCAGCCAACGTGATGGAACCGTCTCGGCATCATCCGAGCGGGTCGCGCGGGTCAACCACACTTCGGGTGCGCCGATGGCCTGCTGGAAGTCATGCGCAGACAGGCCGATCCGGCGCTCGGGCAGCAACAAACCCGCTTTATCACGCATCTGCCGGTTCAGCCACGGATCAGGTGTTGGTGCCTCTGGCCAGCTTCCTTCATTCAACCCACCAAGGATCAGCAGGTCGGCACCCTGCACCCGCGCCTCGAGCGTGCCCCAGATCATGATGTGCGGGTGCGGCGCATCCCGGTCACGAACCTCTTCACCCGCAAGCAAAGCGCCCAGCAGATCGGCAAAATCATGGGCCGTCATCAGGCCGCCATGCTTCGCCTCTGCCCTGAGTGAATTCAGTACCTCCAGCGCCTTTTGGCCTGCGTTTTTGTCCCACAGAGTGCCTGTTTCACCCGTGCTGCCAGCCGAGATCGCCTCGGCCAGTTCCATCAAACGCTCCACCCAGTCTGCGAGGTGCAGTTCATTGGTGATCTGCTGGTCGCAGAAGTGATACACGACCCATTTGACCCAGCTTTCCGGGGCTTCTTTACGCACTGCAAAAGCCGTGAGGCTTGCCCTGTCAGGAAAGGGCGGGCCGTGGCGGCGCAGGTCAAGCTCCAGATCACGCGTAAGCAGCAAATGGTTTCCGCGTTCACCGCCGTCATGACAAAGCGGATGCTTCAATAGGGTCAGCAGCGTCTCACCCTCCAGACGGCGCGTGAACAGGTTGGCCACATGACGAAGAAAACGACCCGGCGGGGAAAGTTGCAGCGGCAGGCCCGCACTGTCGTCCGGCACTATGTTCCACTGATCCAGCGCGGCGCTGACCTGGCGGGTCAACATGCGATCCGGCGAGATCAGAGCAGCGGTCTGTCCTTTTTCCGCAGCTAGCCGCAGTCGCAGGGCGATAGCCAATGCCTCGGCGCGGGGTGATTGCGCCTCGACCAGCGTCAGGTCTTTGGTCGCGCCTTCCAAATCGGCCAGTTTGGGGCCTTCGGTCATCCAGGCGTCGGTGATGGGTGCCGGACGTAAAGCTAGGGATACCAGTCGGTTACGAGCGGGTGAGGGGGTCGATAAATCCGTCCATGGGGTGATCTGACCCGGTGCAAGTTCCAGCGCGCGCATCAACTTGCGGAAACGGTATTGTGGGTGATCTTCAGACGTCAACGCATCATCCAACCCCTGCCAAACGTGATCCGGCTGATCGAAATCAAACCCAGGCAGCACCAGTGCCCCTTGTGGCAGGCGCGCGATGGCTTCCATCAACGTCAGGGTGGTGCCACGGGACCCGGTAGAGCCCGCCAGAATGACTGGGTGTTGCGGGGGGGCAATCTGCCATCGTGCGATCAGGTTTTCGACCACGCGGCGTTGGCGGGCCTGTGCATCCATCGTCTGCTCCTCGGTGTCGATGAAATGATCCGCGATGCCGATAAAAGCCTGTGCCCGCGCCCAGTGTCCGGACATGTCGCTGACATCCAGCTGCCGGATCGCCTCGGGCGACACGCCCTCGCCCTGCATTTCGTCAATCAGTGCGGCCAGACTGTCGGACAGGTCGAAGACCGAGGATCGGGCGGCCAGATCCGGCTGTTGTTCCAGCAGCTTGGATACCAGCTGAGTCAATTCAAGACGCCGCCGCAGGGGTGGGATGGCTGGTGGAATTTGCGCCAGATCAACGCTTTCGCCCAGGTCCGTCACCAACGAGAGACGGGGCAGAAGGCACGGCGGCCCCTGATTGAACAGTTCGCGGACGCGCCGCTCCATGCGTCTTGTGTTCAGAACCAGCTCTACCCGCGCCAAAGCTTCGGGCGGGCCAGAACAGCGTTGCCGCAGGCCATCGACCAATGCCTTTGGGAAATCCGTACCGGGGGGCACGGCAAAAACTCGGGGCAGGGTACCAGACTCAAACATCAGCCAGCAAACCCTCGGCCAGAGCGATGCCTTCGGGGCGGCCTACATCACACCAGCGTCCGGAGTATTCGACCGCAAAAAGTCGACCCCGATCATGCATCTGGTTCCAAAGCAGGTTGAGCGAAAATGTAGTTTGCGAGAACGAATGCAATCCATCGGTCTTGAGGATCTGTGCCCCACCATAAACCAAACCGGGACCACGCGTGATCCGTCCGCCTTTTTCGGCCGTGAAATCACCTGATCCAATATGACCAACAGTTCGCCCAACAGGAACGCACATCAGTAGCGCGTCCATACGGCTCGGGTCCCAAGCTTTCTGCAAACGGGTCAAAGGGTTTGGCCCGGACCAGATCGCGTCGGTGTTCAACGTGAATACGGGGTCGGTGCCCAACATTGGCAAAGCTGCCCGCAATCCGCCGCCTGTTTCCAAGATTTCAGAGTCTTCCCGAGACAGCAGAACACCCTTGGGACGGAGATGCGCTGCGAGCTGATCAGCGTGATAATGCAGGTTGGCGACAGTACGGACAGGGTCAAGATCTTCGACAAGGCCAAGCGCATGATCAATCAGTGGTCGGCCCGACACTTCGATCAATGGCTTGGGTCGGTCTTTGGTCAACGCGCCCATGCGGGTGCCGAACCCGGCTGCGAACAGCATTACGGCAAATGGCGATCCGGTCATTGCGTTCTCAACCTGGCCAGGTTTTCCGGAGTGGGTCTGGGCAAAGCTTCGTGCAGCAGGGGCGCCACCGAAACAAGGGCAGGGTGATCCAGATCGCGCATCAGATGTGCCCAGACGGCCGGGATCATGTCCACGTAGTGAGGCTTGCCATATTCCGTCGCCAGACGTGCGAAGACGCCAAGGATACGCAGGTTTCTCTGGGCCCCCAATACACTGTAGGCCGTGCGGAAATCATGGTCGTCCATACCTGACGCAGAGATGTAGTGGTTGATCATCTGCATTTCGATCCCGGCCGAGACATCTCGGCGTACATCCTGTAGCAGAGACACCAGATCGTAGGCCGGGTGCCCCAGCATGGCCAATTGGAAGTCCAGCAGCCCGACACGTTTCACGCCTTCGCGCTGCGGCAGCCACAACAGGTTTTCCGCGTGATAATCCCTGAGAATGACCACCTTCGCACCGGATGTTTCACGATGCAGGATGTCCGCGAACCTGTGCTCGAACCGGTCCAGGGTGTCTTCGTCAAATGTTCCCAGGATACCGGCCGCATATTTTGTGAAGGCCAATGAAGCCAGTTCCGTCATGAGGGACGGATCATAAGACGGCAAGGAAAGAGAAGGCGCCTGATGCAGGTGGAGCAACACGTCGGTGGCGGCCCGGTACAATTTCCGCTCCTTGCCCGGGTCTTTTTTCACGACACGCGCAAAAAGATCATCACCCAGATCTTCCAGCAACAGAAAACCGTACCGGGTATCTTCTGCGTAGACTTCCGGCGCGCTCAAACCAACCGATCGGAGGTATTCGGCAACCCGCACGAAGGGTTCAACATCGTCACTTTTTTCGGGTGGCGCGTCCATCAAAACCGCAGTGCGCCCGCCGGGCGGATCGATCAGCCGTTCGTATCTCCGGTTCGAGGCATCGCCTGCCAGCGGCGTACGTTTTGCCCCGGCCCAGGGGGTTTGTGCAATCAGGGCTTCGGCCAGGACCGTCCTGTTCGTCATGCAGTTCTCTCCAGTTTTTCCGCCCATTTCGGAGCAGTCCAAGACAGGGTCACACGGCGGAATTCGGTATTGTTAGGGTCTGTTTCAAACCTCAGCTTCAACGCAGTCTCGGGTGCAAAAGCTCCCAGCTTGTCCGGCCATTCCACAAGGCAAATTGCTGTATCAAAAGCTTCCGTCAGGCCCAGTTCGTCAACTTCTTCCGCCGCGCTCAGACGATACAGGTCGCAATGCCATATTTCACCTGATGGCGTGTCGTAAGCCTGGACCAAAGTGAAAGTTGGCGAGGGTACATCTTCGGGCTCAGCCATCAATGACTGAATGAGGTTGCGCGCGAAATGTGTTTTG
The DNA here is from genome assembly GCF_059609825.1 of Ruegeria sp. YTSB088. Taxonomy (NCBI): domain Bacteria; kingdom Pseudomonadati; phylum Pseudomonadota; class Alphaproteobacteria; order Rhodobacterales; family Roseobacteraceae; genus Ruegeria; species Ruegeria sp. YTSB088. Next base: position 15,169 of record NZ_JBXWMM010000009.1, on the reverse strand, counting down.
CCGCTGCCGATCGAGCCTTCCAGCAGAACGACATCGCCCGGGCACAGTGACATTCCCATTCGCGCGGCGAAAACGGCGGTTTCTTCGGGCGATTTGAAAGTCAGAAATCGGGCGGTCTGTGTCATGCCGCCACAATGGCCTTGCGCCTGACCGGCTGCAACCCGGTTCAGGCGCTGATCTGTTCCATCTCGGTGGATTTCGAGGTAAACTCGGATCGGGTAAACCGGACGATTGTCGCGCCGTTATAAACCGGTGTGACGGTACAATCCACGATTATGCCGGACCTCATCTGGATTTCGGCTGTCCATTCGGCGCGGTTTTCCCGCATTTCGACAAAATCCCGGACCTCACCCAAAACCGGCGTCGCGACACAGAGGTCTTGCCAGCGTCGCGTGACATCGGTGACCGTTTCGCTTTGGAAGCCGATCTCTTGCGCGTCTCCCCACAGCTTCTGATACGCATAGTTGGTAAAGGCCAGCGTGCCGTCATCTGCAAAGACAGCAATTGCGTCCGCCAGTTTGTCCAGAATGGACTGCATCAGATCCATTTCCGATCGAAAGCGCTGCGTCAGTGTGATTTCCGCGGTGATGTCCTCGAACAGAAAGGCCACTGCACCATCCGGGTGAGGGCGCCCGCTGACGGAATAGACCGACCCGGATGGCAGCGACCACGTCTCGTGATAGTTTCCATCTTCTGCTGCTTCGAGAAGGTCGTTCATCTGACGGCGCCAGCTGCGGTAGTTTTTGGGTTCCGGCATCATGTGTTGATCGCGCAAACGGTCGAAAAAACTGCTTAGGCTGGGGCGGCAACTGAGGAAATCAGGTGGCAACGTAGTCAGGTCGATCAGGGCCGGGTTGAACAGGGCCAGTTGCCGATTGCGGTCAAAAATGGCGAGACCAATGGACAATTGGGCAAAGGTCTTGGTCATGGTCTGCACGAATTTGCGCTGGGCGGTTTCCGCCTCGACAATCGCGTTGACGTCAACAGCGTAACACAGATGACCGTTCTCGTGTTCGATCCGAGTCAAATCGAACCAAAGCTTGCGATCAGTGTCCGCCACATCCACCGACACGCGCGTTTTTCCGGTAGGTCTTGCCGCATCCTCCGGGCTTGCAAAAAGCGGTGCAGTCAGATCGGCGTCCTGATCACGTGCCTTTTGAACAAGTGTGACATAGGCGGCATTGCACCACTGCACCCGATTGTCGTTGCCGACCAACCATACCGGATAAGGGGCCAGATCCATTGCCAGACGGGTCGGCTCACTTGGGGTGGCCGATCCTGCTGAGGAGGCCTTTGTGCTTTCGCAAAGTCGAACGCGGACGACACCGTCAATCCACTCACACACGACTTCTCGTTCGATCGTGCAGTCAATGGCAGATACCACAAGATTGCCCCGATCGCGCACTTTGTCAGGAGTTTCGGGGAAAGTGGGGAAATCCCTTTGCAACAGGCGCCGCAAGCCCTGCCAGTTTCCAACATGTTCTAACCCGGCCAGCGCGAAATCAGAATGGCTGATCAGTTGGTCACCATCAAAAAGAAATACGGCGTCAAACAGAGAAGTATTTGAAAATAAACCAAAAGATTTGTCGCGCTGTGCCCGGCGCGGCAGCAGCCACAGAACGGCGAAACAGCACGAAACAAGACTGATTGTGGCCAGAATGATCCAATCGGCCATCAAATCCCCCAAGCCTGAACAAAACCCGGGCTGACTATGCGCGCTATTGGTTAACGGTCTCTTAATTCACACCTGAAAACGCGTGTTGGAACCGGAAGGGACGGGCGTGTCGCCTTTTTGGGCGTCAATCAATTTGCGAGGCCAAGTCACCTTGACGATGGCCCCACGCCGATCCGGGTTGTCAGTCAGATGCTGGTAAGGGTCAGAACCATTTGCGAATTCCAGCTCGGCGCCGCTGCGTTCCAGCAGGGTTTTGGCGATGAACAATCCCAGGCCCATGCCTTCGTATTCCGGGCGTGTTCTCTGATCGGATTCCACCCGTCGGCGGCGCATAAAGGGATCGCCAATGCGTCCGATCATGTGGGGCGGGTATCCCCGCCCGTCATCCATGATGCTGACGGTGATCCGGCCGTCGGTCCATTCGGCCTCGACCCAGACATTTGCGCGGGCAAAATCCACGGCATTCTGAATCAGGTTGCGCAATCCGTGAATGATCTCGGGTTTTCGCAGGATCGAGGGCTGCTGCACATCCCCGTCCTGCGCCGGGCCTTCGGAAAAATGAACCGCCTTGCCTCGGCCGACATGTGGTTCGGCCGCTTCGTTCACCACTGTCGAAAGCGGTGCCTGCCGCAGATGCAGATCATCTTTGCCCGCCCGCCCCATGTCGCGCAGAATGTCACGGCAACGGTCTGCCTGCTCGCGGATCAAAGCGGCATCTTCTTTCAGGTCCGGGCGATCGTCCAGTTCTTCGATCAATTCTGCGCTGGTCAGTTTTATCGTCGCCAAAGGTGTGCCCAGCTCATGCGCGGCAGCGGCAACGACGCCCCCCAGATCGGTCAGTTTTTGTTCGCGTGCCAGCGCCATATGCGTGGCGGCCAGTGCTTCTGACATGGATTGGACTTCGGAACTGACCCGGTGGGAATAGGCGCCGATGAAGACAATGGCGATGATGATTGCGGCCCAGTTTCCAAACAGAAGGATATCCGGGATATCCAGAACAAGCCCGAGGCTTGTCCGTAACGGAAGGTGAAATTCTGCCAGTACAGTAGTCAGAACGATTGCCACGGCACCGACGATCAGGGTCGATCGCGTGCTCATGACATTGGCTGAAATCGTGACCGGACCCAGCAGAAGCAATGCAAACGGATTGTTCAGCCCGCCTGTCAAATACAGCAGGATTGACAGTTGCAGCAGGTCGAACAGAACCATCAGGAAGTTTTCAAACTCGGTCAGGCGCTTGTTTTGCGGAAACAGCAAAATGGCAGTCAGGTTGCCCATGACCGAAATTCCGATGGCCAGGTAGCACAGGCCCAGTTCCAGCTGCACGTCATAGTATCGCTGCGCCACCGTGATTGCAGTGAGCTGACCGATGATGGCCACCCATCGCAAAAGGATCAGGGTCCGAAGCCGAATCCAGCTGCTGCGTCCCTGGCCGCGCCAAAAAGTCTGATTGGATTCTGCCATCGGTCGCTTATGTCCTGTTGCATCGGCTGGTCATCTTGATAGGTGTCCCGGCCGGAACGATCAACAACCCCTTGCGACCGGATAATCGAAATGACCCGCCTACTGTACGCAATTCTCGCAACCCTTGCTCTGGCTAGCGGACTTGGGGCCATGTGGCTTCTGACGTCGGGCGGCGGGTCCGATGACAAGTTCGCACAATGCCGGTCCAGCCAGATCGCCGGGGGTTCCGCCGCAATTGGCGGGCCATTTGAACTGGTGAATGGCAAGGGCGAGACGGTCACGGACAAAGATGTGATTGCCGAACCGACACTGGTCTATTTCGGATATACTTTCTGCCCGGACGTTTGCCCGTTTGATATGTCCCGCAACGCCGAGGCCGTCGATATTCTTGCCGAGCGCGGACTGTCGGTGACACCGTTGTTCATCTCAATTGACCCGGATCGCGATACGCCCGAAGTGATGGCCGACTATGCCTTCAACCTCGGTGGAAAGACGATCGCGCTGACCGGCTCGCCCGAACAGGTCAAGGCAGCCAGCAAGGCCTACAAGACCTATTACAAGGCGCATGACAAAGGCGACGAATTCTATCTGGTTGACCATTCCACCTTTACCTATCTGGTTACACCCGAAGACGGATTTCTGGAGTTTTTCAAGCGCGAGGACACGGCCGAACAGATGGCGGACAGGGTTGAATGCTTTCTGGATCAGGGCGCGTCGTAACAAGGTTGTTTGACCTTTGTTCCCGCGCTGCTATTACTCATGTTCGAGCCAAAAGCATGAAATAGCGAAAGACCCAACATATGGCAGATACTTCTCAGCTTGACATCGGCCCTGATAAATCCCTGCTTTTGGTTGATGATGACGAGCCGTTTCTGAGACGTTTGGCCAAGGCCATGGAAAAGCGCGGCTTCGAAGTTGAAACCGCGGGATCCGTCGCCGCTGGCCGCGCAATTTCCACCGCCCGCCCTCCGGCTTATGCTGTTGTTGATTTGAGACTTGAGGATGGCAACGGTTTGGACGTAGTCGAAGTATTGCGGGAAAAACGTCCCGACAGCCGTGTTGTTGTTCTGACCGGATATGGCGCCATCGCCACTGCCGTGGCGGCGGTCAAGATCGGCGCGACCGACTATCTGTCAAAGCCTGCGGACGCGACCGATATCACGAACGCGCTGCTTGCGAAGGGCGACGAACTGCCCCCGCCACCTGAAAACCCCATGAGCGCGGACCGTGTGCGCTGGGAACATATCCAGCGCGTTTATGAGCTGTGTGACCGGAATGTCTCCGAAACCGCGCGGCGGTTGAATATGCATCGGCGGACGTTGCAGCGGATACTGGCGAAACGCAGCCCTCGTTAAGTCGGCGGGGTGCTCGATGACGGTTTAGTGACTTGTAACCTTGGGTCCCGTCGGGGATTGTTCGGCATATCTGGAAAATTTTGTCAGAACAGGACCACTCGATGATCGGATATGTAACCGTTGGCGTTTCGGACATGGAGCGCGCTAAGGACTTCTATACCAGCCTATTCGCGGACAAGGGTGCGAAAGTGGTTATAGACGCAGGCCGGATCGCGTTCATTGGCAACAAACCCGACGCGCCGATGCTTGCGGTGTGCGAGCCCTACGACGGTGATGCCTGCGCCGTTGGAAATGGCAACATGGTCGCCTTTGCAGCCGACTCCAAGGATGAGGCCAAGGAACTTTACAACAAGGCAATCAGTCTGGGTGCGGTGGACGAAGGCGAACCCGGTCAACGTGTCCCCGACAGATTCTATGGCGCATATGTGCGCGACCCGGACGGCAATAAGCTTTGCTTTTACGTCTTTGGCTGAAACAGGGAGATCACAAACCCTATCCAAGCTTCAGACAGTTCGCCGGGTAGTGCAACAGTGTCTCCATGCAGGAGTATTAAGGTGAGCAAGAGACTTCTTTGCAGAGCTGCTGCGCCAGTTGACGATATCCGATTGAGTTAGGATGCAGCCCGTCTGACGTCCAGTTGACAATGTTCTCGTCGTACCCGTCCGGCGGGGTCAGAAATGTGCAGTTCGCCATTTCCTGACAGGCTTGTAGTGCAGCCGTGTTGAAGGCAGTTCGAAACGCCTCCATTTCTGCGGTCCAGCTTGCACCAGTGACAGGCAACACAGCACGCCAGATCAACCTTTCGGCGGGCGTGAACATGGTCTTCAACTGTGCGACATACCCTGCAATCTCCTCCGGAGGTGTGGCCGCCAGAGCGTCATTGACCCCGATTCCCAGATACCATGTCGGAACATGAGCGATCAGTTCCGGTTTTGCCCGTGCGATCAGGCCCGGGGTGGTGTCGCGGCTGATCCCAAGGTTCAGCGAGTTGGGTAGGATGTTACTGGTCAACCACCCCTCGATGATGGAATCACCGATGAAAGCGATTTGAATATCCGGTGAGTCCAATGCCTGAGATATCGGCCGCTCGTGCAGCCAGACCATGAGTTTGTAGTGATCGGTTATCGTGACCGGGACATGCGCGCCGGTGAATTTGCGGACTGTCTTCGAAAGATACCCGGTTTTGACCAACACCGCCGCAAGTACAAGAGTCAGAACGAGGTTGGCGACAAGCAAAATTCGGTTTCCGGTCCTTTTTTTCATCCCTGAATCACCATCTCCTTTAACCACTCAACTCATGCTGAAACCGCCCTTTAGACCTGTGCGATCAGCTCTGCGTGTCGTGTTGTATAGGCGTGCCGCACCTCGACCGGTGGGCGCAACCTGATCTGTAGACCTGCCATGACCTCCCTGTCAGGGCGGCCAAAGAACTTCGTGGCTTCGGCCTCGGAAAACCCAGCGATTTGTGTGGCCTCCATCCAGGCACTGATCTTGTCGGCCTTCTTGATCTGGCGCTTCACCGTTTTCGGCACCTGCGCAGGAAGGCCGAACCGGATGTGGATCGCCGCCGCCAGGCGGTCATCCAGCGCGCCGTAGTCCGGACCAACGGCGGACTTCACAGGGGAAATCATATCGCCGATCACATATTCGGGCGCGTCATGTAACAAGGCGGCCAATCGCCACTTCACCGAGGCCTTGGGGGCAACGCGACCAAAAATCTCTTCAACCAATAGGGAGTGTTCAGCCACGGAATAGGCGAAATCGCCGTTTGTCTGACCGTTCCAGCGAGCGACAAAGGCAAGACCATGCGCGATATCCTCAATCTCGATATCTACCGGTGTCGGGTCCAGCAGGTCCAGTCTGCGACCCGACAGCATCCTTTGCCACGCTCTGGGTTGTGTTGCCATTCTGCCATGCCTTGTGAAGTGGGTCACGTTCAATTCGCGTTTTTATGGTATGATCTACCTGTCTGGATCACATGCTGCCAACATTTTCTTGAGCGTTCGTGCTTTGAAACGGCGCGGTAGGATCCCGACATTAAGGACTGAGGGGGGTGCATTCTCCTCCCAGTGTGCCCCTCTCGAACTGAAACACGTATCGAAAGGAGCATCCTATGTTCAAACGATTATTCGCAATCGCACTGACCTTCGGAATGGCCGCCACCGCGCCGCCTGCCTTTGCCCAGAATTGTGCGGCACGGAATGACATCATATCCAAATTGCAGGAGAACTATGCCGAGGAATTAGCCTTTGGCGGTCTGCAAAAAACACGTGGCGCACAATCGGTGATGGAGGTTTGGACCTCGAAGGAAACGGGAAGCTATACCGTTTTGGTAACCAATGCGAACGGTATCAGTTGTATTGTTGCCGTTGGCACAGATTTTTTTGAAGCGATACCGAAGATCGAAATTGAAGGCACACCAAGCTAATATTGGCCATAACGTTTCCGATCACAGTCTTCAAAGTTGCCACCTGCCCCAAGGAATGCTAGGGGCAGCCAGGACTGTGAATTACCGGAAAATGGAGCACCTGATGGCCGGGGACTATATCGTTAAAGACATTTCATTGGCTGGCTTTGGCCGCAAAGAGCTGGATATTGCCGAAACCGAGATGCCGGGCCTGATGTCCCTGCGCACGGAATACGGCGAAAGCAAACCTCTGGCGGGTGCCCGCATCGTAGGTTCGCTGCACATGACCATCCAGACGGGCGTTCTGATCGAAACACTGGTGGCGCTGGGCGCGGATGTGCGCTGGGCGTCGTGCAACATCTTCTCGACCCAAGACCACGCGGCGGCCGCGATTGCCGAAGCTGGTATTCCCGTTTTTGCGATCAAGGGCCAGACACTGGAAGAGCATTGGGATTATCTGGACAAGTCCTTCCTGTTCGAAGACGGCCCGAACATGATCCTGGACGATGGCGGTGACGCAACGCTTTACATCCTGCTCGGCGCTCGTGCCGAAGCGGGTGAAGACATCATCCCTGTTCCGGGTTCGGAAGAGGAAGAGGTGATCAAAAAGCAGATCGCCAAGCGTATGGCGGCAAGCCCCGGCTGGTTCACTAAGATGCGTGACCAGATCCAGGGTGTGTCTGAGGAAACCACCACCGGTGTGAACCGCCTGTATCAGCTGGTTAAGGAAGGTCAACTGCCGTTCCCGGCGATCAACGTGAATGACAGCGTCACCAAGTCGAAATTCGACAACAAATACGGCTGCAAGGAATCGCTGGTCGACGGTATCCGTCGCGCTACCGACACGATGATGGCTGGCAAGGTTGCCGTGGTCTGCGGTTACGGTGACGTGGGCAAAGGCTCGGCGGCGTCGTTGTGCGGCGCGGGAGCCCGTGTGAAAGTCACCGAAGTTGACCCGATCTGTGCTCTGCAGGCTGCGATGGACGGGTTTGAAGTGACCTTGCTGGAAGACGAAGTCGCCAGCGCGGACATCTTCATCACAACCACCGGCAACAAGGACGTGATCCGCATCGAGCACATGCGCGCGATGAAGGACATGGCGATTGTTGGCAACATCGGCCATTTCGACAACGAAATTCAGGTGGCCAGCCTGAAAAACCACAAATGGACCAACATCAAGGAGCAGGTGGACATGATCGAGATGCCCTCGGGCAACCGCATCATTCTGCTGTCCGAAGGCCGTCTGCTGAACCTTGGCAACGCCACCGGGCACCCATCCTTTGTGATGTCGGCCTCGTTCACCAACCAGGTTCTGGCCCAGATCGAACTGTTCACCAAGGGTGACCAGTACGAGAACAAGGTCTACATCCTGCCCAAACATCTGGATGAGAAAGTGGCCCGCCTGCATCTGGATCGAATCGGCGTGAAGCTGACCCAGATGGACGCGGATCAGGCTGCTTATATCGGTGTCAAACCGGAAGGTCCGTACAAACCGGAGCATTACCGCTACTGATCGCTGTCTTGGTATGACGCAGAAATCTGGGCGCCGCCGGTATTTGTACTCGGCGGCGTCTTTCGTTCTCAGGCTGGCGGCAGTTGTGATCCTTTTGGGCGGTGGTGTCTGGTGGGTGTTGGCGCATCCCGAAACGCCGGTGCCGTCACATTGGAACCCGTTGCGCGATCTGAAAGTGACCGCCCCGGTCACACCTGTCACAAAGTTCCAGTTGAACCGCGCACTGGCCAGCGACGTACAGTGCCGGGTTGCTCTGGAAGACGCAGGTGTTCGTTTCGAGGCGATGGAGGATCTGATTGTCGATCAGAACTGCGGCATAGCCGGTCGGGGTCTTCTGACCAAATTGGTGACATCAGGGATCAAGGATGTTGAAACCAGTTGCGCCACGGCTTTGCGCCTGACCATGTGGGAACATCACGTCGTGCAGCCCGCCGCACGCGATCTGCTTGGGACCAACGTTTCCCGATTGCGCCACGTCGGCAGTTACAATTGCCGTCCTATGCGCACCGCGCAGGGTGAAAACAGCGGATGGAGCAGCCATGCCCGCGCGGATTCGATTGATATTGTCGGTGTGGATACCGTTGATGGTCGGACGCTGACCTTGTTGTCCAACTGGCAGGACTCCGGTCCAGAAGCCGCTTTTTTACGGCAGATCTGGCGCGAGGCCTGCGGTTGGTTTCGTGTGGTTCTTGGGCCCGATTTCAATCGCTTGCACGCGGATCATTTCCACTTGCAAGGCCCAGGGTGGGGCTATTGCCGCTAGGCTTATCAGCAAGAAACTTACAGACTTTGACCAGGGGGGAGAAATCGCAGTTTTTTTTCCTTTTGGAAAAGCCCGAGACGCGGCTAGTCTTCCGACCATCGGTGAAAAGTGCCGGGTAAACGGATCAAGGAGACTAGGATATGGGCAAGCGCGACGAGCTGATCGCCAAATACGCAGAAGACCTGAAAACCAAATGCGGCATGGACCCCGATATGGACCTGCTGACCAAGGTCACCATCGGTTGTGGTCCGGCGATCTATGACGCAGATGCGGCGACTGTTGCGGCCAGCCAGGACTCTGAACTGGAAACCGTCAAGAACAACTTTCTGATCAAAAAGCTGGGTCTGGCAGATGGCCCCGAGCTGATGGAAGGGATCAACAAAGCGATGGAAACCTACGGCAAGTCCGAGCGCAACAAGTACCGCGCCGTCGTGTACTACATTTTGACCAAGCATTTCGGAAAAGAAGCCGTTTACAGCTGATCTGGACGGAAATTCACAAAACGCCCGCTCAGATTTCGGCGGGCGTACTTAATTTGAGTTGTTATTTAGAGACTTGGCGTTTGAAACGCAGCAGGCGATTGGGCTAAGCTCAACACGTGACCAGGACGGTCAGAACCAGATATTTCCATACGCGTGTGGTGAGTAGGGAGCACGCGGGGGTAGGGAAGGTTCTGTATCGTCAGAACCTTCCCTCATTACTCATCTGAGCTCGCCAAGAATGCGCGCAATGAAGCTATCGAATTCAGTAGGCTGCTGGTCCGATCCCCCTTGCGAAGCACCGCCGCTGCCTGCCAGATAAACCTCTATCCGTCCCGGGCGGGTTTTGTTGCCCGAATTCGTGAAGTCTCTTAAAACACCGTCAAGAGCATCAGCCGCCAGCGCCGCATTTTCAGCGTCGCTTGGATGATAAAATCGAACCTGTGTTTCTCTGACGCGGAATCCCACGCGGTCCGTTGATACAACTGTCGCTCGGCCCTGTGTAAGCAATTCGAAAGCCCGGCTGCTGGCTTCTTGTGACACTCTCGACGGGACAAAAAGCGAAACTTCCAGATCAATGGGGGGTTGTACAGGCAAAAGCGGTTTTACCTCTGCAAAAGACGGGACCGCTGACAACGTGATCTCTTGCGGGACGGGATCATATAGCATCAAGGATGCCTGCGAAAAGCTGTCTTTGTTCGACCGGTTAGCGTGCCGCCACGGAGGTTCGACAGGAGCTGGAAACAAGGTTTGAGTATCGGCAGAAAAAGCGGCGGCCAAGATTGGCTCGAGTTGTGCCGGTATGAAAATCGCTGGCGGAGGCGAAGATGCGGCCGGTTCCTGGTCTGGGACTAGGGGCCCTGGTTTCACCGCGTCCGTACCCGATAGGTCTTCAGCAGGAACCGGTGGCGTCACAACTGCCTCAACCGAGGCGTTCTGGTCGAGAGGCGTGTCAGTGATCGAATCCCCAGTCTCTTCGGCGATTGCGAGGGCGGAAACGGGCGGGACCTCCAGAGCCGCTGAATCGGTAAGTTCCTCTTCTGTTTGTGTGTCTAGTTTGTCCGGCGGCCTTGCGTTTCTGACAATCGGCGCCCTGTCTGAAAGCAGCTCCTCGATTTCAGGAAGATTCTCCGTCGACGCATCCAAGCTTGCTGGGGTCTTTCCTTCTGTAGAGCGCCAGATTCCGGCAATATTGGTGACACCCCATTGCAGGACCGCGCCGCAAACCAAGGCGGCCAGAACAATACCTGCTCTAACTAAGGGCCTTTTCCTGACTTTTGGTTCTTCCAAATGCAGGGAACGGACCCGGTCTGATACGATCTCTTCGATTTTGGTTTCGTCCGGCCGGGACAGATACTCTGTCTCGGAAGGTTTCAAAACGGGCCTTTCCTGCGCTTCGTCCTGTGCTCCGCTAAGCACTTTTGCACGCTTTTCGCGCGCCTCTTTCAGGCGCGCTTCCCAATTTTTTGAATTCTTCGCAGCAACGGCGTCTTCGAGTATCCCATTGCCGCCTTCTTCGTCAGACATGGGTTCATGCTTTCAAGAGAGACCGAACTTTATACGAACACTGCCAAGTGTACGCGATTGCAGTATACGCGATCGACATGCCCCCACTCGGCAAAGCCCATGGAAACATAGCATCTTGTCAGGTGTTTGAGAAGTTCTGCACCTGACGACATGTTCCCATTCAGTCAGGCAGCGTTTCACCCAGCATGCAAATTATCCGCCATTCGTCCTCGGTCACTGGCTGCACCGACAAGCGAGAGTTCTTCACCAGCACCATATTCGCCAGACGCTCGTCCGCCTTGATCTGGTCCAATGTTACGGGTTTGGAAAAAGGCCGCACGGCCTTGATGTCCACACACTCCCAGCGTTCGTCGTCTGTGGTGCTGTCGGGGTGGGCCTCGGCGCAGATCTCGACAATTCCAACTACGGATTTGTCCTTTTGCGAATGGTAGAAGAACCCCCAGTCCCCAACGTCCATCTGACGCATGAAGTTACGCGCCTGATAGTTGCGAACGCCGTCCCATTCCTCGCCCGCATCACCTTTCGCGACTTGCTGATCCCAACTCCAGGTCGACGGTTCCGATTTGAACAACCAATAGGCCATCAACCGATCACCTTTTTCCACGCGATCAGTTCGACCGATTGGAACAATCCAGCCTTCGCGTAGGGGTCGCTTTCGGCCCAAGACTGTGCTGCGGCCAGATCCTCCACGTCGAGGATTATCAAAGAGCCGATCATGGAATCGCCGTCCAGCAGTGGTCCGGCCTGTGACACGACGCCGGTTTCTTCGATATAGGCCAGGTGGGCCGAGCGGTTGTCCAATCGGGTTTGCAACGCGCCGGGTTTGTCACGAGCGATGAGGGCGATCAGCATATTATTCCTCCTTGAGGGGTCGATTGAGCAGGTTTTGAATGGCCTCGGTGACACTGTAGGCGCCATAGCTCAGATCCGCCACAGTGGCGCTGATGGGCATATCCAGCCCTTCCTTGGCGGCTATGTCCGACATGGCGCGGGCGGTGGCGACGCCTTCGACCGTCGTTCGGCTGTCGAAGGTCTGATTCAGGCCCAAACTAAGGCCAAAACTATAGTTTCGGGACAGTTCGGACGAGCAGGTCAGCACAAGATCTCCTAGCCCGGACAAACCCATCAGTGTGTCGGGACGCGCGCCGCGCATCGCGGCAAAGCGTTGCATCTCGGCAAACCCGCGGGTCATCAAGGCTGCCCGGGCGCTGTCTCCCAGACCTGCACCGATGACGGCCCCGCAGCCAATGGCCATGACATTCTTCAGCGCACCGCCAAGTTCAGCGCCGATCGCGTCAGTGGTGCGATAGAGGCGCAGGTTCGCCGTCGTCAGTTCGGTCTGAAGCGCCTTGCCAAGTTCCGTATCCTCGCAAGCCAGCGTCAACGCGGTGGGCAGGCCGTGCGCGATATCATCCGCAAAACTGGGCCCGGTCAGCAAAGCGATGTGGGCATCCGGGACAACCTCCTTGATGACCGCGACAGGTCCAAGCCCCGAGGTCAGTTCAATTCCCTTGCAGCAGGCCACCAGAGTCTTGCCACGCAGTGCAGGGGCGTGATCTTGCAAAGCGCTGCGCAATTTCTGCATTGGCACAGCCAATAAAAGCATTTCGGCTTTGAGCGCATCGGCAATGTCCGCGGTCACTGCGATGTCCTTGGGCAAGGCTATGTTGGGCAGCCGGGTTGAGTTTTCGCGCATTTCGCGCATCTTCTGCGCCTGGCTGGCGTTTCTTGACCACAGAGTCACCGGCCCGTTGCCTGCCAGCGAGATCGCCAAGGCAGTGCCAAACGCACCGGAACCCAGAACGGATACGCTCATGCCTTGGCCCCTTTCTTGCCGCCGCCCAGCATCGCCGGGCTGTGCTGATCCAGAGGCCAGCGGGGTCGGGCGGTCAGGTCCAGCCCGTCCTGTGCCCCGCAACGAAAGCGCTCAAGACCCGCGTAGGCGATCATCGCGGCGTTATCCGTGCACAACGCCAGCGGAGGTGCTGTAAATCGGGTGTTATTTTTGGCGCAAACAGACTCTAATTTGGACCGAATGGCCGAATTTGCGGCAACTCCTCCAGCAACAGCAATCACGGGATCAGCCGGGCTGTGTTCCAGATACAGATCGATTGCGCGTCGGGTCTTTTCGGCCAACGTGTCCACAATCGCCTGCTGGAATCCAGCGCACAGGTCTGCGCGGTCCTGACGAGTCAGGCCGCCCTTTTTAGCCACGATTTGATCGCGCATCCGCATCAACGCAGTTTTCAACCCAGAGAAGGACAGATCGCAACCGGGCCGGTCGAGAAGCGGCCTTGGAAACTGGAAGCGGTTGGGATCACCGGCGCGCGCCTCGGCCTCGACGGAAGGGCCGCCAGGTTGCGGCAGGCCCAGCAAGCGGGCGGTTTTGTCGAAGGCTTCACCCGGCGCATCGTCAATAGTACCGCCAAGGCGGGTAAACTGCTCGGGCCCGTGGGCAATCAGGTATTGGCAATGTCCGCCCGACACCAGAAGCACCAGGTAGGGGAAGGCTATGTTGTCTGTCAGGCGTGGTGTCAGCGCATGACCGGCAAGGTGATTGACACCCACCAGCGGCAGACCGGTGGCCGCGCTGAGCCCCTTGGCGCACATCACGCCGGACATGACCCCTCCGATCAGACCCGGCCCTGAGGTGACGGCAATGGCGTCCATGTCCCTCAGTGAAAGCCCCGCGGCTTCCAGTGCTTGCACGACACAGACATCCAGCTTTTCTGCATGTGCCCGGGCTGCGATCTCGGGCACGACGCCGCCATAAGCACTGTGCAGATCGGTTTGGCCATGCACAATGGATGACAGGATTTCGGCTTCGGCGCTCGCCATTTGGCGCACGATGGCTGCGGCCGTATCGTCACAGCTGCTTTCCAATCCCAGTACGGTAAGTGTTTGCACCATCACCCTGATCCGTTGCATCATGATCTTACGGCGGGGTATCACCCTGCGCGGATGCAAACAATCCTGAAGGGCCAAGGGGCCACACGTTGTATTTGTTGATGACCCGCCCGCGCGCCGCCTCTGAAAGGTTCGTTGCGCAGTTGCCGACCCGCACCAGATCACGGGTTCAGGTCATCTATTCCCCGATCATGGAAATCCTGCCTCTGCCGGTTGCCGTTGAGACCGAGGGAGTGCAGGGATTGATTTTCACCTCGGCCAATGCCGTGAACGCGGCGGCCGCGAAAGGTGTTGACCGCACCCTGCCTGCGTTCTGCGTCGGGCCCGCAACAACTGGCACAGCGAAAGGGTACGGTTGGCAGGCCGAGATGGTCGGGGCCACGGCAGAGGAGCTGGTGGGACATCTGCTCAAGCGGCGGCCCAAAAGCCCGTTGTTGCATTTGAGGGGTGAGCACACGCGTGGCGATGTTGCCGGTCGACTGACCGAATCTGGTCTGGCCGTGCGGGAACAGCCCGTCTACCAACAAAGACTGTTGCCGCTAACACCCGAGGCGGTGGAAGCAGCAGATGGAGATTCGCCGATAATCGCTCCGCTTTTTTCGCCAAGGACGGCGCGACATTTTGCCGATATTTGGGCTGGATCAGCGCCATTGTGGCTGGCTGCAATCAGTCAGGCCACGGGTGATCCCCTTTATTCGTTGGACTATGCGGGCCTGAAGATCGCGAAGATGCCGACACCAAAGAAAATGCGTAAGGCTGTTAAAAAGCTTGCAAAACATGCGTTGCGGGTTGAGGGCGGCGCGGTCCCCGATTAACTTGACCTGGGCTGTTATTCATCTGAATTTGGATTCGATAAGAGGAATATTGCGGTGGCTGGTAAGAAAAAGTCCGAAGAAAAGCCGGTGGAAAGCCCTCAGGCGGATGACGTCGTCGAAACCGAATTGCAACAGGGCGATGCGCCTGTTGACCCGGCTGAAAACGTAGAAGAAGACTTTTCCGAAGCCGAAGCCGAAGCCGAAGCCGAAGCCGAAGCCGAAGCCGAAGCCGAAGCCGAAGCCGAAGCCGAAGCCGAAGCCGAA